>CAMWLG010000028.1 GCA_947175035.1 uncultured Lachnospiraceae bacterium | reverse complement strand
TGTGGACACACCGGCCTGTGGGTGTGTCGGCGGGGGCGTAATCGGTGGCTCTATCGCATGAGCCATCCGTGAGAAACTACCCGCATCCGTCATTGTAGCATACGATATCAACGAGGCTTCCCTGCATGCCGCACTCTCCGACGGCGTGATCAATCGCGGAGCGAGCTGCATAGATGAACAGTTTGGACATTGTGATTATCTATTTCTATGTGCTCCTGTCCAGAAAAATGATGACAACCTCAAACTAATCAAAGATATCCTATCACCTGATTGTCTGCTCACGGATGTGGGTAGCGTCAAGACAGGAATTCACGAGGCGATCCGCACTGCCGGACTGGAAGAGCAATTTATCGGCGGGCACCCCATGGCAGGCAGCGAACGCGTGGGCTATGCGAATTCTAAGGCGATTCTTCTGGAAAATGCTTACTACATCCTCACCCCCAGCGAGACCGTGCCCGAAGCGAAGCTTGCCGCCTACCGCGAGTTGGTGCAGACTCTGGGGGCGATTCCTTTGGTATTGGATTGTCGCGAGCATGATTATATCACTGCGGCAATCAGCCACCTGCCCCATGTTGTCGCCGCTGCCCTAGTCAATCTGGTGCGTGACAGCGATTCCGCCGACGGCATCATGAAAATGGTGGCTGCCGGCGGATTTAAGGACATCACCCGCATTGCGTCCTCCTCCGCCCAGATGTGGCAGCAAATCTGCCTGACCAACACCGAGAATATTTCCGCCCTTTTGGACGACTATATTCAAGCCTTATGCGCGATTCGCGACGATTTAAATTCACGGGACGCCAAATCCCTATATGACTTTTTTGACAGTGCAAGGATCTACCGTGACAGCTTCATTGGCACATCCAGCGGCCCCATCAAACGTGCATATAATCTCACGGTGGACATCATGGATGAGCCTGGTGCGTTGGCTGCTATCGCGACTATCCTTGCGCAAAATCAGATCAGCATCAAAAATATTGGGATTACCCACAACCGCGAATCGGAAACAGGTGTACTCAAAGTTGAATTTTATGAAGAGGCTTCCATAGAAAAAGCAGCCAAACTTCTGGCTGCAAAAGGATACGCTGTCTATATGAATCAATAAGCACTATACATGTTTTTTGGAACCGAAAAACTTTTGAACCAACAAGAGAACCATTACCCCTGCTATGCCGCCCGCTGTGTCCAGACACACATCCCAAAAGCTTCCGCACCGCCCTGGCACAAAGCGTTGATGGAACTCATCCAGCCCGGCAGACAGGAATACCCATGCCACACAAATCAGCCAAAGCAGCCTTCTTCTGCCCATCCACTGGCTCCACAGTAAATACACAAGAATGCCCATGCAGGCATATTCTGTAAAATGAGCAATCTTTCGAAGCGGATACTCGAAAAACACAGCAATCTCTCCAATAATGTTGTCTGTCCAATGCTGTCTGGAAAGATGGTTGAACAATTCAGCACTTCCCTCGGAAACTTTTGTACTCAGATTCGTGGAGGCTTCCCCGTCCTGTGCCGAAAGCGAAAAGATAATCACATATAAAAATATGAGCAGCACGCCATAGACAACCGTTAATCTGACCTGCCGGTTTCTGTCCGTGAAATCATCCGATATCATCATGAACCGCCTGGTATACCTCAATTCTGAAAGCGTCTACATCCGACATTCCCATGAACACCGCACCGTAGAAATAACCTCTCTCCTTTAACTCAATGCGCACGATCCTGAGCAGCACATGTAGCACTTCCTTTGTCCAAATGGTAAGGTCAGCCTCATAAATCTCTCCGATCTGCAACATCTGGTCAGAAATAAAGCCAAGGCCCGTCTTGGAGACATCCAAAACCTCGACACTCACTTCCGTGCGATTCGCACCGTCATCCAAGCGCTTGATCAAAAGCTCGGATTCCATTGCTGTTCGTTTGTTTTTTCTTCTCTCTTCCATCAGTGTAACCCTTTCTGCGATAAAGAATTCACATATATGGTACAAGTATACCATTCAAATCAAAATTTCGCAAGTATTCATGCATTTATCTTTGAAGACATTTGGAAACTGTTGATAAACATCGCGTCTCCGAAGCTGAAAAATCTGTACTTTTCCTGGACAGCTTCCGCGTAAGCGGCAAGCACCTGTTCCCTACCCGCCAATGCGCTCACCAGCATCACCAAGGTGGATTCCGGAAGATGGAAATTGGTGATCAGCGCGTCCAGCACCTTAAAGTGATAGCCGGGATAGATGAAAATTTCTGTGTCGCCGCATCCCGCCTGCACCTGTCCGCGCTCGTCCGCTGCGCTCTCAATGGTGCGGCAACTGGTGGTTCCCACGCAGATGATCCGTCCGCCCTCTGTCTTGGTTTGGTTGATCCGACGCGCGGCCTCCTCTGATACCTGATAGCTTTCAGAATGCATATGGTGATCCAGAATATTTTCCTCTTTCACCGGCCGGAATGTCCCAAGCCCTACATGGAGCGTCACATAGACAATATGTACTCCCTTATCCTCTATCTGTTTCAGCAGTTCCTTCGTAAAATGAAGCCCAGCTGTGGGTGCCGCAGCAGAGCCTTCATATTTGGCATAGACTGTCTGATAGCGATTCTTGTCTTGAAGCTTATGGGTGATGTAGGGAGGCAGGGGCATCTCCCCCAGCCTGTCCAACACCTCCTCAAAGATACCGTCATATTCAAATCGGATCAGGCGATTGCCCTCCTCCACCGTCTCCAAAACCTCCGCCATAAGGAGTCCGTCTCCAAAGGACAATCTTGCGCCGGGCCTGCACTTTTTACCGGGCTTGACCAAAGTCTCCCACACGTCCGCTTCCCTTCGCTTTAGGAGAAGCACTTCCACATGGGCGCCCGTCCCCTCCCGCTCTCCCAAAAGCCTCGCCGGAATCACCTTGGTGTTGTTCAGCACCAGACAATCCCCGGGATTCAGATAATCCACAATCTCCCGAAAGACATGGTGGGATACCTCGCCCGTGTCCTTATCCAACACCAACAGCCTCGACGAAGAGCGGTCTTCCAACGGATCCTGGGCGATCAGCTCCGGGGGAAGATCAAAATAAAAATCCGATTTCGTCATAATTTCGCGCCTTCCACAAACGCGCGATACCCTCTGTAGGTCTCGTACACGTCCGCCTTGCTGGTAGCCTCCCAGGGCGCATGCATATTCAATACCGCCACGCCGCTGTCAATCACATTCATGCCGTACAATGCCAGGATATAGGCAATGGTTCCGCCGCCGCCCAAGTCAACCTTGCCCAGCTCCGCAGTCTGGAAATTAATCTTTTCCCTGTCAAAAATATCCCTAATATGAGCGATATACTCCGCATTGGCGTCATTAGAGCCGGACTTCCCCCTGGCACCGGTGAATTTGTTAAACACCATGCCGCCGCCCAGATAAGCCACGTTTTTCTTGTCAAAGCTTGCCGCAAAGGAAGGGTCAAAAGCGCTGCTCACGTCAGAGGAAAGCATACAGCTATGGGCAAGGCACCTGCGGACATTCAGTTCACTGTACTCCCCTGCAAGGTTCATCACCTCAGCCACTGCGTTCTCGAAGAATTTGGACTGCATTCCCGTGGCCCCCACAGACCCGATTTCCTCCTTATCCACCAGAATACAGCACACGGTACGCTCCGTGGTCTTGGTATCCAACATGGCCTTCATGGAAGTGAACGCGCAGACTCTGTCGTCCTGTCCGTAAGCCAGGATCATGCTGCGGTCAAAACCCGCCTCTCTTGCGCTGCCGGCGGGAACCACCTCGAGCTCTGCAGAGACAAAGTCTTCCTCCTCAATATCGTAGGTCTCCTTCAGGATGCGCAGGATACCTTCCCTGACCGCATCCTTGCCCGCCTTTCCGCTCTCATCCAACTGGTCATTTTGATTCTTTTTCTCATGCTTCTTTTCTTCCTTTTTGTCGATGACAAGGGGCCTGTTTCCGATAATGATATCCAGCGCCTCGCCCTCGATCACCTTGGCAGCCTTTTTCTCCAACTGCTCCTGTGCCAAGTGAATCAAAAGATCCGACACGAAAAACACGGGATCGTCCTCGTTTTCCCCCACATTCAATTCAATGGTGGTGCCGTCCTTTTTCACCACAACACCATGAATAGCAAGAGGAATCGTCACCCACTGATACTTCTTGACACCGCCATAATAATGGGTATCTAGGTAAGCAAAACCGCCCTCCTCATACAAAGGATTTTGTTTAATATCCAGTCTTGGGCTGTCAATATGCGCCCCCAAAATATTCATGCCATCCGTCATGGGCTTAGTACCAATCTGAAACATCGCGACTGATTTGTTCATCCACACGCTGTAGACCTTGTCTCCCGCCTGAAGCGCAGCACCCTTTTTGATCAAGGTCTCCAATTCCTGATAGCCCGCCGCTTCAATGGCGTTCACAATCGTGTCCACACATTCCCGCTCCGTCTTGCCATTGTCGAGGAATTCCCGATACTCGTCACAGAGCTTCTCCAATTTCTTCAAATGCTTGGAATCATAAGTCTCCCAAGTGTTTTTCTTTTCCATACTGCCAGATTCCTTTCACATATCTATTTTCTTTCTTATACCGTCCGTGGAAACCGCACAATCACTGCCGCAGCTCAATTCCCATCTGCTCCAACCCGTTCAAAATCTTCTTCATAGCTGCGGATACATCTGCCTCCTCCAAGGTCTTATCCTTCGCGCGGAATGTGATGGAATATGCCACGGACTTGAAGCCCTCCTTAATCTGACTTCCCTCGTAGATGTCAAACAGAGAATAACTCTCCAATATCTTACCGCCCCGCTGTGCAATCATTTGCTCAATCTGGCCCACAAGCACTTCCTTAGGCACCACCATACTGATATCGCGGCTCACCGCGGGGAATCTTGCAATGCCCTCATACTTTCTGTCAAAGGTGGTAAGGGGTACAACCTCCGGCATATCCAACACTGCCACATAAGCCTTCGTTCCAATGCCATAAGTGTCACAGACCTCGGGATGCACTTCTCCAAAGTATCCCAGCACATGTCCCTGGTATTTCACCAAAGCCTGCCGTCCGGGATGCAGGAAGGTCTTGCCCGCATTCGGGTCGTACTCTTTCTTATCCTTCAAGCCCACACTCTCCAGAAACTCCTCAATCACACCCTTCATGGTGAAGAAGTCTCCTTCCCCATAGAAGCCCAGGGTAAATTGCATCCTCTCATCAGGCAGCTCCGTCACAGGCAAAGCCTTGGGAATATAAATGTTGCCCAATTCATAGAGCTTTACATTTTTGTTTCTTCTGTTGTAATTGGTGGCAAGGCTGGTCAGCATCCCGTTCAGGGAAATTGTCCGCATGATCGAGAAGTCCTCCCCCAAAGGATTGGAGATGGTGACAGTCTTTCTCAGCTTGTCATCTGCGGACAGGAGCAATTTGTCAAACACCTTGGGGCTCTCAAAGGAATAAGTCATCCCCTGGGAGAAACCACAGTACTCCGCGATATCCCTTGCCTTCTGCTCGATTCTAAGCTTATAAGAAAGCTTGCCGTTGGTGGACTCACCGCTTGGCAACGTGGTGGGAATCTTGTCATATCCATAGAATCTCGCCACTTCCTCCGCGATATCCGCCATACCGATCAAATCCTGACGAAAGGCAGGAAGCACCAGCTTCATCTGTCCGTTTTCCTCCACCGCCCTGATATCCAGCCGGCTGAAAATCTCCAACATCTCCTCATTTCTTACATTTGTGCCGAGCAGCCTGTTATAACGCTCCGGTTCAAAGGGCAGTTCGCGCAACTCTGGGATCGGTTCCTTTACGTCCACTATCCCCCCTACTACTTCGCCGCAGCCCAGCTCCTCAATCAACTGGCAGGCGCGGTTGATGGCATCTTCCGCATTGCGGGGCTCCAATCCCTTCTCAAATTTGCCGGAGGCATCCGTCCGAAGCCCCAATCTCTTGGCAGACTTACGGATATTAGCTCCGTTAAAAATTGCCGCCTCAAAGAGCACCGTGTGAACATCATCCGTGATCTTGGAATTCTCACCGCCCATGATTCCCGCAATACCAATCTCCTTCTCGGCGTCACAGATCATCAACACCTCGCCGTCCAGCTTTCTCATCTGGCCATCTAAGGTCTGGAACTGGTCGCCATCCTTAGCCCGGCGGACAATGATCTTATGTCCCTCCACGGTGTCTAAGTCAAAGGCATGCATGGGCTGACCATACTCCTCCATCACATAGTTGGTGATATCCACCAGATTGTTGATCGGGCGGATGCCGCTGGAAGCAAGCCTTCTCTGCATCCATTCCGGAGAAGGCCCAATCTTGATATTCTTGCAGACTCTCGCACAGTATCTTGTACATAGATCGGTGTCCTTCACCTCCACGGACACATAATCATTCACATCCTCCCCGTTGCCGCACGCCTTTACCACAGGGGGATGAAAGGGCTTTCTGAATGTCGCGGCGGCCTCTCTGGCGATTCCCAACACACTGTAACAATCCACGCGGTTTGACGTCACCTCATACTCGAAAACAGTGTCGCGTAGCCCCAGCAGCTCCACCGCGTCAGCGCCTACCTCCACATCATCCTTGAAAATATAAATTCCCTCCTCCGGCGCCTCGGGATACATATCGCGATTCGACCCGAGCTCCTCGATGGAGCACATCATGCCGTTTGACTCCACGCCCCGAAGCTTGCCCGCCTTGATGGCAATGCCGTCCTCGGGAAGCGGGCCGCCGTCGTGGCCGCCTGCCACCTTGCCGCCGTCCAGCACCACGGGCACTTTCTGCCCCTCTTTCACATTGGGCGCGCCCGTGACGATCTGAATCGTTTCTGTTCCGATATTCACCTGGCATACCACCAGCTTATCCGCATCGGGATGACGGTCAATCTTCTCGATCTGCCCCACTACTATCTTGTCCAAATTCTTGTCTTTTCTTTCAAAACCTTCCACTTTTGTGCCGGTCAGCGTCATCGCATCGCGATATTCCTGTGCCGTGCAGTCAAGGTCAGGCACATATGCTTTAATCCATGATAAGGATGTGTTCATTTTTCATCTTCCTTTCTATTCAACACTTAATATTACATATCTATCCTTAGAACTGCTTCAGGAAACGGATATCATTCTCATACAAAAGTCTCATATCGTCAATCTCATATTTCAAGAGGGCGATACGCTCCAAACCTACGCCGAAAGCAAATCCAGAATACTCCTCCGGGTCAATCTTACTCATCTCCAACACATGGGGATGCACCATGCCACAGCCAAGAATCTCAATCCAGCCCTCGCCCTTACAGAAACGACAGCCCTTCCCTCCGCATTTAAAACAGGTCACATCCATCTCAGCGCTGGGCTCCGTGAAAGGGAAATGATGGGGGCGGAACTTCACCTTTGTGCCCTCCCCGAACAGCTCCTTGGCAAACTCCGCCAACGTTCCCTTCAAGTCTGCAAAAGTAATATTTTTGTCAATCACCAGACCTTCAATTTGATGAAAGGAAGGGGAGTGGGTGGCATCCACCTCGTCCGCGCGAAACACCCTTCCGGGAGCAATCATGCGGATGGGCAGCTTTCCCTTCTCCATCTCGTGTACCTGCACACCGGAAGTCTGAGTGCGAAGCAGGATATCCCCATTGATATAAAAGGTGTCCTGCTCATCCTTGGCGGGATGATCGGCGGGAATATTCAATGCCTCAAAGTTATAATAATCCCTCTCCACCTCGGGGCCTTCCACCACCTCGTAACCCATGCCGATAAAGATGCGCTCCACCTCCTCCAAGGCGATGGTATTGGGATGTCTGTGCCCAATCTCCGCCTTCTTGGCAGGGAGTGTCACGTCGATGACCTCCGCCTTCATCCTGGCCTCCCGCACGGCCCGCTCCAATTTGGTCCGATGCTCCTCAAGCACCTTCTCAATCTCCGCCCGGGCATCATTCACCCACTGCCCTACCTGGGGTCTCTCCTCCGGCGCCACATCCTTCATGGACTTAAGGACACTGGTGAGCTCTCCCTTCTTGCCCAGAATCCCCACACGGATCTCATTCAGCTTGTCTGTGGTGTCACAGTTCCTAATCTGTGCCAGGGCTTGTTCCCTGATTTGGTCTAACTTGGCTTTCATTTTACTCCTCTTTCTGCGCTGAAGCGCGTTTTCTTGTTTTGATTCTTATTTTGATTTCTTTGTACAACATAAAAATCCCCTGCTGATCTGCTCAGCAAGGGACGTAAACAACAAATCACGCGGTACCACCCTTTTTCCTGACTCTGCAAGCATTGACATGGCATTTGATTCCACGCCTTATGACGGTCAGGCTCTCCTCTTACGCTTAACGTGCGCGAACCGTCCCAAACTACTGATACGGGCAACGCTTTTGGCCCCCATATGTTCCCTCGGGCAGCTCCGGTGGGAAATTCAGCATTTCATCTGAACTGAAAAGGGCTTCCAGCCAATGGCCCCCTCTCTCTGACAGAAAATGAAATCCTACTGTACACCATCATCGCTTTTTCACTGACAACTATTGTAGTGAATTTATGGAAAAATGTCAAGCATCTGTTTTACTCCTCCCTCTGAGCCTTCATCTGCTTCTTGTTTTCATACATATAGCCATCCGCCTCGTTCAAGAAATCATGAAAGCATTGATGCTTTGTGTCATCCCACACCGTGTACCCCACGGCCACGGAGATCGGGATTCCCTTTTCCACACTCTTCTCCGCCAAATAATCCGGCAGCCGCTCCAACTGCTCCGTAAATTGCTTCATGCTGAAATCCTTCCCCGTCAACAGCACGAACTCGTCCCCACCGATGCGGTAACAGTTCCCGATATCGCCAAAGAAAGCTTTAATCGCCTCCGCTATCGTGACAATCAGTTCATCCCCCTTCAAATGTCCCAAGGTATCATTGATCTTCTTCAGGTAATTAGCGTCAAACACCGCAATCAGACCACAGGTATGCTCCCGCTCCATTTTTTCCTGTGCCTCGATAAAGGAAGTGCGGTTTAACAGATCCGTCAAACCGTCATAATAAGCCAGTCTGCCCAAAATCTGAGCCTTCAATCCCTGCTGGTACTGCATCATCACCTTCTCAATGATCTGCAATCCCTCAAACATCAGGAATACCAGCATCCCGATTCGGGTAAACATGGTGTTGTCCGCAAAAAACCCGACTCCCCGGTTCAAAATGTCCATCACCACGCCGATAAAGATAAAAATCGGTCCCGTCAGATATCCCTTTTTCCCCCGTGTCTTTCCAACCATACTGCGAACGACACAATAGGTAAAGTAGATGATGATAATGCCATAACTGATGTGGGTGAGTATGATCAGCTCATGATAATCCTTCCACTCCAGCCAATGTGCAATATAGCAAAGGGCGAACTCTGCCATACAGTAGGCTGATGTCAGATAGACAATTACCCGATTGTTCTTGCCGGGATATTTACAGTCCAGATAACAGGTCAAAGGAATGACGATGGTCATCATCCACAGCTCCGCGACCATGTGCCAGAAGGCCTCATTGCCTGTCACGATACTCAAAAGACCGCAATCCGTCGACATATAGATTCCTATATTTAGGGAAAATAAGCCCAGATACAACATTTCATACAGAGCAAGATTCAGCCTTTTTAGCGGAAAGTACATAACTACTAAAAAGCCCCCGATAAATGTAATAATAATATTTATCAAAAAACCGGGAAGCTTCTCCTGCACATTGTCTGACCAGATATCAATCCCGCTGCCAAGGCTCATATCATATATCCTGCCGCTGCCATCGCCATAGGGCGAATCAGCCTTGATCGTGAGCAGCTTGCCCGAATCTTCCTTAAGAATCGGAATCCGCACAAAATAAGAGCCCGGTGTCTTGCCAAACAGAGGCTTTGCATAGACATCGGTCTGATACACCGGCTCATCACCAATAAAAACCTGTAAATTAGTGCTTTTCGCATGAAAAAAAAGAATCTGATCCGCGGAAAGCTGTGGTATGTCCTTAAAAACAGTACCGAATTCCTCCAAATGCTTTAAATCCACCGTCTCCCCGCTTCCGGTTGTCCATCCGTCTCCAAAGTCGTCATATCGCGCCCCGGATGAACCATGCCGCGCTACGGCAATGATTCCTAAAATTGCAGTAATCAAGACAAGAATATACATTCCCGCAAATAATCTTGTGATTCTCATCCGATATTTCGAATCTGTATTCTGCTCCACTTTCCATCCCTCGATTTGTATTTTTTCAGGCGAGTCTCTTTTGCTTGGAAATAATACAATTCTTCCCTCTCGACTTGCCCTCATAGAGCCTGTCGTCAGCCGCCTTCACCACTTCTTTCAACCCCTCGCCCTCGCTTGACTCGGCAATGCCAAACGTCATCGTGAAATGAATCACTTCTCCTGCATCCGTCTTCACCCGGGCTCTCCTCATTCTATCCATAATCCGCTTTGCTGTCAACTCCGCGCCCTCCATTTTGCAGAGAGGAAGTACTACCAGAATCTCCTCGCCTCCCCACCTGCAGACCACATCTTCTCCCCGAATAGAGTCGCTGAATATCTCCGCCACCCGACGCAGCACCGCGTCACCGACATTATGCCCATAGGTATCATTAATGTGTTTAAAATTATCTATATCACCCATGATCACCGCATACTGCTCGGCATTCTGCCGCATGTGTTCATACTTTTCCTCAATCGCGCGCCGATTCACAAGACCTGTGAGCGCATCCGTTTGGGACAATACCTCCAAGTCCTTATTCTCCTGAAGAAGCCGCCCTTCCAGAAGGACGATCTGTGCAAGAAGAGCCGTCATGGAACCCGCGATAACTATGATCGCCGTAAAGTAATTCAAGATATAAAGGACACCAGCCACCTCAGGATCCCGAAACGCATAGACCGGCGGGATGCGATTAGTCCACCACCTCAATATAATGAATGTCGCCGCATCAACCAGAACATAATTCAGCGGATTCACCCTTTTATCATTCCGATAGATGTACGCCAAGTAGAAGGCATGGCAGGTAATCGCCAGCAGATAGAACTGAAAACCGCACTCATAGCCTATCATAGCACCCGCAACCAGCACCTGCATAATGATCTCGGCATAACAAATCCGCAGGACATACAAAATTTTCACTTTCTTATGCAGGGCAATAGCGCAGATAATATATAGCAGCACACTAAAAATATTCACCACGGTCAAAACATCTATCTCATAGTAAACATACAACATCAACAGGCAGAAATGATACAGTCCCAACCCCACGGACAACAGCATCATACTCCGCTCCTGCGATGAAAATAGCTTATTCTTTCTTGATATGTATTTCCACAACTTATCTAACATCTATAAGTACCTTTCAGAGAACTATATTTTAGAATCCTATTTAATTTTTTCCCATCAACACTTTATTCACCGGCTCAAAATACTGGTTGATATAGGCACCTATCATAATAATATACACACCAAGATACATCCAAAGCATGACAATCACGATGATAGACAGGCTGCCATAAATGCTGTAAGCTCCGGAACGGCTCACATACAGGGAAAATCCCCATGAAAAGACACTCCATACCACGGCAGTAAAACTCGCTCCGGGGATCTGCTCCTTAAAGCAAAGCTTTTTGTCCGGCACATAGGCATAGACCGCCGCAAAAAGCACCGTGAGGCACACCCACACCAAAAGAAACCGAAACTCCATATAGATAGAGACCAATGCCTGAAGCTGCGGCATTCTGTGCAATGCCAGATTCACCACCTGATTGCCGAACACCATAACAAACAGGAAGAGGATGATGACCAACAACATCACGATCGTATAAAAAGAGGCAATACTGCGAATGGCAAAATAATTGCGCTTCTCCTCCACGTCATGGATGGCATTCAAGCCCCGCATTAACGCCAGGACTCCTTTTCCCGCGGACCAGATCGTGGCGATGATCGCAATGGACAGCGCCCCCGCGGACTTCTGATAGACCTCCTCTATCACCTCCGTGGCAATGGCATCCACCGCCGCCGGTGTCACCTCTGTCACCGCCATCACCAGATTATCCTCCGTGAGCGGCGTGTATGGCAATATCGCACTGATCACCATTAACATGGGAACCAGTGACAGGAAAAAGAAAAAAGCGGTGCTGGCAGCATATGTAGCAATATTTTTCTTTCTCATTTTATCTGAAAAGTCACGAGAAATAATAAAAGTCTTGCGAAGCATCCTGGCCCCCTTTAATAAACGCTCTCCAATTTGCAATCCTCATAGAAAAACAGCAAAATCTCCTCACAGGAATAGCCACGCTTCGCCATCGCCTTCGCTCCATTCTGGCTCATACCCACGCCGTGACCAAAGCCGCCACCTACCAGTTTATATCCTACCACATTTTCATTCTTTTTGCTAGTCTCTATCACAAAGAATCCGCTGGGCAATAAATTAGGCATCTCAACCTCGCTTCCATTCTGGCGTTTTACCTTGCTCTCCCCGTCACACAGCACATATCGGATGTTGTGCTCGGAAATCACTTTATAAGTCCCTTGATCCGTCTCAATCACCAATTCATCCGCCACTCCGCCGCTCCCTCTGACCGCAATATACAATTTCTTAATCTCGGTAAATTCTTTCGGTTCCTCGCTGATATACGCCTCCTTTTTCAAGGTCAATACCAGATTGCTGTTCGCTTGGTAACGCTTTTTTATGACCTCATAAATATGCTCCACAGACAGTTTTGGCACGTCATAGCTCCAACGATACCATCCCTCTTCCGCCTCAAAATCACCACTGTTGGTCTGTGTGATAAAATCCGCAAATGCTTTCTCCTCCCGAAGCGCTTCCCCCTGATTCAGTTTTGCTGACACCCCTATATATTCCGACTCCGCACCTGTCTGACTCGCCGCCATCTGTTCTCTGAGCATCAATTTCTCCTGCATGACAGCCTCATTGATTGCTTCCGCCTTCAAGTAAGTAATTTCTGCCGCCTCCGCGGTCTTCCACACATTAGCGTCGCTCCCCATTCCACAGGAGGTAGAATAATAATAGGTGCCTGCAAGCCCTCCCTGCGCCGTGCGCAAAAGCTGTCCATGGGTCTCCTTCACTGCCCGGGTAGTGCTCTCCTGCTCTAAAATATTATTATACACCTGATAGGAAGTACTGTCATCCACATGTGCGCCATAGCCTGGATAAGCGGCATGCTGCATATGCCCATAGGCATAAGTTCTGGCACAGATTGCCTGCGCTTTCAACGCCTCCTCTGCATAGGATGCCGGCATCTCACTGGGCACCACGGAATACAGATACTCCTCCAACGACACCTCATTGACTACGGCGATTCCTTTAGGCTCCAAAGTCAGCTCCATGTGTCCCCGATATCCGGGCACGCCCTGGCTGCGGTTTACATTTTTGAGCAAAATCTTGCCTGTCAGCACAGTGGGCTGGATCTCGATCCTCTCCCCTGCAAAATAATCGCTGGCCCGGTCAATGACAATCTCTTCCCCGACAGTATGTAACTCCTCCGCCTCCTGCCCGGAAGCACCATATCGAATCACGAAATCCGTGTCCGCAGAAAGCACCACCTTCTCATGCAGATTTCCGGCATAATCCCCCGTCTTTATCAACACACGGATGGAATCCATGGTCTCCTCGCGCACCATGAGAATACCGCACACCTCGCCATCTTCCATGACCAGATCCGCAAAATCATAGCCAAACGCCAAATCCTTGTAGCTGCACATGGCAAGCGTATTATAGATACGGTATCCCCTGTAGTCTGACGCTAAAGGCAGCCTGCCATACCCTTCTACCTCCACAGACGCCTCATCCGCGCTGAGAATAATACCATGAAGCTTCTCTGTCAGCACTTCCACATGTGTCACGCAGCCGTCAGTGAGCGTGACGTCCGCCACCTGCTCCCTGATGCCCCATTCCGGCTGATACAGCTGCAATTGCATTTCACTTCCCTTGGTATCATCGCCGGCCGACACCTCTACCGTGCCATAATCATAGCTCTCCTCCACGCCGTCCCTGTAGAGCAATAGACTGTCCTCGCCCGCCTCGATAATCCACACATTAGACAGCTTCTCCACCACAGAAATATGTGGCTCCGGTTCTGGTTCCTCCGAATGATCGAGGAGCACATGCAGCCTGCCGATAAAGAGAAATAGCAATAGTAAGCAGCCTAATACACAAATCCATACCTTCATCTGTATTCTGTCATGGCGGCTTATCTTTTGATTTCGACTATTATTTTTCCATTTCAATCCAAAATTTTCCTTTTTTATAATATTTTTGTTTACTGTTCAGATCTAACCTTTAAACAGTTAAAATTTATGCTTAAAAGAGCAGCCCACACGGACTGCTCCCTCTTTTGTTCACGTTAGAGCGGCGCATACTATGCGGCGCCCGTCGTTTTGAATACCCAAAATGCCGCCCCTTGTTTTTTGACTCCTAGCAATGCTAGGTGGGTGACCGCAACCGAACTTTTGCCTTCCCCTGCGAACCTCGCAAGCGAGTGGAGGCCTGACAGCCATCCGGCGATATAGGAATCCCGTTTAAAGTAAATGTAGGTTCAAAACTAACAAGGTTTATCGCGCATTTCAGGTTAAGATTATTATATCTAATATGGTGCAAGAATACAACTGAAAAATTTGGAAAATTGAATAACAGTTCAGACTTGCATAAAGTCACGCTGACGAATGGGTATGAAGTCTGAACTGTTACTATCAAAAAGAAGATTACTCTTCACACTCCAGCCAGTCACCAGCTTCAGGCAAATAATCGTTTCTATAAGGGTCGTCTGACAAACGTAAGCGATTTAATAAATCGCTTGTGCTTAGCGAGGAACGAGCTTAGCATCCGTTACGTTTTCAATCGAGCGAAAGCGTGCCCGCATAGAAATGATTATCTGCATGAAGCGTCCCATGTTGGCTACTATGTGAAAAGTAATAAAAGATGTCCCGAAAGCCTTCACAGCTCTCGGGACGTCTCATAAATTGCTCAGTTAAATTGTACCGAATCTTACGCCTTAGGACCAGCTGCCACGAGAGCCTTGCCTGCGTCATTACTCTCATACTTCGCAAAGTTCTTCACAAAACGCTGTGCCAGATCCTGAGCCTTGCTCTCCCACTCGGAAGCATCCGCGTAAGTGTCGCGAGGGTCAAGGATTCCTTTGTCCACACCAGGAAGCTCGGTGGGAACCTCAAAGTCAAAGTAAGGAATCTTCTTGGTAGGTGCGTTGTTGATATCCCCATTCAGAATCGCATCAATAATGCCTCTGGTATCCTTGATGGTGATACGCTTGCCGGTACCATTCCAACCAGTGTTCACCAGATAAGCCTTAGCGCCGCTCTTCTGCATCTTCTTCACCAGCTCCTCTGCGTACTTGGTAGGATGGAGCTCCAGGAATGCCTGACCAAAACATGCGGAGAAGGTAGGGGTAGGCTCGGTAATGCCGCGCTCTGTACCTGCCAGCTTAGCGGTAAATCCAGACAGGAAGTAATACTGGGTCTGCTCCGGGGTCAAGATAGACACAGGAGGCAGCACGCCAAACGCATCCGCTGAAAGGAAGATCACGTTCTTAGCCGCAGGACCGGAAGAAATACCATTTACATTGGATGCAATATTCTTGATATGGTCGATGGGATAAGAAACACGAGTATTCTCGGTCACGCTCTTATCGTCAAAATCAATCTTGCCTGCAGCGTCAACAGTAACATTCTCCAACAGAGCGTCTCTCTTGATTGCATTGTAGATGTCGGGCTCGGACTCCTTGTCGAGACCGATTACCTTTGCATAGCAGCCACCCTCGAAGTTGAACACACCATTGTCGTCCCAGCCGTGCTCGTCATCACCAATCAGCAGACGCTTAGGATCTGTGGACAGAGTGGTCTTACCAGTTCCGGACAGACCGAAGAAGATAGCAGTGTTCTTGCCCTCCATATCGGTATTTGCAGAGCAGTGCATGGAAGCGATGCCCTTAAGCGGCAGATAGTAGTTCATCATGGAGAACATACCCTTCTTCATCTCTCCGCCGTACCATGTATTGATGATTACCTGCTCACGACTGGTGATATTGAACGCCACACAGGTCTCGGAATTCAATCCCAACTCCTTATAGTTCTCAACCTTCGCCTTGGAAGCGTTGTAAACCACAAAATCCGGCTCAAAGCTTGCAAGCTCTTCGTCGCTCGGCTGGATGAACATATTCTTGATAAAGTGAGCCTGCCATGCAACCTCCACGATGAAACGAACCGCCATACGAGTGTCCTTGTTTGCACCACAGAATGCATCCACAACGAACAGTCTCTTGTTGGAAAGCTCTTTCTTCGCGATTTCCTTCACAGTCGCCCACACGTCCTCGCTCATGGGATGGTTGTCATTCTTGTACCCATCGGTAGTCCACCATACAGTATCCTTGGAATTTGCATCCATTACAATGTACTTATCTTTGGGGGAACGCCCGGTATACACACCAGTCATCACGTTTACAGCGCCGAGTTCTGTAACCTGTCCCACCTCAAAGCCTTCAAGACCGGACTTGGTCTCTTCCTCGTACAGCATGTCGAAAGAAGGATTGTGTACGATTTCCGTAGTCCCGGAAATGCCGTACTTGCTCAAATCGATTTGTGCCATGTTCGTTTACCTCTTTTCTTAAAATTTGTATTGGCTTTATTATCTCAAACACTTTTAAAAAAGTCAATAAAACCCTCAAAATTTAATAGGGTTTTTATAACTTTTAATCCGCGCGTGTCTCCTTCTTAAGCCACTCCCGCTCCTCCACGCTCAGATAGGGAGAGAGCTTATCATACACCTGTTTCTGATAGTCATAAAGCATAACACGTGTTGTCTCCGTAAGATACTGCTCGTCAATGGCGTCAAAGTCCATAGGTACCCATGTCAACGTCTCAAAATACATGAACTGTCCGTACTCGTTTTTCACATCATTTTCTGCCACCATCACATTCTCGATACGGATGCCATGACTGCCTTCGATATAAACGCCAGGCTCATTCGTGATGTCCATTCCCGCCTCCAAAACAGCCTCTCGCTGCCCCTCGACGAAGCGCCAACGCATATTCTGGGGTCCTTCATGAACATTCAAGATATAACCAACACCATGACCGGTGCCGCATTTATAGTCCAGTCCCAGATTCCACAATGGCTGACGCGCCAAAATATCCAGATTACGCCCGGTGCATCCGTGCAGCCACCTTGCATGTGTCAGCTGCAGCATGGCAGTGGCAACCATGGTATAGTGAAACTTTTGCTCATCCGGCACCGGTCCCAACGCAATCGTGCGGGTCACATCCGTGGTGCCTCCCAGATACTGCCCGCCGGAATCCACCAGAAGAAGTCCCTTCGGCTCCAACACCACGCAATGTTCCGGAACAGCCTCATAATGCATCATCGCCGCGTTGCTCCCATACCCGGCAATCGTCGGGAACGACAAATCTAAAAATTCCGGGATCTCCCGTCGAAATTCCTCCAGCTTATCAGCAGCATCAACCTCCGTGATCTCCATTTTGCCTATATTGCTTTTGAGCCAACAGATAAAACGGGTCAGCGCCACGCTGTCCTTAAGATATATTTCCCTCATGTTGGCAAGCTCGGTGGGATTCTTAACCGCCTTCAAATCCTCCGTGGGATTGCATGCCTCAACAATCGTCTGTCTGTCAGCAAGCATCCGGTAAAGAGTGTAACTGCAATAACGCATATCCACCAAAATCCGCCGCCCCGCAGCAAGACGTTCCAAATAAGACACAATCTCCCCATAGCCAAGCAACTCAACACAATTGGCGGCAAAATAAGCCCGCAATTCATCATTGACCGCCTGCTCCTGCATAAAAATAACAGCCGTATTTTGAGTGATATAACCATAGGACATTGCCACAGGATTGCATTCCACATCACAGCCTCTAACGTTAAACAGCCACATTAAATCATCCAGCTTCGTGAGCAGCAGCTCCTCCGCCCCTGCCCTCTTTAACTTCTCTCTCACGGCTTTCAGCTTGTCCGCCACACTGCACCCCGCAAGCTCCTCCGCGAGCACTGTCACTTTGCCCGCGGGAAAAGCAGGCCGCTCTGTCCAAATCTCTTCCGCCAGATCCTTCATATAAAAAATATCAATCTGCTTGCCTGCCTCTTTGAAACGCTCTTCATAGCGCTTTCCATCCTTCGCCGAAATCACGCGCCCGTCAAATCCCAGCCTTTGACCATCCTGCAGCCTTTCTGTCAAAAACTCCCCAAGCGTCGGCACACCATCCTCCATCATGCGAAAGAGTTCCACTCCCGTACCCGCAAGCTCTTGATCCGCCTGAATAAAATAACGACCGTCTGTCCAAAGTCCGGCACCCTCCTGCCACACCACAAGCGTGCCATTGGAACCCGAGAAATTACAGAAATATTCCCGCGTCTTAAAGTAATCGCTCACATACTCGGAGCTATGAAAATCCGCGGTGGGTATCATGTAATAATCTATGTTATTTTTACGCATCCGGGCACGCAAAAGAGACAATCTTTCCTGTATGATTTGGTTGTCCATTCCGCTTTCCATTTCCTTTTCCTCCTAATATTCCCCTGCATTGGTCTCCTGTCCGGCCAGAAGCCCAACCGCCCTTGAAGTCCCCAGTCTGTCACAGCCTAGGGAAAGAAACATCTCCATGTCATCTTTTGTGGAGATTCCGCCCGCTGCCTTAATCTTCACATTGGATCCAATATGCTTCAAAAACAATTCCACATCAGCCTTCGTGGCGCCATCTGTGCCAAAACCGGTAGAGGTCTTGATATAATCCGCCCCCGCGTTGGTTACAGCCCTGCACATCGCAATCTTCTCCGTCTCTGTCAGATAGCAGGTCTCCACAATCACCTTCAGGACATGCTGCCCACAGGCACTCTTCACGGTACGGATTTCCTCCTCCACCTTTTCGTAACACCCGTTCTTCACATCACTGATATTGATTACCATATCGATTTCATTACACCCGTCCGCCAACGCCTGCTCCACCTCCCTGACCTTGGCCTCTGTAACACTATAGCCCAGTGGGAATCCCACCACAGTACAAATATTCAGCTTCTCTCCGTATGTCTCATGAATCCTTTTGATGTAACAGGGAGGTACACATACACTGGCAGTATGATATGTGACCGCCTCGTCGCAAAGCCTCACAATGTCCTCCCATGTGGCATAGGGCTTCAGCTGCGTATGATCCACATGAGATAGTATCTCTTGATTTGTCATAATCTTTCATCCTCATCTTTCAAATTCATAATTTCATATATGATGTTATGAAAAAAAGCCGTTTCCATAAAAACAGCTTTTATCATATGTTCAATGTGTTTTGTCCCTTCAATATAGGTACATATGTTATTATATCCCCAAAAACTCCCTGACAACCTTTGGCATTGCATCCACATCACATTGCTTGTCATGCACCACCGGCGCAGTGCGAATCTCCTCAATGGCCATGGGCACCTTCACGCCTGAGAGCTTTGAGAGCTCATCCACCAATTCAAAATCTCCCATTGCATCGTATTTTGCATCAATGGCATTCATGACACTTCTGGTAAACTTGAAGGGGCTTGCGGTGGAGGCAATCACTGTCTTAGTCTGATCCTTCGTCTCCTTCACGTATTTTTGATACACAGCTGAAGCCACTGCCGTATGGGTATCAAGCACATAGCCACAGCTGTCGTAAAGCCGCTTAATCTCCGCAGCAGTCTCCCCTTCATCGGCATAATTACCGTAAAAATCCGCCAGCTCATTTTTCATATCATCTGTTATTTCATATTTTCCCTGACTTGAAAGCGCATCCATAAATTCTCTGTTCTTATTTGCATCACATCCGGCGATACGATAAATCAGTCTCTCCAGATTGCTGGATATCAGGATATCCATGGAGGGGGAGGATGTCAACATGAACTCACGATTCCTGTCATAGGCTCCTGTGCGGAAGAAATCATACAGCACTTTATTCTCGTTGGATGCACAGATCAGCTTACCGATGGGAACACCCATATTTTTGGCATAGAATGCCGCAAGAATATTGCCGAAATTGCCTGTGGGAACCACCACATTCATAATCTCGTTCTTCGCAAGCTTCCCTTCCGCCAAAAGCTTTGCATAAGCATAGACATAATAGCACACCTGAGGAACCAAACGGCCGATATTAATAGAATTGGCGGAGGAAAACCGAAAACCTTTCTCCTCCATCTCCTTTGCCAACGCCTTGTCCGAGAATATCTTCTTCACACCGGTCTGGGCATCATCAAAATTACCATGAATCCCTACCACAAGGGTGTTATTCCCTTTCTGTGTCACCATCTGCTTCTCCTGAATCGGGCTCACACCGTTCTTGGGATAGAACACGATAATTCGAGTCCCCTCCACACCTGCAAATCCCGCCAGAGCAGCCTTTCCCGTATCACCTGACGTCGCTGTAAGAATAATAATTTCATCCGTTATCTTATTCTTCCTTGCAGCGGTAATCATCAGGTGAGGCAAAATAGACAGCGCCATATCCTTGAAAGCGATGGTAGAGCCATGGAACAGCTCCAGATAATAAGCTCCCTGAGCCTCCACCAGCGGCGCGATCACTTCCGTGTCAAATTTCTCATCATAAGCTTTCGCAATGCAGCTCTTAAGCTCCTCTTCCGTAAAATCCGTGAGAAAAAGCTTCATCACCTCATAAGCCACCTGCTGATAATCCATTTTGGACAATTCCTCAAGACTCTTGTCCAAAGTCGGGATATGATCCGGCACAAACAATCCCCCATCGTCAGAAAGCCCTTTTAAAATAGCCTGCGAAGCTGTCACACGCGAAGCCGCATTATTTTCTTTGCTTCTTGTACTGCTATAGAATACTTCCATATCCTCTCCTCACATTCTGCTGTATCCAGCATGTTCTCTTTTTGGTTTACATATTTTAACATATTCTGCATAATTTGCCTGAATCCTTGTCAGTATAGCACACTTTTATGGCTGTTGCAATTTTTCATTTTTCAAAAGCGGCTATCTTTTTCAAGTGTTCCGGAATCGCAATATGCTGAGGGCAGTTGCGTTCACACTGTCCGCACCCGATACAATCGGACGCTTTGCCCTTCTCATAAACCACCCTGTTATGATACATTCCTGAAAAATTACCTGTGGTCTTATAATTGTTATAAATTCCAAACAAGCCGGGAATCGCTATATGCCTCGGACAAACCTCCGTACAATAGCCGCAGGAAGTACAGGGAATCTCCATGCTCCTTTGGATGAACTGCGTGACCTGCTCCAAAAGCCGCTTCTCCTCCTCGTCCAATGGCTTCACATCCTGCATGAGCTCCACATTTTCCTGCACCTGGGTCAAATTGCTCATACCAGACAGAACCATCATAACATGCTCCAGCCCCGCCACAAACCGCAGCGCATAAGAGGCAGCCGAAGCATTTGGGTTATAACCCTCCAACAGCCTCTGCGCTTCCTCAGGCAGATTCGCCAACACACCACCCCGCACAGGTTCCATCACGACAATGGGTTTTCCATGGGAAACAGCCATCTCATAGCATTTGCGGGATTGAATCACCTCATTTTCCCAATCCAGATAATTAATCTGGAGCTGCACAAAATCCACCTCCGGATGCTCCGTAAGAATCCTGTCCAATGTCTGGGCGTCATCATGAAAAGAAAAACCAAAGTTTCGGATTTTCCCTTCTTTCTTCATCCGCATGGCAAATTCAAAGCCTCCGAGCTGCTGCGTTTTCGCATAGCGGTCTTTGCCCATATTGTGCATGAGATAATAATCAAAATACCCGACTCCCGTCTTCTGAAGCTGCTCCGCAAAATACTCAGGATACTCCTCGCCATTCTTTACAAGGATTGTGGGCATCTTATCCGCAAAAAGATACTCGCCCCTCCCGTGTCTCTCAACTAATGCCTTGCGCATAGCCACTTCCGACATTTTCCCATGATAAGGATACGCCGTGTCAAAATAGGTGAACCCGGCCGCCAAAAAGGTATCCACCATCTTATTCAATTCCTCCTGATTGATGGAGGTTGCATCCTCCGGGTTCGTCAGCGGGAGGCGCATCGCTCCAAAACCGAATTTCCTCATCCATTTGTCCTCCCATTTTATTGTGGCACAATATGAATATATTCCTTATCATAATATTTTGCACAGTCTTTGTTCACCCAAATATAACCATTCTCATCCTGCAGATCGGTATATATAATCGTCTCCGGGTACACGGACAGAGGTGCGAATTCTACCTGCTTGACACTTTCGTCATGCAGCACCTTGAAACGTTCCTGCCACTCCAAAGCATATTGCTGCGCCCAGCCCTGCCTCCAGTCCCGATATGCCCTATAACTCGATATTTCCTTCAAATCAAAACGATAAATCACACCCGCCAAAACAATACCGATGACAGCGCAGTAAGGAATCAGAAACCTACGCACGAATGGAGCCGTAGCAGAAAAACCCTTCGCCATAAAGGCAGGCCATTTCTGTCTTCTTTTACAACACCATCCCACCCAGTAACACACATTGCCGACCAACCAGATGTGATAGGAATAATATAGAATAGCCGCCATTCTTCCTCCCCCGGTAGTCCCATCCACATACATGGTAGGTGCAATCTGTGACGCATACAGACCAAAGGTAAGTAATGTAAAAAACGCCGGCCATTTAAAATCAAATTCCATGCTCTGAACCGCCTGCCATGCAAAAGGCAAAATCAGCAAGAGCATCAATACTATTTTGATATTTGTCCATGAATAAATATTTGTAGCGGAACGCACCAGTGACATCCACACCGCCCAGCCCGCACTTCGTGTAGCGCCTCCAAAATTCCCCGCTAACCGCACGGAATTGCCCGGCGCCAAAAGACATACCAAAAAACTGCCGCCCTCAAGCAATAATAGATACCACGTCCTGCCAAAAGACCTTTTTAACAATTTAGTATTGAATTGTACCCTCTTTTCGCCGCCCCTTACGCCGTAAACACAGACAGCAATATAAAACAACACCATAAACAACAAGATGGATAAACTGGTGGAATAATTGCCTCCTCCTATCATAACGGCTAATATTCCCGATACAACGGCCATCATGCCAAATTTCCATGTTATCGTCTCGCTCATCGCAAGTTTTATAAAGAGCATCACAAACAATAACGACATTGCGAATACAAACGTATAATTCACCGCACCGTTATACCAATAAAAACTCTCAACTACACTTGGCGTATATAGAACCTGCATAATCAGAGTAAACAGGACAATCGACAGCCATATCCGTCCCCTTATTTGTCCATACTGACGAAAAAGACCGCCAAAAAGGGAAATTTCTCCCAATATCAAACCTCCCAGCAATATCCATGTTACCACTCCATAGCATTCTTCGCCCCATATTCCGGGCTGTAACGCCCCCAAAAAGGGAATGGTAAATCTCCCCTCCCATGCACTACGGTAATATGCAACCGTTTCAAATGCCGAAAGCAACACCTCGACAATGCCGCCGCCCGCCTGAATGCTGTCGTATGTTCTCTCGCTAAAGCTCCAATCATCCGCGGACGGGTAATTGTACTTTGCATTCATAAGCAACGGAGTTAGCACCACACAGAGAGCCAAAACACAACAACAGGTAATCAGTAGCCAGCCACCTTCTCCATTGCCCCACCCTTTTTTTTTATGCATCCTATATTTCCAATCCTTTCAGCGCATACCTGTAATACCATCCTACAACTGCCCTTCCAGAACCTTTGCCGCCTCTTTGATCGCGTCAGGGATACCTGCGGGATTCTTCCCTCCGGCCTGGGCCATATTGGGACGTCCGCCGCCTCCGCCGCCCACCAGCGCAGCAATGCCTTTGATCAGATTGCCCGCGTGAGCGCCTGCTTTCACTGCTCCGTCCGTCGCCATTGCAATCATATTTACCTTTGCATCCTGATTGGAAAGAAGGACTACCACGCCCTCTCCAAGCTTCTCCTTCAACTGGTCTCCCAAATCACGCAGAGCGTTCATATCCACGCCGTCCACACCGGCTGCAAGAAGCTTCATTCCCTTGACTTCCACAACCTGATCCATCACATCCCCCAGCGCGTCCTTTGCCGCCTTACTCTTCAGGGATTCGTTCTCGGAGCTTAATGCCTTCATTTCCGCCATCACATGCTCACACTTCTCAACAATTCCATTGGTCGAAGTTTTCAGCACCTTCGCCGCTGCCTCCAACGTCTCCTCCAGATTTTTATAATAGGCAAACACGCCATTGCCGGTCAACGCCTCGATACGTCTCACACCTGCCGCCACACCGTTCTCAGAAAGAATCTTGAATGCCGTGATGGAGGCGGTGTTCGCCACATGGGTGCCGCCGCAGAACTCGATGGAGAAATCTCCCATGCGCACCACTCTGACAGTCTCTCCGTACTTCTCGCCAAACAGCTGCATGGCGCCGGTCTTTTTGGCATCCTCAAGACTCATGACATCCGTCACCACGGGGATTGCCTCCGCAATCTTCTCGTTTACAAGCTTTTCCACTTTGTCCAATTCTTCTTTGGTCATCGCCTGAAAATGGCTGAAATCAAATCTCAGTCTCTCTCCGTCCACATAGGAACCGTTCTGCTCCACATGGCTTCCCAGCACCTCCCTGAGCGCTTTTTGCAGCAAGTGCGTCGCAGAGTGGTTTTTGCAGGTATCAGACCGCAGCTCTGAATTGACGGTTAAAGTCACGGTGTCGCCCACTTTCAGCATGCCGCTTGTCACCACACCGATATGTCCCACCTTGCCGCCCCGAAGCTTCACGGTATCCTTCACCTCGAAATTGCCGTCCGCGGTGGTGATCATTCCCTTGTCTCCACACTGTCCGCCCATGGTTGCATAAAAAGGAGTCTCATCCACGATAACCGTGCCGATCTGGCCGTCAGACAAGCCTTCCGTCAATTCCTCTTCCGTGGTCAGCACCGTGATCTTGGAATTGTGCTGTAACCTGTCATACCCCACAAACTCCGATGTGATGGCAGGATCAATCGCGTCATATACCGTCGCATCAGCCCCCATATAGTTGGTAGCCTTACGTCCCTCCTGCCCCTTTACACGCTGCTGCTCCATACACTGTTTGAATCCTTCATGGTCAATGGTATAACCCTTCTCCTCCAGAATTTCCTCCGTCAAATCCAAGGGGAAGCCATAAGTGTCATAAAGCTTGAAGGCATTCTCGCCGGAAAGCTCCTTCACACCAGTTTTCGTCATCTCCGCTTCCATATCTGCCAGAATTCCGAGCCCCTGGTCGATGGTGCGGTCAAATTTATTCTCCTCCTGAGTGAGCACCGTCAGGATAAAATCCTTCTTCTCCTCCAACTCGGGATAACCGTCCTTACTCTCGTTAATGACAGTCTGGCTCAAATTCGCCAAGAACTTGTCCTTGATGCCCAAAAGCCTTCCATGTCTTGCGGCACGGCGAATCAGACGGCGCAACACATAGCCCCGTCCCTCATTGGAGGGCATCACACCGTCACTGATCAGGAAAGTCGAAGAACGGATATGATCCGTGATCAGTCTGATGGACACGTCCTTCGCCTCGTCCGTCTGATACTTCACGCCCGCGATCTCACAGATGCGGTCGCGTATCGCCTTCATGGTGTCGATATCGAACACGGAATCCACGCCCTGCACCACTACCGCCAAACGCTCCAATCCCATGCCGGTATCAATATTTTTTGTGCTCAGTTCCTCATAATTGCCCTTGCCGTCCCCCTCAAACTGGGTAAACACATTGTTCCAGACTTCCATGAAGCGATCGCAGTCACAGCCCACCTTACAATCAGGCTTGCCACATCCATACTCCACACCCCTGTCATAATAAATCTCAGAACAGGGCCCGCAAGGTCCCGCGCCATGCTCCCAGAAATTATCACAGTCTCCGTTCTCATCCCGGTAAAAACGGGTAATCTTCTCCCCGGGAACGCCGATTTCCTTCGTCCAGATCTCAAACGCCTCATCATCCTCCCCATAGATGGAAGGGTACAGCCGCTCCGGCTCCATGCCCACATACTCCGTCAAAAACTCCCAGCTCCACGCAAGAGCCTCGTGCTTAAAATAATCCCCGAAGGAGAAATTCCCCAGCATCTCAAAAAAGGTCAGATGTCTCGCGGTCTTGCCCACGTTCTCGATATCTCCCGTACGCACGCATTTCTGACAGGTGGTCACGCGCTTTCTTGGCGGAATCTCCTGCCCCGTAAAATATGGTTTCAAGGGTGCCATGCCTGCATTGATCAGCAACAGGCTCTTATCATTGTGGGGCACCAGCGAAAAACTCTTCATTTTCAAATGATCCTTGCTCTCAAAAAAATCAAGATACATTCTCCTCAGTTCATTCACACCACGCTTCTGCATCGTTTTATCCTCCTAATCATCCTCTTCTTCCAGAACCTCGTTCAACTCTTCTCTTGCATCTCGTATCTCATCATGATCACCCCGTTTTAACGCCGCCTCAAACGCGGTAATATAACGATCCAGCTTCAGTCTGCGATCCCCTAACGATTCCTCGTACATGCGCTCCGCACGAAGCAGTACCAGACGATTCTCCTCGTAATCCCTGGGTTGAATCTTCAGATAGGCAAGCTCCTCCATGCGCTTCTTGATTTCCTCCTCGGTCATCTGATTGTCCTGCCCCTTGATGATCATCTTTTTGGTAACTCCGGTGGACACCACCTTTACCTCCACTTCCAACAGTGAATTAATGTCATAGGTGTATGTGACATCCACGGACTGGGTTCCCTTAAGCCCCTTGGGCACCTCAATCTCCAATTCCCCCAAATACAGATTATTCCTGGCAAAACGGCTCTCCCCCTGCAGCACACGCACGCGCACGGAGGATTGATTGTCCCTCACCGTGTATAGCCGTTCCGTATGGCTGGCAGGAATCACGGTATTGCGCTCAATAATCGGGCAAAAACGTCCATCCTCATATTTATCCTCGTCATACTCCACCACTACCTCGGTGCCCAATGTAAAAGAACACACGTCCGTGAGAATGACTTCCTTGACTTCAGCCCTGCGCTCCTTCATCGCTGCCTGCACCGCGGCTCCCAATGCCACAGTCTCATCCGGATTGAGTTTCGTGTCGGGGAACTTTCGGAACAACCTGATCAGAAAATCCCGCACGATGGATAATCTGGTAGCGCCGCCGATCAACAACACCTCGTCAATATCGGAGAGCTTCAGCCCCGCGTCCGCCAAACTCTTCTTCACCGGCTCCCTGATCTTCATGAGCAGCTCCTCACATGCCGTCTCAAACTCCTTCGCCGTAATCACCGCTTCCTTCATCTCCTCCTTATAGAGAAAACTCATGGTGACAGAAGGCTCATCATTGATGGCATATTTTGCTTTCTCCGCCGCCTTATACAGACGAATTTGCTCTTTCTCGGACAGATTCGACACCTGAAGCTCTGTCTTTTGCAAAAACAGCTTGGCCATCTCCTGAGTGAAATCCTCACCCCCAAGATAATTATCGCCGGCTACCGCCCGCACCTCCAAAATATTGTGATACAGTTCCAACACAGATACGTCAAATGTGCCCCCGCCCAAGTCGAACACCAAGAATCTGGTGTCCTGGGTCTTGTCATATAAGCCATAAGCCACCGCTGCCGCCGTGGGCTCGGAGATCATGCGTTCCACCTTTAAACCCGCCAGCTCTCCGGCGCGCTTGGTTGCCTTTCTACGCTTGTCATCGAAATACGCCGGCACACTGATCACTGCCTCGGTCACTTCCTCCCCGAGAAAGCTCTCCGCGTCCTCCTTCAACGCGCGAAGCACCATGCTGGAAAGCTCCTCAGGCTTAAACAAATGCCCGCTCAAATTGTAAGTGCGGTCAGTGCCCATACTGCGCTTAAAGGTCTGCGCCACAGACGCGGGGTAGAGACTCATACGTTCTCTCGCCGTCTCTCCCACAAACACATTCCCCTCCTCGTCCACACTCACCACGGAAGGGGTCAGATTCTTGCCCAGCCTGTTGGGAATAATCTTTGGCCCTTCCTCCGTAAAATATGCCACCAGACTGTTGGTGGTGCCCAAATCAATTCCTACTATCATCCGCTTTTCCTTCTATTCAATCAACTATTCCTTTTTTCAGGTATTTCTTTTTTGCCAAAATGCCTGTATCGCCCTCATATATTCATCATCGGGCTGTACCTCAAGATTGTGTGCAACACGCTCCTTCGCTTCCTCCAGCTTCCCCTGTCTGAGCAAGAGCAGGATACGAACACCTTCCAACTCCTGGCACAATGCCATCAGACAGAAATTGCAGAGAGCACAATCTTTCTCCTGATCCAACAATTCTTGCAGCTGCTCGTCCGAGAATCGATAATAGTTGGCAAGAAACTGCGCCATAAGCTTTGCCTTGGGGCGCTCATGGAACTCATCCACTGCCTTTAACGCAGCTTTGTGCAGAAAACTCCAGAGTTTTTCCGAATATTTTCTTCCCTTCTCCGTGTCGCCATAGAGAATCGCTGTGAAGATTGTATCCACCAACCCATCATCAGAATCTCCCTTGTTGATCGCCTCACCGCACTTGACCTGCTGCTCAAAAAACTCCAAGGCGCTTTTTCCATCCCCTTCCATCAGGGCCTGCCATCCTGCACAATCATAATACTCCACCGCGCCTTCATTTGTTTTTTTGCTCCGTGCGCTCTTAGGCATCAGGAAATTCCACTTCGATTTCTCAAGCTGCAGTTCCTTCTGCCATTTCTCCAACAGCTTGTGTGCTCTGTCCACCTCTCCCACCGTGTCAAACAGCGTCCAAAGACTTCGGTAGTACCCATCATAAAAGGTGCCATCTTTCTTGGCATAATATGCATACAACTTGTCAAGCGCCTCCTGGGTCTTTCCCAGACGCCCCAGACAGACAGCCATATTCTTCTGATAGGCCACCTCTTCGCTGCCAAGCTTTTCACACTTTTGAAACCAATACAATGCCTCTTCATTATCGCCTAGGAGCATATAGAGCTTCGCCATCTGAAAATCCGCCACGGCGCTCCACTCTTGTCCTCCATATAACAGCACCTTCCGATTGCTGATCAGCGCCTGCTCAAAATCCCCCTGAACCATATAAATACGCCCCATGGCGTCATGGATATAAGGATTGGCAGGCTCATCCAAAAGTGCCTTCTCGTAATCCTGAA
The DNA here is from genome assembly GCA_947175035.1 of uncultured Lachnospiraceae bacterium. Lineage (GTDB taxonomy): Bacteria > Bacillota > Clostridia > Lachnospirales > Lachnospiraceae > Acetatifactor. The sequence continues at coordinate 12,526 of CAMWLG010000028.1, read as the reverse complement.
GCGCCTTGTCGAACTGCATATTACTCCTGTAAAACGCCGCTCTCCTGCGCAGCATATAGGGTCCTGGATACCAGTAGAGATATTCTGTTATGACGGGAAGTCCTGTCTCAAAATAAGCCGTCTCTCCGTCATAGAGCTTGTTCTGGAAATTCTTCTGGAATTCATCCAGCCGCTGGTTCAACACCTCGACTTCTGGGGGCTTTTGCTTCATCTGGTAGCGATACGCCTCCAGATACGGGCTCTCAACCTTGTTCTTCTCCGCTTCGGCAAGCAATTCCTGCAGCGCCTCTGTCTCGCCCAGATCCAGATAAACCCTTCCCAAATGATCATATGCCCGCACATAATTCGGAAAAGTGTGAATACACAGACGGGCATTCTGCACCACGCCCCCCGCTTCCCACTGCCTGCGATATACCTCCATGGCAGTGGCGGCAGCAGCATACACCTGATACTCCTCTATCATGCGAGAGGTGAGTTCCAGGCTTTTCTCGTACTCCTCCATCTCTATGTAAATCTGCGCTTTCTCCAACCAATAACCTATGTCCTTCGGTGTCCCGGTCTCAACCGCCTCGATCTCCTTGATGGCCTCGTTAAAATGCCCCTTCTCGGCAAACCCGATACTCTTGTGACATTGCATACGGATCATATGTGCCTGTCGAATGCGATCCTGATCCTTCTCCTTCTCCTCCTCAGTCTCATCGGTCAAAAGCTTCTCTTCCAAGAGCTTCTCCCATTTTCGGGACATCTCGAGCGCGGCCCAATAATCCGCCATCTCCACCAAAAGCTTGGAAAGCAGCCCATGGTATTCTGCACTTCTCTCGGGAGAAACCAATTCCTCAATGGCTCTCGCCAAACGCAAACCCTTGCTATTCTTGCCATCCTGCAAATAGCACCAACAGAGCTCCAATCCTGACTCCCAATCCTGATTCATCTGCCACTTAAGTTCCAGATCCCGTTCAAGCTTGGAATTCACCTTCGTCAAAAGCTCCATGAACTCATCATCCGCCCCGGCGGACAACACCGCTTCCGCACACTTTTTGGCATCCGTATACTTACCGTTGTCATAATACCACTCTGCAAGTCGGACATTCGCCATATAATGTTTCTCGTTCTCCGCTTTGAGGGACAGATAAATCTCCGCTGCCTCCTCCTTCTTGCCGAACTTCCACAAAGTTTCCGCCGTATTATAACACACCATGGCATCCTTGGGATATCGATCCCGCAGAGCCCTCATGAAGCTTGCTGCCTCCTCCTTCTTGCCCTGTGCATAGAGAAGAGTCCCCCTGCACACTTCCATGGCAGGATGATAAATATGAAGTCCCGCAGCCTCGTCCAAGAACTTCTCAGCATCGCTTAGCTTCTCCTCCTGCAGCGCCTGCCAGCAATTGTCATAATAATTGATAAAAAGATCATACTCCGCGTCCTCGGCGCCCTCGAACAGAGAGAATTCAATATCCTCACCACGCTCGCACCGGTTCACCACATAATTGATGAATTCCACAGGAAAGGATTCCCGAAGCTTTCCTGCGTCCTCCACAAGATTCATTTTATCATTCAAAAGCTTCCAAATCTCCGAGGGCAGCCTGAAATGATCCATCAGATAACGCAGAAGCTTATACCTACAGTTCTCTTCCTCCTCCAACGCCTGGAAAATCTCGTCATCAAACAATTCCTGCCAAAGGTCACTCTGCTGTCTGGTCTTGATATTGGAATAAATCTCTCCTACACGCTCCACCCACAGCCCTGAGGGGGTTGTATCCCGCTCCGCCTGTGCATCCGCCTCATCATCCCGCTTTGCGTAGCTGCATGCCTCCTCATAAGCCGTGCGCAGACGCTTGAACCCCTCCGGATCGTCCTCTGGATTTGTCACAGCGAGTTTTTCCCTGTATGCACTTTTAATCAATCCTTCATCTTTCGTGGGCTCAATCCCCAGAATCAGAAAACATTCCGTAATCTCCATAACCCAAATTCATCCTCTCACGTTTATCACAGCCGAAAAGAGAGCAGAATAATGCTCCTGCTCCCCGCCCTCTCCTAAAATACAAACTTGTCTGCAAAATACGCATCCAAATCCGTAATCGCAATTCGCTCCTGCTCCATAGAATCCCTAAAACGGACCGTTACGCAGCCATCTGTCTCAGAATCAAAATCATAAGTCACACAGAAAGGAGTGCCAATCTCGTCCTGTCTGCGATATCTCTTACCAATATTGCCTCTGTCGTCAAACTCACAATTGTACTTCTTGCACAACTCCGTATAAATCTTCTCTGCGCCCTCGTTCAACTTCTTGGACAAAGGCAGCACGCCGATTTTCACAGGTGCCAAAGCCGGATGGAAATGAAGCACTGTTCTCATGTCACCGCCCTCAAGCTCCTCCTCGTCATATGCGGAGCAAAGGAACGCAAGCACCACGCGGTCTGCCCCCAAAGAAGGCTCCACCACATAGGGAATATATTTTTCACTGGTCTCGTCATCAAAGTAGCACATATCCTCGCCGGAAGTGTTGGCATGCTGGGTCAGGTCATAGTCCGTCCTGTCCGCAATACCCCACAACTCACCCCAGCCAAAGGGAAACTCAAACTCAATATCTGTGGTGCCCTTGCTGTAAAAACAAAGCTCCTCGGGTGAATGGTCGCGCAAACGGATTTCCTCCTCCTTGATACCCAGAGACAAAAGCCAGTCGCGGCAGAACCCTCTCCAATAGGAAAACCACTCCATATCCGTCCCCGGCTTACAGAAAAACTCAAGTTCCATCTGCTCAAACTCTCTTGTACGGAATGTAAAGTTACCGGGTGCAATCTCATTTCTAAATGCTTTACCAATCTGACCGATACCGAACGGAAGCTTCTTTCTGGAGGTTCTCTGCACATTCTTGAAATTGACAAAGATACCCTGCGCAGTCTCAGGTCTCAAATATACCGTACTTTTGGCTTCCTCTGTAACCCCCTGGAATGTCTTGAACATCAAATTAAACTGACGGATGTCCGTAAAATTATGTTTGCCGCAGGTAGGGCAGGGAATCTGCTTCTCTCTGACATAATCCTGCATTTTCTCCTGACTCCAGCCGTCCACGCTCTCTTCCAGCGTAATCCCCTGCTCCTGACAGTAGTCCTCAATCAGCTTGTCGGCGCGAAAACGCTCATGACACTCCCTACAGTCCATCAAAGGATCGGAAAAACCGCCCAGATGACCGCTCGCCACCCAAGTCTGAGGATTCATCAGAATCGCACAGTCCACACCTACGTTATGCGGGTTTTCCTGCACGAATTTCTGCCACCATGCCCTTTTTACATTATTTTTGAGCTCCACGCCCAGATTGCCGTAATCCCATGTATTCGCAAGCCCGCCATAAATCTCCGAGCCGGGGTAGATAAACCCTCTCGCCTTCGCCAACGCCACAATCTTATCCAATGTCTTTTCCATTTTCTCTCCTCCTCTATTTGTCAAGCACGATAATCACAGGGTATTCCTCCTCGGACACTCCCGTGGTATCAATGCTTCCATCTTCCAACGTCTTCGCACTCTCACTGATATACGCAACCTTATAGGGAGCGTAAACCCTGGTCTGTTCCGACAGTATGATCACATGCTTTTTCATCATGCTGCTGATATCCGCGGAGACGATACTCTTGTCCCCCTTGGTATCATAAAGCACCTGATTCATCTTGTCAAAATGATACCCGTCCTGTCCGGCTTCCTCCACGGTTCCATAGAAAAAGCTGTTTCCGTTATATTTCTCGTACGTCTGCGCCCCGTCAAAGAGATAAGTCACAATCACAGAACCATCATTCCCGGCAAGTGACTCCACCCGCTCCAATGTCACAGGGCTCACATTCCCTGTCTGGTTCGCCGTGTTATATGCGGCAACCTCCTCCTGCGCCATCTTTTTTAGCTTGTCCACAGAATGAAATTGTCTGTCAAAGACACCCACAATATGGGAAGTGACAGCTCCTTCCTTGTCAATGACAAGGCTGGTAACCTCCACGGTCTCCGGCACCTTCGCCACGCCGCATCCGGCAAGCAGCAGCGCACACACCATGAAACAAACCATCACTTTTCTGTTATGTAGTCCCGCCATCTAAAATCTCCTTACTCTCTGATCCCGATTTATACAGACCATATCAAATTCTAACACAGAGTTTTAAGTATTTCAAGACTTTTAAAATCATGATTCAAAAAGCGTTTTGTATATTCCACCGCAATTTTCTGCAATTGCGCCAAAACTTCGTCCGTAACCATGAAGGTGTAAAGTTTTTCCACAGGGCTCGCGGCGATATACTGCAGGGCATATACCGTGGACTCCAAAAGCTCCCTGTCCTTCGGAATGCCTGGAAATTCCCCGTTTACTGCAATCGCTTTCAACTCAAAAATGCATTTCACCAGAGGATTGGGCAGGGAATCCGCCATGATTGCTTTGAGCGACTGATACAGGAGCTTCAGCATCTCCTTCTCATCATTGTTCTCCCTAGTATAGAAATCCGCCACCTCGGTAAAATACATTCCATAATAGGCTCCTACATAATCCGACATCAATTCCTCAAAATAGTTGGTGATCTCCGCCTCTGTCATGGTGTAGGAATTGCGCCCCGCATAGAGCTTGAACGTGCCGAACGCAAAGAGGTTGGTAGCCGCCGCCAGACGGCTGCCCGGCTTTCTCGCCCCTCTCGCAAAGGCAGAAATCTTCCCCCGCTCGCGGGTAAGCAGGCACACCCGCCTGTCATATTCTCCCATGGGAGACTGCTTTAAAATCATCCCTGTCACTTGTATGAATTCCTGCATAACTGCCGTCCATTCCCTCTCTCCTGGTGGAATCCCACATTCCCGCCTGATAATCGGACTTGCAGCCAGCGACCATATTCTCCGACCGCTGGCTGTCATCTGCTTTATATGATAAATAATCCTCGATTTTGCCCGTATTCTCAAATTGCTTCCAGTAATTCAATGTCTGCATAAATGCTTCCCCCTATCTGTTCCGTACATTCAGTAGGGTCTGCAATTTGAGTTTTTTTATTCCTTGCCAAAGCTCTCCTTGGGGTTATATCCAAAATTTTTCAGAAGGAAATCACTGTCCCTCCAATCCTTCTTCACCTTCACCCAAAGCTGCAGATTCACCTTCGTTCCCAGCAAATCCTCAATATCCGGTCGGGCTTTGGAGCCAATCTGCTTGAGCATCTGTCCGCCTTTTCCAATGATAATGCCCTTGTGGGATTCCCGCTCGCATATAATGGTTGCATCGATATGGCAGATATTTCCTTTCTGCTTCATACTCTCGATACTGACCGCGATGCCATGGGGAATCTCCTCCTCCAGAAGCCGCAGCGCCTTCTCCCTGATCAGCTCCGCCGCAATCTGCCGCATGGGTTGATCCGTAATGGTATCCTCATCATAAAAGGGCTCGCCATAGGGCAGATATTTCAGGATACAGCTCACCAGCTCCTCCGTATTATCCCCTTTCAGGGCGGAGACAGGCACGATTTCCTGAAAATCCATCTCCTTCCTGTAGGTATCGATAAAGGCAAACACATCCTCCCGCTTGACCGTGTCCGTCTTGTTGATCACCAGAATCACCGGAGTCTTGGTTTTCTGAAGCTGCGAGAGTATATGCCTCTCCCCCGCACCGATATAATTCGTCGGTTCCACAAGCCAGAGAATCACGTCCACCTCGTTCAGAGTGTGCTCCGCCACATTCACCATATAATCCCCCAGTTTGTTCTTCGCCTTGTGAATCCCCGGCGTGTCCAAGAACACAATCTGGGCATTGTCCAGCGTAAGCACCGTCTGAATGCGATTTCTTGTGGTCTGAGGCTTCTTGGATGTGATGGCAATCTTCTGTCCAATCAGATGGTTCATCAACGTGGATTTGCCCACGTTGGGCCTGCCTATCAAAGTCACAAAACCTGATTTATATGCGGAATTTTCCATACATCCCTCCTGTGTATTCTCCAAACTTTTCTCCATTCGGTAAAAGCCGCTTAGCTTTGCTTATTCTCCACAGGCGGCACAGCTTGATTACTCGCCAATTTAGCAGCCTTTTTCTTGCGCCTGCTCCGAATGATCAGCTTGACGATGACAACAATCACAGCAATCCTTATCGCCCAGATTACGAGATAAGGAATGTTCACCACAATCCAGACAAAGAAGTCAACAATGCCATCCTTTACATCCTCCAGATTTTCCATAAAACCGTTCGTCAATCTGTCCCAGACAGTCTCCTCTTCCTCCACGGGAGGCGGCGTCAGCTCCTTCACTTCTGCAATTCTCATGTACACCGTGGCATAGTCCACCTTATTGTCATAGGTGCGAAGCATTGACTCCATCCGCTCCAACTGATACCGCACCTCAGAAAGCCGTTCCTCCAAGGTAATGATATCCTCCAGGCTCTCCGCCTTCTCCAGGAAACTCAGCAGACGTTCCTGCTCCACCAGCAGAGAGTTCTTCCGACTCTCCGTGTCCACATAATCCAGCGTCACATCTTCCACGGACTCAGTGCGGCTGATGATGTTGCCCGTGTCATCCACCGCCTTTAAAAAGGTATCCAGAGACTGCTTTGGCACCCGGACTGTGAGATTGGAGGAACGATTACTCCGACTGCCGGAATATTTGCTCCCATTGTAGGTATTCATCTGCTCAATGTACCCGTTCAGCGTCGCCACCTGCTCCTCTACGGAGGCAAGCATCTGATCAAACTCCTTCGTCTCCACATCCAGATTCACGGTACGAATCAGCTTTCGACTGTCATCAACCTTCGATCCGCTCCCTGACTGTCCGGCGCTCTGAAAGCTCTCCCCCACAGTCTGTCCCGAGTAAGCTTCAGAAACCGCCTCCTCCGCCATGCTGCCATAAACCCCATCCGCCATAGAATCATAATTGGAATAACTCATCTCGACCTGTGGTTCGTCGTAGGCCGCACCGTTCATCATGGCTGACTTCCCGGGGGTTGAAGCTGCCCCTGCGCCACAGGCGGTCAACGCCAATGCCGAAGCCACGGCAAACGCCGTCAAAACTTTTCCTAACAATCTGTCCTTTTTCATCATATTTCTCCTCCCTGAAGCAATGCTGTTTTTCATTGCATGTTCCTTACAGCATATTAGACGAGAGATCATTAGAAAAGGTTCTCAATCTTCCGGAAAAGTTTCTCATCCGCCTTAAGCCTCCCTGCATTTCCCACCACACACAGGAAATCCTCCGACATAAAAGCTTTAATATAATCAGCAAGCTTCCGTATATCCTCCGCCGTCGCGCTCAAAATCGCATCCCGCTCTCTTTGCAGGAATGCCTCGTCCAGCCCCGACATATAGGCGGTCAATCCAAACAGTCCCTTGGCCGCTGGATTCATTGGCATATCCAAATCGCTGATCGCACCAATGATATACTGTGTCATAGTGCGCTCGTCCGCCTCGTAATGCGCGATTGCCTCCGCTGCCTTCTCGTAGACATCCAAGGTTTTATCCAGATTGGGGTCTCTGTAGGACACAAAATAACTCTCCCCCGTTCTCCCAAAATTACACATGCACCCATAGGCGCCGCCCTTCACACGCACATTGACCCACAGATACTCGTACCCAAGCATTACCTTCAACACTTTCAACGCGCCGGTGTAGGGCAGTCCTTTCCTGACAAAATTTCCCGCCCGGCACACATATTGAATCTGTCCGGCCGTCATGAATCCCTCGTTGCCACGCTCAGGCACCGGTCTGTAAGTCTCCTTCATCACGGGACAGGTGTAAAGTTTACTCTTGAATCGCTCCACCGCCGCGGCAAGTTTCAATTTCTCCGGCTCGTCCCCCACAAAATCCACCATCAGGTTCTCCGGTCTGAAAATCATCTTCGCCAGCGTTTGCAGCTTCTCTACAAGTTCTCCCTTCCTGGCATCGAAGTCTTCCACGATACCGGCAATCAGGCGATAAAAAGGAACGCCCGAGATGAGCTCATTCAATACACCTGACGCGCTGCCGTAGGACAATGCCCTGCCCACCGCCACACTGTGCCCCGAGGACATCATCTGGCTCTGCATACGAGACTTTCCCTCCGCCAAAATCTCCTTAAGACGCTTCCCGTCTGTCAGATCGCTGGTGAGAATGATCTCCTGCATCAGTTCTATCGCCGCTTCCAGCTTATCATTAAATGCCTTCGCCTTGAATTCCAGAGTCACCTGGCATTTCTCCTGGTCGTCGATCCGGCTGTAAATATTGCTCACTGCCGCCATGCCGCCGGTAACCAGATTCATCTCGTTAAACAGATCCCCATAGCTGTAGTGCTCCGTGTTCAACAGCCCCAGACACCCCTTCAGAATCCCCACGTAAGGGTAATACTCCCCCGGAATCCCATCCAGGCGGAACAACATGCGCAGATAGCCGATTCCGTTGGTATAGAGCTTGTGATACAAAAAAGGTGTGTCACCAATGTGCCTCTCCTCATTCACCAGCATGGCAGCTTCCTTCTTTAAGTCATCTCTGGAAAGCAGCGGAATCTTCGCCAAATCCTCCTGACTGTCCTCCGTCTCCTGGAACTTGCGCAATGTCTCCTGTAACGTCAAGACTTCCTGGATCTCCTCCTTGGACATGGATGCCTTTTTCGCCGCAAGCTTGTCTGCAAGCTCCGCCTCCTGCTTCTCCATAAGCCCCGCAACAGGCTTTAAGATCACTACGCTTCGATGATTATTTTCCAAGAGATATTCTTTTACCAGCTGCTCATACCAACCACTCTTCACCTTTTCCCTGAGTGCTTTAAAAATCCCAATCTGCTCAACATGCACAAAAGGCATGCTGTCATCATAAAGCCAGCTGTCCAACATCTGCAGCCCATACATCAATCCCTTGGGATAGGAGCCAAAATCAGCTTCCCGATACTTAAATTCATAATAATTTAACGCCGCCAACAAAGCCTTCTCGTCAAAGCCCTCCGCCACGACGCGCTCCAATACCTCCCACACCGTATCCATGAATTCCGCTTGTCTGTCCATGGATGTCCCCTTGGCAATCACGCTGAAATACGGCTGTCTGATACCGTCATCCCAGATACTGTACACGTCTCTTCCAATACCGCGATCCACCAGCGTCTGTTTCAAAGGGGCTCCCGGCGCGGAACACAGGGCATAGTCCAACACTTGAAATGCCACGCAGAGCTCACTGTCCGTGCTCTCCCCCACAGAAAAATTGATAGAAAAATAAGTGTTCTCATCCGCATCCTCCCCCTCATTCAAGGGATATTCCTTGATATACAGGACAGAGGTAGGGCCAAATTCCGGCTCGATACCGATTTCGGAATGGATCTCTAAAGTGTCAAAGGCGGACAGATAATGCTCGTCAATAAAGTTAAGCTTCTCCGCCATATCCATATCCCCATAGAGATAAATATAGCTGTTGGAAGGATGATAATATTGTCTGTGAAAATCCAAAAACTCCTCATAAGAAAGCTCGGGAATCACATCCGGGTCGCCGCCGGATTCCACGCCATAAGTCGTGTGGGGATAGAGGGAATTCATAATGGCAGTCTCCAACACATCATCCGCCGAGGAATACGCTCCCTTCATCTCATTGTAAACCACGCCGTTGATGGCAAGCTCCCCGTCCTCGTTCTCCAACTCGTAATGCCATCCCTCCTGGCGGAAGATAGCTTCCTTGTCATAAATATTGGGATAAAAAACCGCATCCAGATACACATGCATCAGATTTTGAAAGTCCTTGTCATTACAGCTCGCCACGGGGTACAGCGTCTTATCGGGATAGGTCATGGCATTCAAAAATGTGTTCAAAGATCCCTTCACCAGCTCCACAAAAGGGTCCTTCACGGGAAACTCTCTGGACCCACACAGCACGGAATGCTCCAAAATATGCGGCACTCCTGTAGAATCTGCAGGCGGGGTGCGAAAGCCGATATAGAAAACCTTATTTTCATCATCATTGGATAGCAGAGCCACCCTTGCCCCCGTCTTCCTATGCCGCAGCAGTACCCCCATGCTCCGAATATCGTCAATCTCCCTCTGCTCTATCACCTCATAGGCCGCAAGCCGATCCAGCCCCTCTGCCTTAGAATATTTCTGCTTAGAATTCACTTCTCCTGTCATCATTCACTCTCCTAATTTTCATTAATTCAAAACCCCATAAGGGCAAGCTTACTGAGCGCAAGCTCCTGAATCACCAGACCAACCTGCTCCTTTTCCTGCACGGAAAGCTCGACCAACTGTTCCACGGGCAGCATCTTTGTCGTGTACTCCTTCTTCGACTTACCGCCCAATCCTTTTTTCTCCTCTATGAGATTGACCTTGACCCGGGCCTTTAGCTGCTTAAATATTTTTACCTGAAAGCTTTTCTTGGTCAGATAATAAAGATGCGTCTCCAATGTGTCCGCAAGATCCGCCTCGGGTAAGATATAGCGTTCCACAACCAGGCGGAATTTAAACGGAATCTCCTCATTCTCCAACAGTTCATCAAAAGTATATTTGCTGCCGACATACAGGCGCGACACGTCCTGCATACAATATTTGTAGTCCTCGTAAACACTCTTATTCATCTGTCAAATCCTCGATTCGGAAACCACTCACACGCATTGCCCTGCGGATCTGTTCCTCGCTTATCCCCGTCTCTTTTGCAAGTTCAGCCACGGTCACCTTGCGGCATAGCTCCTGTGCCATGTCATGCGCCTGATCTGCTATCTTGTTCATCCTGTCAGCTATTCTTTGGTCAGACTTTTGATTCTCGGCATTTTCCGCAATATAATCCTCCATGGCGTCCATGACCAGCTTGGCAATCATTCCCTGCGCCTCGCTTGGATGTTCCAGACTTCCCAACATCCCCACGCCAAAGGTCAGTGCCATATTGCCCTCGCCAATCAAATCCTCCAACAATACACCCTGCCCGGTGTATAGCTTGGCAATCTCCGGGATATCCGCCAGATAAACCTCTATCAGCCTGCCTTGAGCGTCCGGATCCCCCGCCATGGCAGAGATGGTATATGCCTCAATCTGCCCCGGAGTGTAGGTTGGCAAGGCAGCCAGCTGATCCAGATAATCCTGCAGATAATTCCGCTCTTCCTCCGTGAGATAGTCGTCAGGATCCACAGGTTCACCGATTCCCACCTTATGCTTGATCAGATAGTCATACACCAATTCCAACTGGTTCTCGTCCAAATTCAGGGGCGCGAACGCCTCCTCCACCTGCTCCTTGCTGACACAATTTCCCTGCTCTCTGGCAAGGGTGCGCACCTGCTCTAAAGTTTGCGCAAATTGCAGTTCTTGATTCATTCTGTGCTCCTTATTTTTCCCTTACCTCACATAGTAACAGTTCAGCCCTCACATTCATAAAAGCGTCTGCTGCGCAGCCGTCGCCGCTTCGCGACTCACCTTTTATTTCATTTGAGGGCGCTCCGCTCATGAAATAATTTATAAGCAGTGCTTTGTGTGCGAGCACCCACGCACAGCTTACAAATTATCCCATGGCTGAACTGTTACCTCACATGCTCGTGGGAATACAAATGATATTGACAGTACTCATGGCTCCCCGCGCACTTGGAGCAATAGCGGAATTCCAGCGTCGGGTCATCTCCGTCCGTCCTGCCGCAGATACTGCACTTATGTCCTGCCTGCTTCGCCCCCTCGCGCACTTGATGTCTAAACTCCGCCCTGCGTTTAATCTGTCTGGGCGCCAGATGGGAAAGCCTTTTGGTGCCAATCCAAAATATCAGGAAATTGATCAGAGACGCCGCAATCGCCACCATTGCAAACCAGGCATAGGCATAGTCCCATCCTAACATCCCCACCATAAAATACTGCAGCATATTAATAACCAACATCACACCATAGACAATCCCCAGCCACTTCACTTTCACAGGAATCACAAACATCAAAAGCACCTGATGCTCCGGATATGTGATGGAATACGCCAGAAAAATCGACATATTGATATAATAAGTGCTGAATCCCCAAGAACACATCTGAAAGAAATATGCTGCCTGCCGGGGATCAGCCAGCCTGGATGCAAACAACAGATAGCACACTCCCATACACAGAAAGCTTGCAATCACTGTAATGAGCATGCCTCCAAAAATATAGACATTATAGCGATAGGTACCCCACACACGCTCCAAGTTAGTTCCGATACTATAGTAGAAAAAAAGCATCAGCAGGGTAAACACATCCAAGCTGCCGGGCGGTTGAATAATCCAGGTAAACACGCGCCAAACCTGTCCGTGCAGGATCTGGTACGGATCCAATGTCAGATACTGCAGGAAATCAGGGTTGACAATCCTAATAATATAACCCGCCGCATAACACATCACCAAGATCAGCGACAGATTCGGTATGGCATACCTGCTAAACTTCCGCTCAAAATTGCTGATACCATTCTTTTTTTTACTCATATCAAACTCACGCCCTTCACTCTATTCATTCTGCCAGTCAAGTCATCTTTTTGAAAATTTTTCCATATACAATAGCAAATACTAATCTATTTTAAAATAAGCTTTTCCATAAGTAAAACAAGCAAATTTATTTTTTGAAAGATTTTATAATTCCACTCTGATACTTTTA
>CAMWLG010000027.1 GCA_947175035.1 uncultured Lachnospiraceae bacterium | reverse complement strand
AATTGGTTCCTAGACCATGTAACAGGAATAGATTGCTATACGGTTACACAGGAAGAAATTGATAGAATTGGGCAAATGGACGACCTGCTATACCTGTCCCTTTTGATAAATGACGAAACGATAGATTTAACACCATTAAGCAACTTGGGTTATTTAAAGAGATTGGAGATGAGTTTTTTTGCGGACGGGTTGGATATGACATTTTTAAACGGTCTGAGTAATTTGCAATATTTATATATAGAAGGATGTGATAGTATAGAAGATTTGACTTTCTTAAGACATATGCCGGCCCTTCAAGAGGTGATTATAAAAAATGTTGCAGATGTGGATTTAGGTTGTTTTGAGGAGAATCGGTTCTTGAAATCCATTCATATTGTGGGTGGAAATATTAGAAATATGGAAGGTCTTAGTGAATTAAAACAATTAAGAAGCATCTGGTTAGTTGAAAATACTTTAGATCGTGACCAAAGGCAGATTTTGAATTTGGATATAACGGGTGACCTGATATGTTTAGAAGATATGAGATTAGAATATATCAAAGTAGATAATCTTAGTCCTTTAGCAAGACTTGACAGACTGAGTTACATTTATTTGAAAGATACAGGGATTGGTGATATAGAGCCGCTGGGTAGGGTAAGAAATCTTGAGGAGGTATATATATACGAAACCGAAAGCGAGCAGATTGAGAAACAAGCAAGTATTTATCTGGAACATGTTGCAAACATAACGGTGGAATAAAGGATATTGTGGGAAAAGAGTTAAAATGAAAAAATATCTTATAGGAATTGGAATTATTATAACATTCATGGTCAGTCTATTGGCTATAACATATCACAAAAGGTCACAAGTATTTGACAGGGAATATCAAGAGCAGACGACGGAAGTGGGTCAAAATGATTCCATGGAAAATGCAGAGCAGGAAACGGAAGTTAAAGATAACATGTTGGAAGATACCCAAAACGACCAAATGTTGAATCTCACAGAAACCCCTGAAGAAGATGTGGCAGAAAGAAACAAAGAAAAATACGGAGATATTGTACAAGTAATTTTTGAACAGAATCAAGAAGATATTTCCTCTTTTTTTGAGTATTATCCTGATTTATGGCAGCGTTGGATTGAGTTTTCCGCTTTTGATTTTACCCGGGATGGACAGATGGAAATAATGTGTTCGTATGTGTATGTGGAAACTTCGTCCACCCTTCACTATAACTTTGTATATGATATGCAAGGAAATAAATTGTTTGAGTTTGTGTCAGGAGGTCCATGGTATCTATATAAAGCGGAGGATGACCTTCACTATTATATATACTGCGATTTGTGGTTTGGTGCAAATACTGCAGTGGATATCTATGAGGAAGTCAGTAAGACGGAAAGCTGGGACGTAGAAATCAAATATGTGGAATGGGATACAAGGGATGGGAAAGGAATCAATGAAAACCAACAGCAAGGATATAATATTTATTCTGATTTTTCCCAAGAGGAAAAAGACTTGTTTATGAAAAAGAATTACTGGGAGGGAATGCTGCAGGTATTTTGGAATAAAGAACCGTATGGAACGGCTGAACAGGTCAGGCAGTACAGTGAGATTTATAAGAGTCTGCCAGAAGATACGGTTGAACGATTTGCTTACATAGACAAGTTGGAAAATGGGGTAATTTGGGAAGCGTATTAACAATGTGATTGAAATACGGCAGTGATAACAAATTGAGGAGGGATTTTGTATGTATCAACAAGTGGAACAATGGATTAACACGATTTTGGAGCAGGACATGCCTGCGGACATCGTCGGGTTAAATTTCAATCTGTATGAGGATTTTGAGCCGGGCGGAGAAAACTGCTGGTCTATGGAATTAATCGGTACAAGTTCCTTTGAGGAAAACGACGAGGATTGGGCGTGCGACGAAGCGTGTGATTTCGGAACGCGCGAAAAGCCTTTCCGCTGGAAGGAAAATGCTGGATGGGAAACGATTTTGGAAGAATCCGCGCAAATTCTCAGAAAATATCTGACGGAAGGCTTATATGCAGAAAAGTTAAAGCAGGCTGACGGAGTCGGTGTTGGTTTTGTGGACGGTAATATTGAAATTTTGTATGTAAAACAGAGGTAATCAATCTTAGGCGGTCGTGTCATTGTTTACCGAAGGAGAAGAGAGCAGATGTCCGAAAAACGAATCTTTTTGTTCATGACTGCTATTATGCTGGCAGCAGTTTTATATACAGTCTGTGCTTATACATATGATCGTGGAAATATTGCCGGCGGAAATGTACCGAAACCGGCGCAATATGACTTATCAGAGAAGGCAGCCTGTATGAGTATTACAGATTATTCCTATGATGAGAACGGCAGACTTGTGAAAACAACGGAGTATTGTTATGTGGGGTATCTTGAAGCTGTAGATAAGACGGGGAAACGTGTGCTTTATTACTACGATGACACATCGAAGTGGTATCAGAGAAATGAAACGCTTTTGTTTTATGACGACCAAGACAGACTTGTAAAAACGGAGAAATATGTTTCGAATATCTCTTCGAAAAAACCTTATTATGTGATTGAATATGAGTATGATCAGGATGGAGGATATTCCGAGACAGGAAGTGTTCAGGGAAATTTTGATTATGAAAAGACTTATGATGGCAGTGGAAGACTGATTTCTGATATCACAACCTCCAAAGATGATTCCTTTTACTATTATTATAACGAAAACGGCGATTTGAGTGAGGTGACATACAAATATTCTGATGGCGAGATTACGACTGCATCGCTGCGCTACAATGATACTGGTTCCGTAAGTGTGCAAAGCCATCGTTCCGGCAGTTATTATGCCATATGGCTTGATCATTATAATAAAAACAAAGATCGAGTGTCGTCCTATTGGTATCTTGCGCTTTCCCGTGATTTTATCGATGAATATTCGCCGGAAGAAATTGAGAGTGTCAGTGTTCCGAGTTATCTGGCTCATTATGACGGTGAGAGGCTGATTGATTCTATAACAGCCAATGAATGGGAGAGGTCATTAAAACCAAATCATACCAATACCGTAAAAAGGTATGAATTTTTTGATTATGATGAAGACGGGCATATTTTATGGCATTACAAGATGGGTACCTCGGATACCAAACTCTATGCCTCTCAATATCTATATGATGACAATCAGTTGGTGCGGGAGGTGTATTATATGATAGAGGGAGATTGGGAGCACACGCTATATGATGGTTCCATCATTGAAATTCATCGGAATGACAATGAAAAACCAATTGAAATTAGACGAAAAGGGCGCTTGGGATATATTATGTATAGTTATCTTTTTATGGATGATTTGTGGGGAAGGACGTCTCTTGCCTATACGATCAATGGTGACAATGATGAGACAGTAAACTGGATGTGGGCCAGTAAAGAGCTACAGGAGTTGGACGGACGGGAGGAAAGCGGTGTGGATGACGGAGAAAACAGCGTAGAATCCCCGAAAGAAGAGTGGATTCTTTACCGTGTTAAAAAAGGAGACTGTCTGTGGAATATTGCAAAGAAATTACTGAATGACGGTAAACGCTGGCCTGAAATATATGAAGCCAATCGTGCGGTGATAGGAGGTGATCCGGCGCTCATATTGGAAGGAACAGAACTTAAGATTACGGATACAACATGAATACTTATCATTAAGATAGGTTTACTAGCATAGAGGACTTGGTTTTTTTGGAAAGGCTGACAACGCTGAATGTGTTATGATTTATTCATTTGGAGGATACAGTTAGATGAGGCGGTTTTTTACGGTTATGAAAGGATGTATTATTGTTGTTGATATTATATGTATCATATTAAGCCTGTATTTCATTTTTCAAATTAGGTCAGAACATAAAGAATATATGCGGAATCAAACGGATTCAATAACGGTATATGACGGACAAAATATAAGATTGGCATTGGAAAGAAAAAATAAGGAGGATTTTGTAAAAAAATATGCAGATATTCAGGAACAAATAGAAGAGGCGGGGGAGGTTTATATAGAATTGCAAAAAATATATGGTATTAAAACATATATGGAAGATACCGGAGCCAAACTGTATCAGGACAGCGATAGTAATGTTTATATAGAGAGATATTTTAAGGTGGAACAAGGAGAACTCCAAGAAAAAGATGTGGACAAGATTTTCCCTCCCCTTGAAGAATCAGAAAAATATGGTAACTTTTTGCCTGTGGGAGATGGTATCTGGCTTAGGTATGAAGATTACAAGGAGGAGAGTCTCCCCATAGGAATAGTGATCACAGATCCACAGGTACCAATAGGTTATGGGCAGGCGAGAGCAGGGATGGTTTTTTGGAAGCTAAAAGGAATTCTTGAAAATGAAAGCGGAGTCAGGGGAACTGAACAGAAGGTGAGCTTAGAAGAGCTGGAAGGTCAATCCCTGTGTGTGGAAGATAATGATTATTGCTATTATTTTCTTTCCATTGAAAGTGAGCAGTGGTCAAAAAATGTAATTTTATATATTACTAAGAAAATTGAGAAATAAAGTAGATACGGGGTATAGAAATGGAGATGTTTCGGCAGATAAGAAGTATATCACTTCAAAAAGAAATTCTTTTATGGCTCTTTAGTTTATGGTGTATTGGCATGTGTCTTCTCTTGTACAGGTTAAATATGGATGTGAGTGGGTATCAGGCAGACAAATTAGTACAAATTGGAGAACAGTACACAGAGACTGTCCGACAAGTTATTTTGTCAGCACAAGATGAGAAAGATGTATCTGATGGGAAGCTGAATACGATTTTATCTGAAAGAGAAAATTCCTTGAATGAAATGCAGGAAAATATAGAAAAACTCCGTAATCAGTATGCTGTGCTGTCTCTGTTAGAAGAAAAGGAAATACAGGCTGCAAAAGAAATCTGTCCGGACAGGATGTACGAGAAATATTTTCAATTAAAACAGGGTGAATTGGCGAGGATAGTGGGCGAGGATGAAATAGGGATGACTGGTTATCTGAATTCGCATTTTTCCGGCCGTATAGTTGAGATTAACTGGGGGATGTTTGCACAGTACGATGGTGGTAACGAAATGGACGAGTTTATCACCCCATATACACTTCTGATTAAAAACCCGGACATTAATATAGAATTTGGTGGTGTCAGGGCGGGAATGAATTTTGAGGAAATATGGAAATGTTTATATGAAACACAGATTCAAACAGGATTTATGTACACAGAAGATTATGAAATATATTATTTGGAATATGAAAATAATGGATATTGTTTCCGCTTTTTGTCAGATCAGCCAGATGGAACAAATAGTTGGATAGAAATTTCCGAGAAATAGGAAATACATAGATGAAAGAATATTTGGAGGTGGGTAGAGCTTGAAAAGAACCAGTATGATTGTGGGGGGGATCGGGGCGGTTTTATTGCTGGGCATATTTCTCGTATGTACCCTTATATCTGGGGGACCAGAGGAAAATGCCTCTGAGACATATGTAACGGAATGCCCGAGTCAGGAAGAAGTGTCGGTTTCAGACAATGACAGTAAGGACATGGAAACGTACCTGTACGTGGACGAAACAGCCGAAGTTTGGCGCGTTTTTTCATGGCCCGAATGGCCGTATGAATACGAGGAAATTCCATATGCAGACGAGGATACTTTTAAAACAATCATGGCTGCTTACGAGGACATTGATTACCTTGGTGAAAGCATCCCTGCGAGTGAGGAGGATTACGAGGAAGGTTTGAAAAATTTTGCACGACTGATAAGGAACGAGATTCCTTTTCTAGACAGCGAAACTGGAGAAAAAATGTATGTGCAGGAGTCGAAAGATTTTGGACAGCTCCATGAGCATGAGTGGTGGAGATATTTTTTATGGGATATCAATGGAGACGGAACATTGGAGGCATGTATGCGAACTGGTAACTTATTGAGTGGCCTTGAGTATATATTTGAGTACGATTCTGAGTTGGATGAATATGTTATGTGGAAGTATGGGCACCAAAAAGGCAATTCTTATGTGCGCGGAGATTATGTAGGGAATGGCGGAAGCATGTGGTTTCCCGGTTATGACAGCATCATACAGGAGTTTATCCGTATGGACCCGGAGGGAGAGCCGGTGTTTCGAAGCTTTTTTTTTGCAGTTCGAGAACCGTCTTATCACAGTAAGCATAGTGAGTATATTTATATGGCAATGATACCCTGGTATGCGGAACGGGAAAAGGAAATCATTGTCACGGAAGATATGAAACAGCAGGGAATCTTTGAAAAGAAGAGCGGACAGTGGTATTTTAGAATCACGGAGGAACAGTTCAAGGAACTGGAAGAACCTTATATGAATGCTTTTTGGACGGCAAATAAAAAATTAATGGAAGATTGGATGACATATGAGGAACTGATGAATGCTGTGGATGTTTATGAAGATATCCCTCAAATCATAAATGCCATTGTAGGGGCAGAATCATCGACCGCTCTCTGTGAGGACGGTTCGGTATGGCAGTGGGAAAATGAAAGCGGACAGGCTTCGGCAAAGAAAGTGGAAGAACTGAGCCATATCACAAAGATTATGGAAGTCGGAAACATGGGTATCCGTGCCTTTTATGCCCTATCGGAGGAGGGTGATGTCTATGCGTGGGGCAGTAATAGATCTGGGTTAGTGGATTCAAGCCAGGGCACGGTAGAGCAATATGAAAAACCAATCCGCTTTGGCGGGCTTGCCAATATTGTGGAAATGGACGCAAAAGACGATCATGGATTTGCGGTAGACAATGATGGTCGATTTTATCAATGGGGAGTTGAAATATACAATTATGCAGATCCTTCAGAGGATGACTATTATCCGAGTTTCCCAGAGGAACATCGGGAACTGGTAGAGGGTGTCACTAAAGTATTTGCAGGCGCAGGAGATTACAGTTATTTTATCAGGGAGGACGGTTCGGTTTTCTCCATTATGGAAAAGGATATTTGGAGCCATAGCCGTGTCTACCCTTATATTCTCCCCGTATTTGAGGGAGAGCGGAAGAGGGATTATCGGTATGTGGACTGGGTGTGTGATGTGGAAGGGGTAGTGCGTCTGGACCAATACTCAAAGTTTGGGACGACCTGTTTTTATGAATTGGGGAAACTGGAGTCCATTGATTTGATTGGGGCGGATGCCTACACGGTATTTGTTTATGACAGGGAACAGAATACTCTCTCTTATTGGGACAGTAAACGGGTTGCATACCATGATGATGAGCTTGCGCTGGTTTCGGCTGAAACTTATAGGGAAGATTATAGCGGTCGGGCGGTAGAGATTAATTTCATGGGTGTGTTGGAGGTCAAAGGAGAAGAAAGCGCAGTGCAAATCACGGATATTTGCGCAGGAAAAGAGAATGTTCTGTTTCTGACAAACAGCGGAGAAGTGTTTATGAGCGAGTACGTCACAGAAAGGACAGAGGATGTGGTGGAATATTACCGCCGGGGAAGCAGCCCGCCGGGATGGATAACGACAGCAGAGAATCTGGAGATAAAAACGCTTTCTTTCTGTAAACTGGGCGGCGTGGAGCATGTGATCAGTATCAACACGGATGGAAAGGGGCGGTTTACGGCGGTCAATCAAGAGGGGGAAGTGTTTTTGCTGGATATGACAGTTCCCGAAAACAGGGAATTTCAGAGGGTAGATTAGCATCATATATTGCCACGGAAACAATGAAGAGGAAAGAAAAATAACAAATGGAAAAATATATAATAAAAAAGACTCTTTTATTTGTTCTTCTGTTTGGAGTTACAGTGATGGGAGGCTGCACTTTTCAAAGCGGAACCGGAGCAGACGACGAAATCTTGGAATCCATCATACCCATAGAAGACACCCTGGTTTATGAAAGTGTCCCGCAAGAGCCAGAGGATGGAATCAGGGAAGTGGATATTGAGGATTTGGACGAGGACGAGAAAATCGAAATCATTTGCGAGCACCTCAATCAAATGGATTTTACCGTGAATGAACCGAGGCTGGATGTTACAGAGGAGGAAAACCGGCTGTACCTGGAGGCTTATTTAAAAGTATTGAAAAACGAGATACCCGCGGACGGGGAAACATACTATGCCGATTTATGGAAGGCGGGTCGTGAATTTGAAACGCTACTTGAAAATAAGACAGAACGGAAATTTCTTTATTATTATGACGATCTGGACGGGGATGGAAAGCCAGAGTTTGCTATTAAACAAGGCTGCATGTATATTTTTGATTATGATATGGAGGAAGCGAAATGCAGCATACCATACAGCCAGCAAACCTGCTATTTTAAAAAAATATTGGGGGCGGGACAGATATGGTATCACGACGGACTGCACGCAAATCTAATCAGGGACAGCCTGTATATTCTCAACGAGAATAACGAATGGGTAGAGGTATTGAACCTTGAGGAGGGGCTAGTTGATCCTACATTTTACGAAATAGGAATTACAACGCCAAAAGTTAGAGCTAATGTGGGAAAGGAAAATTGGGATATCGTTACCGCCCCCTTTTTTGAAATGACGAAAGAAGGGCTTCCTCAGAAGACTTTGGAAGAAGTATTCGGTGACTTGCTGGAAGAAGAATATGGCTTTTTTAGTGAAAAGACATACGAGTATCATAGTGAAAACATGAGTGCAACACTGTCTTATCCACAAATCACAGGCAGCCGCGATACAGAAAAAGAGAAAAAAATTAACAAATTAATTGAAGATGATATAATAAAAATAATCGAGTTAGATACCCCTGATGAGTATGGACGTATTTTGGATGTAGGAGTCCGAACGTATGAAATAAAATATGCAAACGAAAAAGTAATAAGCATAGCGTATTACGGATGGATAGGGAGACTTGCAGCGGGAAGTGGACTGCCTGCTACTATGTTTACGACTACGATTGATATTGAGGAAGAGAAAGTGCTGGAATTGAGCGATGTAATCTGTGACATGGACGGATTATATGAGCAGCTTAAGGATGACCGTTTTGAACACATCACGGCATGGGAGGGAGAGACGGGATATTATAAAATCACCACGGATTTTTATTGCGATGAAGATTTAAGGGAGGCACTTTTGAGTGGAAAAATGGAATGGTATGTGGATGGAGATAATTTGGTAGTGGCGGATCTGGAATATCGGGGTGGCGGAGTAGGCTACAATGAATATGCAGGGGATATAGAACAGCTGGATGGCATTATAGATAACGACTTCAGAAAGAAAATTAAATGGGACGAATGAGCTATAAACAGAGGAGAAATATGATACAAAGACATTCTATCATTTTATGGAAAAAAGCAGAGAAACCGGACAAAAGTTATGAGGAAATATCCAACGAAGCTTACAGGGTCTTGGATTTATTTCAGGATATGCCCTGTGAGTTAAGACCAAATTATCTGACAGCATATACAAAGAAGGATATTAAAGAGTTTGATTGGAATTTTGAGAATTTTACAAATATTCTAAGAGCCGGTATTAACAAAGAGGGTAAAAATACATTTGAAAGTCTGGGATATTCGATTTCCTTTTTCTCCTCTTTGGATGAAGAAAAATCCTGTGCTTTTTCATTATGCGTGGGAAATAAATTTGAGAAAATATATAATGCACTGATTATTGATTTGCCTTTGGTTCTCAACCTTTATGATAAAGCCAATGCGGAATTAATTATTAGTTTGTTTAGGAAACTTGTGCGATTATATATACCATATTGGGGATGTGTTTCTAATAGGGTATTAGCAAGAAAGTATGGAAAATTTCTAGAAGGAAGCAGACCTACGACTGCTCATTGGATGAATTATTGGTCTGAGGAAGTTGTTCGTGCTGTAGGAATAGACAAAATACAGGGATTCATTCAGGGTAATCAGGGCACGTCGTTTGATGACGGTATATTGTTAGTTAAAGACACGGCTTTTGACTTAAGCAAAGAGGAAGATATTAGACTTCATGAAAAAATACATAATCAAATTTTTCTATAGTGTGACCGTGCCGGCATCCCATAGACTTTGAATAAGGGGATTGATTATTGAATAGCAGTTTTGGGGCGGAACAATGAAAGAAGGCAGTGGAATGGGCAGAAAAAAAGAACAGGAATTATAGTTTGCACAGCTGGGTTATTACTTCTTTTGGTATTATTTATGAATATTTATGCTGTTATACATCAATCGGAAATGGGTTCTTTGATTGTCCAGATTGTTTCGGAAGAACCAACGGAATCCGGAACTTTGATAGAGAAAACGGAACTTTCGGTTGTTCAGGAAGAACAGGAAAAATCTGAAACTTTGATGGAGGAGAATGCATGGATTGAGGATACAGAAGATGATGTGACAGCGGTGTGTGAAATGGTGCGCGCAGTGGACTTTACTGTGGAAGAACCGCACATGGAACTGACTGAGGAGGAAGATAGAGCATATAAGGAAGCCTTCCTTCGGCTGTTAAAAAATGAACTTCCAATCACGGGGTGGAATGAGGGCGAGGACTGCTATCAGAATTTGTGGTGGGCAGGCATACCTTATGAAGAACTTCTGGAAAAGCGGGATAGTGTAGGTTTTCCATATTCCTATTATTATGATGATATAGATGGAGATGGCAAGCCGGAGTTTGGAGTGAATCAGAGCGCGGTGTATTTTTTTGACTACGAACTGGGAGAAGAGGCATGTAGCATATTCTACTGTGGACTAAGCAGATATTTTGAAAATTTGTTAGGTGTTGGCAAAATATGGGAGTATGATGCTCAGCATTCGCAAGTTGAAAGAAATCGATACATAGTGCTGAACAGTGATGGAAAGTGGGAGACGGTTGTAGAATGGCATATGACTTATGACTTGGGCTCTGATGGGAATTGGGAACCGCATTTTTATAATATTAATGGCGTGAAGGTAGGGAAGGAAGACTGGGAAGAATTGATAGCGCCTTTCTATGAGGCAACAGAACACAAAGTTCCGACAAAGACCTTGACTGAGGTGTTCGGGGAGTTGCTGGAGGTGGAGTGAAAAATGCTTGACACTTTTGAAATTGATAAACTTCAAACAAAACGAATTAATCATACCGTAGCGGCATGCAGATGTGAATGCCCCGATTGTCAATGGTATTACCAATATATGCAACATCTCCCATCTTCCGCAAAAGCGTTTTTTGAAACAAGTGGAATTGATCCTGAAAAATGTCAGGAACTGTGGCCTTATTGTCCCGATGATAATGGATTTATCTGTTATTCCGGATATTTTTATATTGCTGTAAAAAAAGCAAAGAATTCAAAACCCTTTAATATCACAGAAACTTGGAAAACGCTTGATTATGGTATTTGTAGCTTTAGGATTCGGTTAGAGTATACGACAGACGGAAAAATTATCTTAGGATTTGAAGCCAGATTGCCTAGGGAAAAATTGAGATAGGAGAAACGAAGAATGAGTGGATATTGGCAGTGGTTAGAAGAAAAGGAGTTGCTGGATGAAAGTCATATGCCGGTTCTATTAGTCCTAAATATGATAAGGGAAGAGAAGTTTTTAGAAACACTTGAGGCTGTCAGTCAAGGAACAGGATTTGGCGCAGAATTTGGTGCATGTATAATGCCGGACGATTTGGACGAATTTGATAAAGCCAATGGTGAAGAATTTGATGGGGTAGAATTTGGTACACATGACGGAGATGAAGTTGTTATAGATTACAGCACTTTTTATTACTATTTATGTATTATATGCAATCATTACTTAAGGTGGAACGTAGACAAAACAGATATTGTGAAGGGATATCTGTTGGATTATTATAATAGATTTACGCTGACAGAATCAAATAATGAAATTAAAAATAGCTGAAGTTAAAGATAGATATACTTATAATGCGCAAGTGATATATGATATAATGAGGCGAACAAATAACGGTATTAAACTAAAATTTAGAACAAAGTGAGGAGAAAAAATGGCAGTTGGGTTTAGTGTAGATTATTTTTGGTATGAAGTAGGGAGTGGGGAGTTTCTCCATGCATTTTTTTCCACGATTGCATATCATTTGGAAAATGGAAAATGGGGAAGTCGTTATCCGATCATTATGAGAAAATTATATCAAGGGGAAATTGAATCAAAAGATATAAAATTAGCTATTAAAGAATTAAAAAAAATACGTAGCTTATTGCAACGTATTTCACCTGAGAAAGTAGTATGGGACATAGAGGATTTGTCAAAGCAACCACCTTGGGGTGATAATATTAGTGAAGAAATTACTGATTTATCAAATTATTTTGTAACCAGTAGTGGTGAAGATTTGATAATTATGCTTCAAGAAGCACTTGATCAGGCAAAAGAATTAAAAGTATCACTAACGATTGATACACTGTAAATGGCAGACAAGTTCCGAAAGATGGAATAGAGAGATGTGAGGTATGATATTTTGTAGGACTCGGTTATCTGCAGGGAAAGCCTGGCGGGAGATGATGATGGAAGTAAGGTCAAATTATTACAACCATAGTGTAGTGAAACGAATATTGGTTTTAGGGAAATGTGGTCTTGGAGTCATTGTTCTGCTACTCGTTATGGGCATTATTGCATGGGCAGCAGAAGGTGAAACGAAAACCAGGGAAAATCCATATTACATGGTAACGGCAGAAGGCGAAATCATCATAACGGGAAGTCCGGATCAGGAAGAGATCATTATCCCGGCGGAGATTGACGGTATGCCTGTGGCCGGTATTGCAGAAAATGCTTTTCTCAACCGAAATGACATTGAACAAGTTACCATCCGGTCCGGAGTGCGTTACGTGGGTGAGTATGCTTTTGCCGGCTGTGAAATGCTGAAGGCGGTTACGCTTGAAGACGGTCTCCAATATATAGGCAAGGGCGCGTTTTCCAGCGATGGTGCCCTGGAGGAAATACTGATACCGGACAGCGTGGCATTCGTCGGAGAAAACGCCTTCGTGGACTGCACGGAACTCGGGACTATTATATTTCCGCAAACCGCCCATGTAGACGACTATGCTTTTGAAGGCAGCCGGTGGCAGGAATTGCGGGACGAGGGCGGCTTCCAGATCAGGGGAAGCTGCTTGATATCAGCAAGGGGAAAAAAGGAAAGAACCCTAGAGATTCCGTATGGTGTCACAAGGACGGTTGAACGTCCTTCCGCAAATGGATATGTTCATGCTGTTGTTGGGCAGAATATAGCATCTATCGACAATACACGGTATGACGAGATCATACTGCCTGAGACCGTGGTTCGGTTGGGACAGGGCTCGTTTAATCATACAAAGATAGACAGGATCGTCCTGCCTTCAAGTCTTCGGGAAATAGGGATATTTGCTTTTCGCAGTGCAATACTGGATGAAGTGGTACTGCCGGAAGGGCTAAAAGTTATAGAACTCGCGGCTTTTTCTGACACTTCCTTAAAGCAGGTTAAATTGCCTGATACTTTAGAATTCATTGGAAGGTGTGCTTTTTCCGATACGCCTTTGACAGAAATAGAGATACCGGCTTCTGTCCGTTATATTGATACAGGT
This sequence comes from uncultured Lachnospiraceae bacterium, assembly GCA_947175035.1. GTDB lineage: Bacteria > Bacillota > Clostridia > Lachnospirales > Lachnospiraceae > Acetatifactor. The sequence continues at coordinate 28,439 of CAMWLG010000027.1, read as the reverse complement.
GCTTTTGAGCATTGCAGCAACCTGTCAGATATTAGGTTTGAAGAAGGCGTTTCCACTGTCAGCATCGGCTTTTGCGACTACAGCGGTCTGGAGAGGCTTCAATTTCCGGAGAGTCTCAGCGTGTTAGAGGGAAGCGAATTTTTCATTCCCTCCCTGAAAAGGATTTATATCCCGAAAGGAACCAGCGTGATAGACGATGAGAAGTTTTTCCGTGCATTTGTCACTTATGAGGTGCCGGTTGTGATCTACGGACAAAGGGGCAGCAGGGCAGAGGAAGTGGCAAACGCATGGGGAATGGAGTTTGTGGAAGTGGCAAGCGGGGAAGAGATGCCATAAGGAGAGGGCAAAACGGTGAAGAAAAAAGTAATATGGAAAGCAGGGCTGCTGCTTCTGATCATTGGAATGGTATCCATATCAGGGTATTATTGCGCGATAAAAAGGAACGGTGAAAAAGCTGCCGAACACATGGAGAACGGGACAGATGAACCAGATTCGGTGGAAACCATTGCGGAGGAACCCGTGGAAGAGGAAACGACAACGCCGGAAGAGAATGGGCCAAATTATGAATATGACATTTTGCCGGAGGATACTGTAGTCATAACGAAATATCTCGGAGATGATACACTGGTTTTTGTTCCGGAAAGGTTGGACGAAAAGGTTGTCAGCACCATTGGGGAAAGTGCCTTTCAAGGGAATGAAAGTGTGGAACAGGTTGTCCTTCCGCAGGGGATTGAAGTGATAGAGAGTCAGGCTTTTAAGGATTGTTCCGGTCTGCAGTATGTCGTGATGGGAACAGAACTGAAAAGTATAGGACAGGATGCGTTTTCAAACTGTCCAAGTTTAAAAGAATTGAGGCTGCCAGAGGGAATGACGGGAATAGACGTATGCATCTGCGCGTATTGTCCCAGTCTGGAAAAAGTGGTGATTCCGCACAGTATGGAGGAGATAAGTCCGTCAGTGTTTATGGAGTGTGATACTCTATACCTGATATATGGGAGTAACTCATGCGCAGAAAACTATGCGCAGGAAAGCGGACTGGTATATGTCAATCTTGAACGGATTAAGGAAGAGGGAGACATAGTGTGGTAGAATCAATGTGTTTTACAAATGAAATTATAGCTAATCAACTGCCACATATCCGGTATCGGAAACGAGCTGTTGTCCCTGCGGACCAATCATCCACTCAAGAAACGGTTCAATGGTGCTTTTGGCTTTCATCCGGTCGGTTGTGGTAATGGCATAGAGCTGTGTCGTGTATGGATATTCCCCGGAGCGAATTGTTTCGGTATCCGGATAAACGCCATCCATGGCAAGCAGCTTAATGCCGGAAACATCTTCGCCTGAGTTCATCATCATAATTGTGGTATAATAACGGAAACTGTAGCCTAAGGCGGATGCGCTGTTTTCATAGTTTGCTATTTTTCTTACCACACCGCCCATAGTTGGTTCTTTTGCCTGCAGAGGCTCTTTTAAAGGCGTATCGCCCATAAAATATTCCATCATGGTCTGGGAACCGGAATTTTCAGGACGCTGAAAAGCAAGAATTTTCAGATTCTTACCACCAACCTTACGCCAGTTCTTAATTTTATCGGAGTAAATATTGCGGAGTTGCTCAGAGCTTAAGTTGTCCACCGGATTGTTCTCGTTTACAAAGAAAACAAATGCTTCTTTCCCGATTGGAGTTAATTTCAGCTCCACACCGGCATCTTTCGCCATTTGTAACTGTGCTTCCGAAGGGCGTGCACCGAAAAAAATATCAATATCTCCGTGCAACAGGTCTTCATAAGCATAGATGGTGTTTTGAAAATGAATCGGCATGACGGCATCCGAATCGGATTCCTGTGCTTTCTCTTGAATTTCGGCAATATTTACATAACAAGCGTTGGCAAAGGCGGAATAAACGGGATAGGCGGCCTCCGCTCCGTCCAGGATGGGCATTTCCAGCGGGTCGGTGATGCTGAACGCAGCAGGTTCCTGCAGCGTAACCAAAATATTATCTTTATTTGTTACGTCGTAGGGGTATAAATCAATACTGGAATAGCCTCCGGCATAATGGAAATTATAGGAAGGATGTGCTGAGTCTACGATATTTTCGTTTGCTTTAAAAAGCTTGAACTCACTTAGAGAATAGGCGAAGATAACAATAACAAAAACCGCGGCTACTCTTTTTTTGTGATAAAAAAACCGCTTTCGCGTCTCACCTGTTTTTTTCACAGAGAGACGTTCCCCGAGCGTAAATCCCAGAATCAGAACAGCGTCGTAGAGCAGGTTCCAGAGCAGTGCGGAATGCCACCAGCTGCATCCGGGTATCCGCATATCATTGATTAAGCCAAACATATGAAGTGTCACTAATCCGATAAAGAACGACGAATCGGTGGAATTGGTTAGATTACAGATTCCCGTACAGAACAAATACCAGATAGGCAGTGTAAGCAGAGGCGAATAAAGTCCCGCTCTGGTGGACGGTTTATGAGGACTGGCTTTGGTAATCATATATCCATAGCCGCACATAACCCAAAAGCAGAAAAGTAATAGAAGCGGCGCTTTTACATAGGTTGAAAAAATATAGAAAAATAGTGGGAGCGGACCTGTCATCAGTGCCGTAATGATCAATGTCAGGAAAGAATAATCCATACAAAATACCTCTTCTAGACTCGTAAACTTGCGCTTTCGCGCTCTATGTCCGATTTCCTTTGCAGCTATTATTATAGCATACTGCGCAATATTGTGCAAAATCATATCTTATCTGTCCTTTTTGGCTAATTGAGTTTTCGGAAAGATAATGCATAGCGGTTTTTGCTGATTTTTCAAGAAGATTGTGATAATATAGTGAAAAGAATTGCTCAAACCGATTATTGATAATTAAAAATTATATGGACGCTCATCCTGAGTATTATGGATGTTCAGTGGAATAGCAAAAATAGAAAGGTTAGAAGATGAAAAAAAAGCGTAAGAAATTTTGGATTATTTTTATAACAATACTTATTATAGCTCTAATTCCTTTGGTAAAGTATTTGCTTCCTGAACAAATACAGCGGTTTGTAAAGAATAGAGTGACTGTCAAAGTAGCAGCAAGACAAGCAGAACTAAATGAAGCAATTGCTGAAATGAAAAGCCAAGACTTACCGGATGCTATAGTGCGTATAAAATCGGATGGGGAGTCATATGAGGAGTTAGACAATGAAAAAATAAGCGCGGTCTTTAACGAATTGCCTGTAGTCAGCATACGAAATAAAATGAACAATTCGGAAGGTGGATATGTCTTTTTCACTGTTTCAACAAGTCTCATAGATTCAGTGCCAAGAAATTATAAATATGGTTTTTATTATAGCGAGGAAGACAAACCATTAGATATTTTTTTTGGAGATAACATAGCTAGCAATACAAAAGTTGAAGTAGATATGATGTTTTCGAACAAGTATTATTATTGGACAGAAAAAATCACTGATAATTGGTGGTATTTTGATGCATACTTTACTACAAATAGAGCTGCGTGGAAATAATATATACGTCCGCATAAGTACTAATTTTTCAGCAAGGTGCAGGTTCAGTAGAACATTTAGTTGGTCAAGATAAATTGATTGGGAGATTGGACTTAACAGATATATTGGGAGGAATCAGTTAACATGCCAAAAAAATTAAAGCTTATCGCAGTGGTATGTCTGTCAGTAAATATAATGGCAGTATTCCTGTTAGTATATATCTTGCAGGAAGGGAGCGGCAAAGGCGGGGAAAACCCTTACATAAAAGACCTAACATCGGAAATATATGCGATGCCACGGGAAACAGGACAGAGCATGGGGCAAAGCGCAGAAGAAAGTGTTGAGGAAAACAATACGGAGGAAAGTATAGAGGAGACAGACATAAGTCCACTCCGTTACCCATTCGTGGATTTTAGTTATATAGAAGAAAACCATGAAATCCTGGAATATGATATCTGCACAGTGCCGCAATATGACTGGGAAAATACTCTTTTGGGAGAGAATGAAGAATTAAGGAGCGATGCAGAAGAGCATGAGAAATTTGCAAAATGGTGCAACAGTTTAGGAGAGGCCCATGTCCCGCTCGACTTAGATTTAGAGTATTTCCCATTTGATTTCAATGATGATGGGTTGGAGGATTACCTAGTATGCACTAGCAGCTGGGACTTTTGCGGCAGCTTAGGGAATTTGGTTCGTATTTATGTACAGGAGGAAGGTGGTACATTAAAAGAGGTTTTATACGTAACTGCTCCGTTACATGTGGATGACGGCATCCATGCGCGTTTTACTGTACTGAATGAAAAAACGGACGGATATTACGCCATCGTGCTGACGAGTAACCGTATATTACGGTATGACAAAGACACGGGTAAGTATGAATTTCATGATGGAGAATAGAGTATGGGTGCTCTGTTGAATGAACAATAATAGAGAGGGTTATAGAATGTTAAAGAATAAAAAATCGCGTAAGAAATTTTGGATAATTACCATTATCCTAATTTTTCTTGTAATTATCCTATCTTTCTTTGCTAAATATTTACTAACAAAGTATGCTGAACAAATACAAAGTTATATTAAGCGCAGTATTGCTGCTAAGGTAGAGGCAAGCGAAGAAGAACTCATCCAAGTAATTGCTGAAATTGACAGTCAGGAAATACCGAGATACATCACCCTGCGGGTGAAGGATGAAGATGGAATACCCTTTAAGGAGTTGGACAATGACAAAATAACTAAAGTTTTTAAAGAGTTTTCTTTGATACTAATAAAAAATGATATGGACGATTCGGAAGGTGGATATGTGGTTTTCGCTATTTCGTCAGACATTATTACGCATTTAGTTTGGGGTGATTATTGGTATGGTTTTTATTATAGCGAGGAAGACAGTCCAATCAATATTGCCACGGGGGCCAAGGTTGATTGCAACACGAAGATTTATTACGAATTGACGTCAGATATTAAATATTGGTACAAGACAGAAAAAATTATCGATAATTGGTGGTATTATGAAGAACAATGGACATTTAGTTATTAACAAACACTAAGTCTTTTGCCCGCAAAAGGGCTAGTCGAACCTATGGTGAAGTGATGCAGGAAGTTTTAAAAGACTCCACAATACAGAAGACTTAATATTATTTAGTGACTTGCCTGTTTGAAAATCATCATTTTTGTTTTGGCTAAACAGAAAATAAGCTTTTTAGAATGTTCCATATAAAAATTTTCCATGAATCCAATGATATGGCTGAATGCGGGGAATAGTTGAAGATTGGTTTTTAAGGTAGGTGAATGTATATGGATATGTATTTGTATTGTCTTATAAAGAATAATTATGCGTTATTTATTGATTCAATAATCCAATTTCTAAAAGAAATTTTGCACGAACATATTCAATACAAAGGCCAATATCAACAGATATACGATTACATTGGCTGTAGCTTGTTTGATATGTATATTGAATCAGAGTATACCAGTGAGGAATGCAATTTAGATTTTACGCTGAGTGATTATCAAATTAAAACCAATGTTTCAGTTTATATAACTATTTATACTGGTAAGATTGAAACAGGTATTTATATACTAGAAAAAATGGTAAAGCAATTAGAGAATCTGTTTGGTGCAAACATAATTGTTCTTGATGATTCCTCTGCAGCAGTGTATATTCATTCAAGTAGTCAATTTTATGTTGATAAAATATTTTGGAGCCCAAAGAGTAGATAAACTGACATTTAGCTTGGGTGCAGCTATAAAATAAAGATATGATGAATCTTTAAAAGTTGGTAGTTTGTAAATGAGATAGGGAAAGTCCGCATTATGAGAAACCTGCTGCGGATGGTGTGACAGTATCGCCCAAAAAAGGAATACCATTTACTGAAATTTTCTATTAGGAGAGTGCGGTATGTCAGTTATGTATATTTTTAATATTAATATTGCGCAACGACAAAATACAAATGTAACATCGGTAGATATTGTAAAATGTTATTTAGAAGCCGGGTGGAGTTTATATTCAGAAAGGAATCAGATAATTTATACAGAGCTAGGGGATAATGATGATTTTAATTTTGTGGCAAATTCAATCAGTGAAAATGAATATTTTGACATCATGATGCAAAAGGAGAATAATAACGAAATTATTGCATTGGCATTGTTTTATTTAGAAGAGAGTTACCGATATAGAATTGATGTAATGATTTCCCCTGAATTTGATATTTCAATTTCACCAGATGATGGAACTAAAAAAATGTTAATCCCCAGTTTAAATATATTAGATGTAAATTGGTATTTGTACAGAGTTCTTCCTCCTTTAGCAAATAAAAATATTTTAGTTGAATCTTATACGTTTACAAAAATTTGAATAAATCTTGACAAGGAGACAACGGTAATTTTGTTATGCTTGCAAAAAGTTTCAAACGTTTTATGCAAAATCTTGGAGATGACTATTTTTTAGAGAAGTATTTTCAGGTTCCGCAGTATACAGAGGCAGTAAATAAATTAGGAAATCTAGAGCAGGATGAATGCTTTGGTTATGTGCCATTATTGGGTTTAGTGTAGATTATTTTTGGTATCAAGTAAGGAGTGGGGAGTTTCTTCATGCATTTTTTCCACGATTGCATATTCACGATTTAGACAGCTCATCCTGAGTATTATGGATGTTCAGTGGAATAGCAAAAATAGAAAGGTTAGAAGATGAAAAAAAAGCGTAAGAAATTTTGGATTATTTTTATAACAATACTTATTATAGCTCTAATTCCTTTGGTAAAGTATTTGCTTCCTGAACAAATACAGCGGTTTGTAAAGAATAGAGTGACTGTCAAAGTAGCAGCAAGACAAGCAGAACTAAATGAAGCAATTGCTGAAATGAAAACCCAAGACTTACCGGATGCTATAGTGCGTATAAAATCGGATGGGGAGTCATATGTGGAGTTATATGAGGAGTCTTATGAAGAGTTAGACAATGAAAAAATAAGCGAGGTCTTTAACGAATTGCCTGTATTCCGCATAGATAATAGAATGAACAATTCGGAAGGTGGATATGTCATTTTCATTGTTTCAACAAGTATTATAGATGTAGTGCCAAGAAATGGTTTTTATATATATGGTTTTTATTATAGCGAGGAAGATAAACCATTAGATATTTTTTCTGGAGATAATATAGCTGGCAATACTAAAGTTGAAGTAGATATGTTGTTTCTGAACAAATATTATTATTGGACAGAAAAAATTACTGATAATTGGTGGTATTTTGATTCATACGAGACCACAGATAGAGTTGCGAAGAGATAATATATACGTCCGCATAAGTACTAATTTTTCAGCAAGGGGTTTAAAATTTCAGAACGCGCATTGAGAGGAATGTACGCCTTGGAAAAATGTCTGTCAGTTCCAAAGGTATCAGAATAACTCCTTTCTTGGAAATGGATCTTAGTTTTGGTCAACTCTATCATACCATATCCAGTGAGGAGTTATTTATTTTTAAGTAATAAAAAGTGCCGAATTTATGCGGCTTTTGGCGTTTCGTAAATGCCTAATATGATATTTATCATGGAGGAGAATAGGATGTGGGATGTACAAAAAGGCGAAAAATATGACACTTGGTTAAGTGAAGATTGTTCTTTAAAAATACAATATCTGGAGAATCAATGTAGGATTTTTGTTGATTATAAGGGATATAATGTTATTATGCCCATGGGGATGTGGGGATTTGAAGAAGAAGTGCAGGAGAGAAATATACAGTATAAAGTGGATGGGGAAAAGGGAGACTTGAAATCCTTAAGCTACATTGTAAATACAGAAGACTTAATATTATTTAGTGAATTGATTCGTCTTTTTTTGACTGAACATAATTTAAGTATTGTATTGAATGATACATTAAAATATACTTGAACCTGTAAAATTTAAATACTTGCCTGTTTGAAAATCATCATTTTTATTTTGGCGAAACAGAAATTTTTGGGGGATGTTAATATGCAATAAAGTCCAGAAGATTATTATACCACTGCCTTGAATTAAGAAAACGAAAAAGGTTCTTTCCCTGGAATACTAACAGCAGGAGGCGAGAGGAATGTCAATATGTGTTTGTGGAAGAATAAAGCGAAAATGTATGGATGAGGATTTATTAGAAAGATTTTTATCAGATTACTATTCTTCAGGAAGCGATATCATACAAGAAAACAATGGAAGTTGTGTAACATATAAAATTGTGAACAGTGAAGATGATGTGATAATATCTTTTATAAATGAAAAGAAGGCACCATACAATGTGTATGATTCTAATATCATAGGTGATGAATTTGAGTATGTTCAGTTAATATTATTTGATATAAAAAAGGAGGAGGCAACTAAGGATAAATATACAAAAATAATAAGATTTCTCATTTATTTAAAAGCAAAAATTAATAGCGATATATTAATTACATCGGATGTACATAATGATATGTGCTTATTGAAAGATAAAGAAATTATATGGTCTCAAGAATTATCTCTTGATTACAGTCAAGTATAGATTATAATTGCACTAACAAAAGGGAGTTTATAAAGGAAACCAGCTATGATAAATCTGAATGTTTATGAACCAGATATAATTTCTGATAAAGAAGGACTGATAAGAAGTGTCTTAAATAGTAAAGTAAGCCAACTGATCAGATATGGGCTTGAGCCCAAAGAGTATTTCTCCAAAGAGTATTATGGTCTTGATGAAAAGATGGCTTTTTCTTTATCAGAAGGTGCCTTGGTCATAGAGTTTGACAATGGGACTTCCTTAGGATTTAACAGTGACGAAGAGATATGCAGTGTTATAACTTGGGCGGAAAGATATGAGGGACGATACGGACCTGAACAATTAAGGAATGCCGAAGATCTATTTCCGATAAAAGCTGATGACAGCAAATACTCAACAGAGTTTTTTGCAAATCTGATCAATAAAACATTAGTCGGATTTGAAATAATCAAACTGGAACCTTATAGTCCAACATATTATGCGTTGCCAAGAGAGGTTGGTCTGGTGCTGATATTCTCAAATAAAAGCCAGATAATAATATCGCACCAATTAACAAAACAAGTACCCGATAATTTTACTGTTTTGGAATGGGATCAAATAGATAAAAATGTATACGAGAGACTCTATAAGACAAGTCGTTTTTGGGACAGTGATCGCTGAAAGAGACCCCATGTATCCTAATAATGTAGTTGCAGTAGATTCAAATGGGGATGAGTTATGGAAAATAAATGATATTTTAAAAATTGAAAAACCGTCAGCCAATACAGTAATAAAAAAGAAGAGTGAGAAGATATTGGCAGTATTATCATCAGTTGGAATGGTATATGAAATCAATATAGAACAGATGAAAGTAGTTGACTCAATGATTATGAGATGAAAGCATATCCGGTCACTTTTTTGAAAAATATATTGACATTTATATTTTCGTGCAGTAATATAATAAAAAATAGTGGAGCACAAACCGTCGATGTGGAGATAAAAGCAGTAGATGCGCTTACAGAGAGACCGGATGCTGAGAAAGGTTGGAAAAGCAGGCTGTTAAATGGACCACGGAGGGCGCAGTGAAAGAATTTGTTTGAGGTGTATGAGGACAGATTTTAGTATTCTGCGACGCAGGAACCCGCGTGAGAGGTTCAGGATATGATAGTATCCGATAAGTGCGCGAGCAATCGCGAATCAAGGTGGCACCGCGGGAGATTGATTAGTTGAACCCGTCCTTGACAGAATAATGAGTCTGTCAAGGACGTTTTTGTTGTGTAGAACACGAAGAAAGAGCAATGAGGAATGGAAAGAAGGAGGCAAAAAGTATGAAAGTGACCCCGAGTTTAGAAGAATGCAAGGAACTTGCAACACAAGGAAGCTATGGTGTAATTCCCATAAGCTGTGAGCTTTACGCTGACACCACAACCCCGATTGAGGTGCTGCAGATCATCAAGAATGTCAGCAGTCATGTGTATCTGTTGGAGAGCGCAGAGGCGGATAAACGCTGGGGACGGTATACTTTTTTGGGCTATGATCCGGTGATGGAGATCAGCTGTTATAACGGCGAGAGTAAGGTCAAGTCCCCTATGACCAGCCGCACGACCAAGGAGGATGTGCGACAGATTATCAGGGAGGTGCTTGCGGAGAATAAGAGTCCTTTGTTGGAGTATCTTCCATCCTTTACCGGAGGGCTGGTAGGGTATTTTTCCTATGATTATATCAAGTATAGCGAACCGACCTTAGAGTTGGACGCATTGGACGAGGAAGGTTTCTCTGACGTGAACTTGATGTTGTTTCACAAGGTGATTGCCTTTGACAATTACAGGCAGAAAATGATATTGATTGTCAATGCCCGCACGGATGAGCTGGAAGCGAATTATAACAAGGCGGTGTTAGAGCTTGAGAGTATGGCGCGGCTGGTTCGGCAGGGGGAGAAGGCGGCCCATGTTCCCCTGACAATCAAGACGGAATTTAAGCCCTTGTTTGACGAGAAGACTTATTGTGAGATGGTAGAGCGGGGCAGGCATTACATCAAGGAGGGCGATATTTTTCAGGTGGTGCTGTCCAATCGTTTGGAGGCGGAGATGGAAGGGAGCCTCTTTGACGCTTACCGGATTCTCAGGACAACGAACCCTTCCCCCTATATGTTCTACTTTTCCGGCGGGGACGGAGAGATCGTGGGAGCGAGTCCCGAAACCTTAGTGAAGCTGGAGGACGGGAAGTTGACCACATTTCCCCTTGCGGGCACCAGACCCAGAGGAGCGACCAAGGGCGAGGATCTGGCGCTGGAATGGGAGCTTTTGGCGGACGAGAAGGAATGCGCCGAGCACAATATGCTGGTGGATTTGGGCAGAAACGATATCGGTAAAATCAGTCAGATAGGAACGGTGCAGGTGGAAAAGTACATGTCCATTGAGCGTTATTCCCATGTGATGCACATCGGCTCCACGGTGAGCGGTCAGATTCGGGAGGATAAGGATGCGCTGGATGCGGTGGATGCCATCTTGCCTGCGGGAACACTTTCCGGTGCACCGAAGCTGAGGGCGTGTGAGATTATCAATGAGTTGGAGAATAACAAGCGGGGGATTTACGGCGGCGCGATCGGGTACTTGTCCTTCACGGGCAATCTGGACACCTGTATTGCCATCCGGCTTGCGTTCTCCAAGAATCACAAAGTATTCCTGCGTTCCGGGGCTGGCATCGTGGCGGACAGCGTGCCGGAGAAGGAATACAGGGAGTGCCTACAGAAGGCGGCGGCAGTCAGGGAAGCGTTGAAACGAGCCCAGGAAGGCTTGGAATAGGGAGGAAAAATCATGATACTGATAATAGACAATTACGACAGTTTTTCTTATAATGTATATCAGCTTGCTGCATCCGTGAATCCTGATGTGAAGGTGATCCGCAATGACGAGATGACGGTTGCGGAGATAGAGGCATTGGCGCCCAGCCATATCATTATCTCACCGGGACCGGGCAGACCTGCAGACGCCGGAATCTGCGAGGAGGTCATCAGGCACTTTGCGGGGAAAATTCCCCTTTTGGGGATTTGCTTGGGACATCAGGCGATCTGCGAGGCATTTGGCGGCACGATTACTTACGCAAAGCAGTTGATGCATGGCAAGCAGTCCGTGGTGCGTCTGGATAATGACAGCGCATTATTCAAGGGCATGGAAGCGGAAATGACCGTGGCAAGATACCATTCTCTGGCGGTGGAGGAAAATATGCCGGATTGCTTGAAGGTAACCGCCACCACGCCGGACGGGGAGGTCATGGCGGTACAGCACAAGGAATATCCCGTATATGGCGTCCAGTTCCATCCGGAATCCGTGCTGACACCGGACGGGCGGAAAATCATGGAGAATTTTATTTTGGGGAGATTGACGTCTCCCGTGGCAAAGGTGCAGAAGGGATGCGCCCAGATTACAAAGGAAGCAATCATTAAACTGAGCAGAAAAGAGGATATCGGCTATGAAATGGCAAAGGCTGTCATGAATGAGATCATGACAGGGGAGGCGACGGACGTGCAGAAGAGCGCCTATCTCACAGCCTTTTCCATGAAGGGAGAGACGATTGAGGAGATTACCGGCTCGGCGGAGGAGATGCGGGCACATGCTTTGAAGCTGAATGCCAACGTAGAATCTTTGGAGATTGTGGGGACGGGTGGTGACGGCTCCAACTCCTTTAATATTTCTACCACATCCGCCATGGTGATCTCGGCGGCAGGAGTGCCTGTGGCAAAGCATGGCAATCGCGCGGCAAGCTCCAAATCCGGTGCGGCGGACTGTCTGGAAGCTTTGGGAGTCAATCTGTCCATTGAACCGGAACAGAGCAAAGCGATTTTGGAGGAGATAGGCTTGTGCTTCCTTTTTGCACAAAAATATCATTCCGCCATGAAATATGTGGGGCCCATCCGCAAGGAGTTGGGCATCCGCACGGTATTTAATATTTTAGGGCCTTTGACAAATCCAGCATGTCCCTCCTACATTGTGCTTGGGGTGTATGATGAATCCTTGCTGGAGCCTATGGCGAAGGTATTGGTGAATCTGGGAATCAAGAAGGGACTCGTGGTGTACGGTCAGGACAGAATGGATGAAATCTCTGCAAGCTGTGCCACCAGCGTGTGCGAGCTGGAAAACGGCAATCTGAAATCCTATGTGATCACTCCGGAGGAGATGGGTCTTACACGCTGTACCAAGGAGGATTTGGCCGGCGGTACCCCTCAAGAGAATGCCGAGATGACAAAGGCGGTTTTGAACGGGGAGAAGGGACCCAGAAGGGACACCGTCCTGATGAATGCAGGAGCAGCCCTGTATGTGGCAGGCAAGGCGGCAAGCATTGCCGACGGGGTGAAGCTGGCGGCAGAGACCATTGACAGCGGCAAGGCGTTGGCACAGCTCGGGAAGTTTGTGGAGATGACAAACCGAAAATGAGGAGAATGACAGATCATGATTTTAGATGAGATTGCGGCAAAGACCATAGAACGCATTCAGGCGAAAAAGGGACAGATGCCCTTGACGGATTTGAAGGCGCGGGCGGCAGAGCTGCCACGGCACAGAGTGGCGGATCAGCCCTACCTTTTTGAAAGGGCGCTGGGCAAGGAGGGCATGAGTTTTATCTGCGAGGTGAAGAAAGCCTCTCCCTCCAAGGGGGTGATCGCCGAGGAATTTCCCTATGAGGAGATTGCCGTGGAATATGAGAAAGCGGGGGCGGATGCGATCTCCGTGTTGACAGAACCCTTTTATTTTCAGGGGAGTGATGAGTATCTGGCGGCTATCCGCAGGAAAGTGGAGATCCCGCTGCTTCGCAAGGATTTTACAGTGGATGAGTATATGCTTTATGAGGCAAAGATTTTGGGGGCAGATGCGGTTCTGTTGATCTGTGCGATTCTCTCCCCAGAGCAACTGTCCGAGTATGCGGGAATTGCAGGTGACTTGGGGCTTTCCGCTTTGGTGGAGGCCCATGACGAAGCTGAGGTGGAGATGGCGTTAGCGGCAGGTGCGCGGATTGTCGGGGTGAATAATCGCAATCTCAAGGATTTTACCGTGGATATCAACAATTCCGTGCGGCTTCGGGGAATGGTTCCGCCTGAAATTCTGTTCGTGTCCGAGAGCGGCATGAAGGGGCGGGAGGATATTGCCAGATTGGAGCAAAACGGAACCAATGCGGTGTTGATTGGGGAGACTTTCATGCGCAGCGCCGACAAGGCAGGAATGCTGCGGGAGCTGGCAGGGAAAAGCGAAACAAACAGATAAGTTTAAGGATAAGTTGAAGAAAGGAAATTATCATGAGTAAAGGACGTTACGGAATCCATGGCGGGCAGTATATTTCGGAGACATTGATGAATGAGCTGATTGCGTTGGAAGAGTCTTATGAGCATTACAAAAATGATCCTGATTTTCAGGCGGAGTTGAATCAACTTTTGAATGAGTATGCGGGAAGGCCCTCTCTGTTATATTATGCGGAGAAGATGACCAAGGATCTGGGGGGCGCGAAAATCTACTTAAAGCGCGAGGACTTGAACCATACCGGTTCCCACAAGATCAATAATGTGCTGGGGCAGGCGCTCCTTGCCAAGAAGCGGGGCAAGACAAGGCTGATTGCGGAAACCGGAGCGGGGCAGCACGGTGTGGCGACGGCGACGGCCGCTGCGCTGCTGGGCATGGAATGTGAGATATTTATGGGCAAGGAGGACACAGACCGGCAGGCGTTGAATGTGTATCGGATGGAGCTTTTGGGTGCGAAGGTGCATCCCGTGACCAGTGGTACGCAGACTTTGAAGGATGCAGTCAACGAGACCATGCGGGAGTGGACAAATCGGGTCAACGACACCCATTATTGTCTCGGCTCCGTGATGGGCCCCCATCCCTTTCCCATGATTGTGCGGGATTTCCAGAGCGTGATCAGCAGGGAGGCGCGGGCACAGATTTTGGAGGCGGAAGGAAAGCTTCCGGCTGCGGTGGCGGCATGTGTAGGCGGCGGCAGCAATGCCATGGGCATGTTTTATAATTTTATTCCGGATGAGGGCGTGGAGCTGATCGGCTGTGAGGCGGCCGGAAAAGGTGTGGATACGGCGCGGACAGCGGCGACCATTGCCACGGGAACCCTTGGAATTTTCCATGGTATGAAATCCTATTTCTGTCAGGACGAGTACGGGCAGATTGCACCGGTGTATTCTATCTCGGCAGGCTTGGATTATCCCGGTATCGGACCGGAGCATGCGTATCTTCATGATACGGGCAGGGCGAAGTATGTGCCCGTCACGGACGACGAGGCGGTGGATGCCTTCGAGTATCTGGCCCGGACGGAAGGGATCATCTGTGCCATAGAGAGCGCCCATGCGGTAGCCCATGTGATGAAGATTGCGAAAGATTATAAACCCGATCAAAGCATCATTATCTGCCTGTCAGGACGCGGAGATAAGGATGTGGCGGCAATCGCCAGATATCGTGGTGTGGAAATTCATGATTGATGATGGAATCAGGAGAATAGAGGAGAAAGGAAAATGAATACAACAGACAGTGGAGCAAAAAATAAAGTAATCACAAACTTGGTTGACAATGTGTTCCGGACGCCCAACGGCAAAGCCTTTATCGGATTTTTAACGGCGGGAGACCCGGATGCGGACAGCACGGTCAAGTTTATCCTGGAGATGGAAAGGGCGGGAGCGGATTTAATCGAGATCGGGATCCCTTTTTCAGACCCGACGGCCGAGGGCGTGGTGATTCAGGACGCCAATATCAGGTCGCTGGGAAACGGCATGACCACGGACGGTGTGTTTGAGATTGTCAGGAGGATTCGTGAGGTCTCCCGGATTCCATTGGCGTTTATGACCTATTCCAACCCTGTGTTCCATTATGGTTATGATCGTTTCTTTGCAAAGTGTGAGGAACTTGAGGTCGGGGCGATTATTATTCCTGATCTGCCCTATGAGGAGAAGGCGGAGGTGGAGGAACCTGCGGCGGCGCATAATGTTCATTTGATCTCTATGATCGCGCCCACATCGGAGACTCGTATTCAGGCCATTGCAAGTGAGTCCCATGGCTTTATCTATGTGGTAAGCTCTATGGGTGTTACCGGGGTGCGCAGTGAGATTAAGACGGATTTGGCGGCTATCGTAGAGAGCATCCGCAAGGTGACGGATACCCCCTGTGCCATCGGTTTTGGCATCAGTACGCCGGAGCAGGCGGGAAAGATGGCGGCGGTATCTGATGGGGCAATCGTGGGCAGCGCCATCGTGAGGATTATCGAGAAATACGGGGCGGATGCCGCACCGGAGCTTTATCGCTATGTGAAGAGTATGAAAGAAGCGGTGAGTGCGGTGTAGGGAATTTGAGTTACAACACGGAGGATAGGACAATGGACATGGGAGGCATGTTTAAGGTAATCGGTGCATGGAATACTTTTAAGGCGAATCATCCGAAATTTCCAGCGTTTTGCAAAGCGGTGGGAAAGAGTGGTCTGCGGGAGGACAGTGTCATAGAGATCATTGTCACCACGCCGGAGGGTGAGCGGATAGAGACCAGTATCAAGGTGCAGGCAAGTGATTTGGAGTTGCTGCGGAGCTTGACCCAGATGCAGTGAACTACATATCGTTTAATGTATGGAGGCGTGAAAAATGAGTTTTATGGAAACATTCACATCTGCTTTTCTTGTGTTGCTAATCATCGGTCTGGTGGTGAGCGCTATTGGCTTCTACAAATATGTCTATTTTATTTCTTTAGGTTATGGCTTTTCCATTGCGGTGATGGGAGGTGCTATGCTCGTGTTGGGATATGGCGGTCTGACGCCGGGGACGGCGGTGCTGTGTCTATTGCTTGTCCTTTACGGATGCAGGTTAGGCGGATATCTTCTGGTGCGGGAGATTCAGAGCGCGTCCTATCGCAGCACCATGAAAAAGGAAATCAATGACGGCAAGTCCATGAAAATAATTGTAAAATTCATCATCTGGATAAGCTGTGCGCTGCTTTATACGCTGCAGGTGTCTCCGGTGTTTTTCCGATTGCAGAACGGAGGCGGCACGGATGTGTGGTGTCTGGCGGGTGCGGTTGTCATGGCATGTGGTATCGGGCTGGAGGCCGGGGCGGACTGGCAGAAGTCGGCGGCAAAGAAAGTGAATCCCAAGAGATTTTGTGACAAGGGATTGTACCGAATCGTGCGCTGCCCAA
This sequence comes from uncultured Lachnospiraceae bacterium, assembly GCA_947175035.1. Taxonomy (GTDB): domain Bacteria; phylum Bacillota; class Clostridia; order Lachnospirales; family Lachnospiraceae; genus Acetatifactor. The sequence goes on along the minus strand of CAMWLG010000027.1, from coordinate 11,820 downwards.
ATTATCTGGGTGAAGTGCTGTTTTGGACAGGGGTGCTCGTGTCCGGAGTGAATATACTGTCCGGCCCTTGGCAGTGGGCGGCTGCAGTCATCGGTTATGTGTGTATCGTGTATATCATGTTCGGCGGCGCAAGGCGGCTGGAGCTGCGCCAGAATAGAAATTATGGCTCAGATCCGGAGTATCAGGCGTATGTGCAAAAGACCCCCATTTTGATTCCCTTCGTGCCGTTGTACAGTGTGGCAAAATATAAATGGCTGCTGGGTTAAAAGAGTTGGATAAAGTTGACAAAAAAATTTGTTGACAAACTATCCCTCAATATGTATAATTAACCAGTGTGTGAAAACACAATAAATGCATAGGAGTCGCTATGTTAATCAATTTATCTGATGTATTGACTACAGAAGGCAAAGTCGTGAGGGAGGAGATTCCTCTGGAAATGACTGTTTTCGTAAATGGGTCAGGAGCTTATGACATTGTCGGGAAAAGTCTGGTGGAACTTACTTTTACCAATATCGGTATAGATAAGGCAAGGGTGGAGGGAAGCTGCAAGTTGCAATTTGTCGCTGCGTGTGACCGTTGTCTGACAGAAGTGCCGGTGACATTGGAGCTTGACTTTGACAGGACGGTTGTCTCGCCTGGAACGAATGCAGAGGATGAAGAGACGGAGGATAACTTGGGAGTTATGGATGGTTATCATCTGGACACAGAGGCTTTGGTGTATGACGAAATTATTGTAAACTGGCCTGTGAAGATTCTGTGCAAGGAGGATTGTAAGGGTGTATGCCCAGTCTGTGGACAGAATCTGAACGAGAGGGAATGTGGATGCGACACCTTCGTACCCGACCCCCGCATGGCGGCAATAAAAGATATTTTTAATGCGAGTAAGGAGGTGTAACAATGTCTATTTGTCCCAAGAATAAATCTTCCAAAGGTAGAAGAGATAAGAGAAGAGCGAATTGGAAAATGAGCGCTTCCACTTTGGTGAAGTGCAGCAAGTGCGGCGCTTTGATGGTGCCTCACAGAGTTTGTAAGAACTGTGGTTCTTATAACAAGAAGCAGATTATCGAGGTTGACTAATCTGTCAGGTATTTGTATTGTGCGTTTTCCGGCACATACTTTCAAAGTAATGAAAAGCTATCGGCATATAGATGTTGATAGCTTTCTTATTTTTTACTTGATTTTTGATAGGGTGTTTAGTATAGTAGAAAAGGATAAAAGGAATTGCCAATATTTTCATAATTGACGAGGTTGACAAAATGTCTGTGATGGTGAATGTGGCAGTGGATGCCATGGGCGGCGATAATGCGCCCGGTGAGATCGTGAAGGGTGCGGTGGACGCCATAAACGCGGATAAGCGTGTCAAGGTTTTTCTGGTGGGCAAGGAGCCGGCTGTGGCGGAGGAGCTCAAAAAGTACACCTACAATCCTGAGCAGGTGGAGATCGTCCATGCACAGGAGGTCATTGAGATGGCGGAGCCGCCTGTGATGGCGATTCGCAAGAAGAAGGATTCCTCCATTGTAAAAGCGATGTATATGGTGAAGGATGGCAGCTGTGATGCCATGGTTTCCGCGGGAAGCACGGGAGCCGTGCTGGTGGGTGGCCAGGTGATCGTTGGGCGCATCAAGGGCGTGGAGAGACCGCCTCTTGCACCGTTGATTCCCACGGCTAACGGCGTGGCGCTTTTGATTGACTGCGGCGCGAACGTAGATGCGCGCCCCTCCCATCTTTTACAGTTTGCCAAGATGGGAAGCGTATATATGGAGAATGTCATGGGGATTAAAAACCCCAGAGTGGGCATTGTAAATATCGGCGCTGAGGAGGAGAAGGGCAATGCTTTGGTCAAGGAGACCTTTCCGTTGTTGAAGAATTGTCCCGAGATAAATTTTATCGGCAGTGTGGAGGCGAGAGATATTCCTGCAGGGGCGGCGGACGTGGTGGTCTGCGAGGCGTTTGTGGGCAATGTCATCCTGAAAATGTATGAAGGTGTGGGAGGGGTCCTGATCCAGAAGGTCAAGAGCGGTATGATGACGACGCTGCGAAGCAAGATCGGGGCGTTCTTGGTAAAACCGGCACTGAAAAAGACACTCAAAAGTTTTGACACGGAGGAATATGGCGGCGCTCCTCTCCTGGGACTGAACGGTCTCGTGGTGAAAACCCACGGGAGCAGTAAAGCGATAGAGATTCGCAACTCTATCCTTCAGTGCATTACATTTAAAGAACAGCGTATCAATGAAAAGATCAGGGAAAGGATTGTTTTGGAGGATTGATTCCTCGCAGAGAAACAAGCAAATGGGCAGGCAACTGCACAAAATAGATTAAATTAATATAAGAAAGGAACAAAGATATGGAATTTGAAAAGTTGAAGAAAGTAATTGCTGAGGTATTGAACGTAGATCCCGAGGAGATTAAGCCGGAGTCCACTTTTATGGATGATCTTGGGGCGGATTCTTTGGATGTGTTTCAGATTGTGATGGGAATCGAGGAGGAATTTGATATTGAGATTCCCGCAGAGAAGGCAGAGAAGATCACAACAGTTGAGGAAGCAGTGGAATTAATCAAAGGTGCTTTAAACTAATGGATTTTGATTATTGCAAGTATTCCCAAATCTGTGTATTTGGGGATACTTGTTTTTATGCGCAGAGGGAGTGTTTCCTTACTCGATTTGAGGGTATAAAAAATGCAGGATAAATATGATTTGGCCAATTTGGAGGAGCGTATCGGCTATCATTTTAAGGATAGCGCATTGTTGAAGCAGGCGCTCACGCACAGCTCCTTTATCAATGAACAGAAAATCAGGCGCACAGAGGATTACGAGAGGCTGGAATTTCTGGGGGATGCGGTGTTAGAGTTGGTATCCAGTGAGTTCCTTTTTCATGCACATCGTGAGCTTCAGGAGGGGGAGCTTACCAAGCTGCGTGCCTCTATGGTCTGTGAGCCCGCCTTGGCATTTTGTGCGCGGGATTTGGAGCTGGGGCGCTTTATGCGGCTGGGCAGAGGGGAAGAACTCACCGGCGGCAGGGAGAGGGAGAGCATCACTTCTGACGCCATGGAGGCCGTGATCGGCGCGCTCTATCTTGACGGGGGAATGGAGCCCGCCAAGAAATTCATTAACCGGTTTATTTTATCAGATTTGGAGAATAAACAGCTCTTTTATGACAGTAAGAGCCATCTGCAAGAGCTGATCCAGGGAACGCTCAAGAAGGAATTCCATTATGAGCTTCTTGAGGAGAGCGGGCCGGAACATGATAAGGTCTTTGCAGTGGAAGTTATGATGGAGGGGCAAAGCCTCGGCAGAGGATTAGGAAGGACAAAGAAGGCGGCGGAGCAGCAGGCAGCGTATGAGGCATTGCTTCTTTTGAGGGAACAAGGGTATGTATTTAAAAAGCATTGAGGTACATGGTTTTAAATCTTTTGCAAATAAAATAGTGTTCCAGTTTCACAATGGCATCACGGGTATCGTGGGGCCCAATGGAAGCGGAAAGAGTAATGTGGCGGACGCCGTGCGCTGGGTGCTGGGTGAGCAGCGAATCAAGCAATTGCGCGGGGCAAGTATGCAGGATGTCATTTTCTCGGGAACGGAAGCCAGAAAGCCTTTGAGCTATGCTTATGTGGCGATTACGTTGGACAACTCTGATCATCAACTCACCGTTGACTATGATGAGGTGACTGTTGCAAGGAGAATCTATCGTTCCGGAGAAAGTGAATATCTGATCAACGGCACAATCTGCCGCTTGAAGGATGTGAACGAGCTGTTCTATGACACTGGTATCGGCAAAGAAGGGTATTCCATTATCGGTCAGGGGCAGATTGACAAGATCTTGAGCGGTAAGCCAGAGGAGCGCAGGGAGCTTTTTGACGAGGCGGCGGGAATCGTGAAATTCAAACGCCGAAAGGCGGCTGCGCAGCAGAAATTGGAGAATGAGCAGCAGAATCTGGTACGTGTGACGGATATTCTCGCAGAGTTGGAGAAGCAGACAGGGCCATTAGAGAAACAGTCAGAGACCGCTAAGATATATTTGAAGAAAAAAGAGGAATTAAAGACACTGGATGTGAATGTATTTCTGTTGGAGAACAGCCGTATCAGGGAGCAGATGCAGTCGGTGGAGGAGAAGTGCGACATTGCGGGGAAGGATCTTCAGGAGACCACGGAGAAGTACGAGAGCATTAAAGTGGAATACGAGCAGATTCAGGGCGAGATAGAGCGTTTGGACGAAGCAATCGAGTCAGCGAGGGAGAATCTGACAGACACGGGGCTTATGCGCGGCAAGCTGGAGGGCGAGATCAATGTCTTAAAGGAGCAGATTAATTCGGCAAAAGGCAGTGAGACCCACCTGACCAACAGAAGGAATGCCTTGCAGGAGGAGATTGAGACCCACAATAAGGAAAAGCAGGGAATCTTAGAGGAAAAGCAGGGGATTGACAGCCAGGTGCAGGAGATCTCGGACACGGCAGGGAACGTGAAGGCTGCCTTGGAGAAAATCCAGACAGAGATAGAAGAACTGAATGAAAAGATAGAGAGCGGCAAGAATGTCATTATCGGCGAGTTAAATCAACGCGCCGCCATCAAGTCCAAAATGGGTAGTTTTGACACTCTGATGGAGCAGGTGAATATCCGGAGGGCAGAGCTGAATTCCAGGCTCTTGCGCGCCAAGTCAGACGAGGCGGAGCGAGAGGAACAGATCAGGCAGTTGGAGGCGGAGTTCGAGCAGATTACAGCAGAGATTGGGCAGATGAACGAGCAGGAGGCAGCGGCGAATCTGGAGTTGGGAGATATCCGCGTGAAGCTGACCAATCTGGACGCCAAGCTGCGTGAGGCTCAGGCGGCATATCATATGGAACAGTCCAAGTTGGACGCTCTGACCAATCTGACGGAGCGCTACGAGGGATATGGCGGCAGCGTCAAGAAGGTGATGGAACAGAAGGAAAAGGAAAAGGGCATTATCGGCGTTGTGGCGGATATCATCAAGGTGGATAAAAAGTATGAGACCGCCATCGAGACCGCGCTGGGGGGCAATATCCAGAATATTGTCACCGACGACGAGAACACTGCCAAGAAGATGATTCAGTATCTGAAGCAGAATCGTCTGGGAAGGGCGACATTCCTACCCCTCACAAGCATTACAAAGCCCCAGGAATTCAAGAACCCTGATTCTCTGAACGAGAAAGGGGTAATCGGCATGGCGGACGAGTTGGTGGAGATCGCGGATAAATATCGGAATGTAGCGAAATCCATGTTAGGTCGGATTGTGGTGGTTGACAATGTGGACAATGCCGTGAAGATTGCCAGAAAGTACGATTATGGCATCCGCATGGTCACGTTGGAGGGAGAGCTTTTGGTGCCGGGCGGCGCTATCAGCGGCGGTGCTTTCAAGAATAATAGCAATCTCTTGGGAAGACGCCGGGAGATTGACGAGCTGGAAAAGAGTGTCAAGAAGTTAAAGAATTCTATTGATGACACCAATCAGGAGATAGCGGATACCAAGTCCGGCAGAAATAAACTCCGTATGGATATCGAGGCGTTGAAAGCGGATATTCAGCGTAAGTCCATTCAGCAGAACACCGCGAGACTGAATATTGAGCAGGCGAGAGAGCGAATGGAGGAAGAGCAGGAAGGTGCCCAGAGCCTGCGCCTGGAAGAGAAAGAGATCACAGCACAGATTCAGGATATTCAGAACAATAAAGAAGCGATTCAACAAGAACTTGCCGACAGTGAGAGCACGGAAAAGACCACACAGGAGCAGATTGTGATTTTCCAGAAAGAGGTGGAGGAGAAGCGCACCGCGGAAGCCGAGGCGGCGGCACAGGTTGCCGAGTGGGATTTGAAGGTGGAGAGGATGCTGCAGACCCAGAGCTTCCAACAGACCAATGTGGAGCGTATCAATGCGGAGATAGACCGTTTTCAGGCGGAATTGGATGAAATCCTGCAGGCATTGGAGGATAATGCCAAGGCCGTTGAGGAGAAGCAGGGGCAGATACAGGAGATTGAGCTGACAATCGCCGCCTCCCATGAAGCGCAAAACGAGTCGGAGATCAAGCTGAAAGAGGATACTGCCCGCAAGGAGGAACTTGCCGCAAGTCAGAAGAACTTCTTCAAGAGTAGGGAGGAGCTGGCTGAGCGCATGACCTCTCTGGATAAGGAGGTATATCGTCTGAGTTCCCAGAAGGAAAAGCTGGAGGAGTCGATCACCTCACAGATCAATTATATGTGGGATGAGTATGAAATCACGTTGAGCGACGCGGCGGCAATTCGGGATGAGAGCTTGACGGATCTCACCGTGATGAAGCGTGATGTGGCTGCTTTGAGGGATCAGATCAAGCGTCTGGGGGATGTGAATGTGAACGCCATCGAGGATTACAAAAACCTGATGGAAAGATATACGTTCTTAAAGACCCAGCACGATGACCTGGTGGAGGCCGAGAAGACCTTGGAGGGCATCATTGAGGAATTGGATACCGCCATGCGCAAGCAGTTTACGGAGAAATTCGCCGAGATTACCAGAGAGTTTGACAAGGTGTTCAAGGAACTGTTCGGCGGCGGTAAGGGAACGCTGGAGCTGATGGAGGAAGAGGATATTCTGGAGGCGGGCATCCGCATTATTGCACAGCCTCCTGGGAAAAAGCTGCAGAATATGATGCAGCTCTCCGGTGGAGAGAAGGCGTTGACTGCCATTGCGCTTTTGTTTGCAATCCAGAACCTGAAACCTTCCCCCTTTTGTCTGCTGGACGAGATCGAGGCGGCGCTGGACGATTCCAATGTGGGGCGTTTTGCCAAATACTTACATAAGCTGACAAAGAACACACAGTTCATTGTCATCACCCACAGAAGAGGCACGATGGAGCAGGTAGACAGGCTCTATGGTATCACGATGCAGGAGAAGGGTGTTTCCACTCTGGTGAGCGTAAATTTGATTGATAAGGAATTGGATGATTAGTCAGGGGGTGGCTGAATGGGTGAAGAGATTGCAAGTGATAAAAGTGAGAAAAAGGGATTTTTCCAGCGTCTAAAGGATGGACTGACCAAGACCCGTAACAATATCGTGCAGGGGATTGACTCTGTATTCAGTGGTTTTTCCACCATTGATGATGAATTCTATGAGGAGCTTGAAGAGATTCTGATCATGGGGGACATTGGCGTCAATGCCACCAACGCGATCATTGAAAAGCTGAAGATTCAGGTGCGGGAACAGCACATCAAGGAACCGGCGGACTGTAAGCAGCTCCTGGTGGACAATATCAAAGAGCAGATGCAGGTGGAAAGTCAGGCTTATGAGTTTGAGCACAGGCAGTCCGTTATTATGGTGATCGGTGTCAACGGTGTGGGCAAGACCACCACCGTGGGAAAGCTTGCCAGCAAGATAAAGAGCGAGGGCAGAAAGGTGTTGATCGCGGCGGCGGATACCTTCCGGGCGGCGGCGGGAGACCAGCTTGCGGAGTGGGCAAAGCGGGCGGATGTTCCCATGATTGGCGGCGTAGAGGGCGCAGACCCCGCCAGCGTGGTGTATGACGCGGTGAACGCGGCTAAGGCGAGGGGCGTGGACGTGCTTCTGATCGATACGGCTGGACGTTTGCACAATAAGAAGAATCTGATGGAAGAGCTGCGCAAGATGAATCGCATTATCGACAGGGAATTCCCGGATGCACATAGAGAGAATCTGATCGTATTGGACGGCACCACGGGGCAGAACGCGTTGGTACAGGCGAGGGAGTTCGGGGATGTGGCAGATCTCACGGGGATTGTGCTCACCAAGATGGACGGCACGGCAAAGGGCGGTATCGCCGTGGCAATCCAGTCGGAGTTGAGTGTACCGGTGAAATATATCGGCGTCGGAGAGAGTATAGATGATTTGCAGAAATTCGATCCGGAGGAGTTCGTAAACGCACTGTTTGATGTAGATATTTCTGATGAAGATGATTCCGATGCCGAAAATTCCAGTGCCGAGTATTTTAATATCGATTATTCCGATATGAGATGGCCGGATTAGGAAGCTTTGGATGCAAGAAACTATAAGGATGTGGAAAGGATTGTTGGGAAGATGGAAGAACAAATGTTGACTTTGGACAAATTTGAGGAAGCAAGTGAAATTGTAAAAAAGGTGACTTCGGAAACCAAGCTGGTTTACAGTGACTATTTCAGTAAGCAGACAGGGAACCGGGTTTATTTGAAGCCGGAAAATATGCAGTTCACAGGGGCATATAAGCTGCGGGGCGCCTACTATAAGATCAGCACCCTGACAGCGGAGGAGCGGGACAAGGGCCTGATTACTGCTTCGGCAGGCAACCATGCACAGGGAGTTGCCTATGCGGCCCAGTGTTTTGGCGTGAGAGCGACGATTGTGATGCCCACCACCACACCGCTCATCAAAGTGAATCGCACCAAGAATTATGGCGCAGAGGTGGTTCTTTTTGGAGATGTGTATGACGAGGCATGTGCCAAGGCATATGAGTTGGCGGAGGAACATGGTTATACCTTTATCCATCCTTTTGACGATCTGACAGTGGCTACGGGTCAGGGAACGATTGCCATGGAGATTTTTAAGGAATTGCCCCTGGTGGACTATATTCTTGTTCCTATCGGCGGAGGCGGACTTGCGACAGGAGTGTCAACTTTGGCAAAGCTTCTGAATCCCAAGATCAAAGTGATCGGTGTGGAGCCCGCGGGTGCAAATTGTATGCAGGAGTCTCTGAAAAACGGAAAAGTTACTACATTGCCCAGTGTCAACACCATTGCGGACGGCACGGCAGTGAAGACACCGGGGGAGAAGTTATTCCCATACTTGCAGACGAATCTTGACGATATTGTCACTGTGGACGACGAAGAATTGGTGGTTGCCTTTTTGGATATGGTGGAGAACCACAAGATGGTGGTGGAGAACTCGGGGCTTCTGACAGTGGCGGCATTGAAACACTTGAAGATTTCTGACAAGAAGGTGGTGTCTATCTTAAGTGGTGGTAATATGGATGTGATCACCATGTCCTCCGTGGTACAGCAGGGATTGATCATGCGGGATAGGATTTTCACTGTCTCCGTGCTGCTTCCGGACAAGCCGGGGGAGCTGTGCAGGGTTTCCAGCATTATTGCGGATGTCAACGGCAATGTCATCAAGCTGGAGCACAATCAGTTTGTATCCATTAACCGCAGTGCTGCAGTGGAGCTGCGCATTACGCTGGAGGCGTTTGGAACAGAGCATAAGAAACAGATTATGGACGCGTTGGAGAAGGAAGGATATAAGCCGAAACTGGTGCGTACTAACATTTAAGAGGATTATACTTGAAGACTAAAACCTGCAAATTAAATTGCAGGTTTTACTTTTTTTGGGGCATAACTAATGTATTGAAGGAGAGGTGTTAGAAAATGACCGAAGCAGACAAAATAAAGCAGAGAGAGTTGAAGTATATTGCCAAGAAAACGCCTATGCGTCGGGTGTTGGATTATCTGTTGATGACGGTGGCGGCAGGTGTGTATTCGGCGGGAGTCAGCCTTTGCCTGGACCCCAATTCTATGGCGACAGGCGGAGTAACGGGTATTTCCATTATTTTGAATCGGGTGACGGGATTGGAGACGGGTACATGGATTCTGTTGTTGAATATTCCGATTTTGGCGGTGGGGATGTGGAAATTCGGCTTCCGATTCATTTTATCCACTATCTATTGCACTTTTTTGACGTCTCTGTTTACCAATCTGCTGGCGCCCATGGGTGCGCTGACAAGCGATCTGTTCCTGGCGGCAGCCGTGGGTGGTGGATTGATCGCGGTGGGAATGGGATTGGTGTTTAAGGCGGGGGCGACCACAGGCGGCATGGATATTATAGTAAAGCTCCTTCGCCTGAAAATGCCTTATATTAAGACGGGTTCCCTGTTCCTGACGTTGGATGCGGCGATTGTGACTGCGTCTGCGCTGCTGTTTCGGAATGTGGAGCGTGCCCTGTACTCTGGTATGGCGATCTTTATCACCTCGATTGTGCTGGATCTGGTATTGTACGGACGGGACGGCGCGATGCTGATTTATATTATCAGCGATCATTATGAGGTCATCACAAAGCGTATCCTTGAGGAGCTGGATATCGGCGTGACATATGTGAACGGGAGCGGCGCTTACAGCGGCAGGCAGAAGAATGTCATCATGTGCGTGGTTCGCAAGAATCTTTCGTTTAAGGCGGAGGAGATCGTGAAGGAGGAAGACCCCATGGCGTTTATGATCGTCACCAGCGCCACGGAGATTTACGGGGAAGGGTATAAAAATATATACAGTGAGAGACTGTGATTGATGATACGGTCTCTCTAAAATACATATTACAATCTTAAAAATTCAGCCCACAACCTTGTCAAAAAAGGCTTTTCACTCAAGGGAGATAATTCTAAGCATGTGAAAATCAAGAAGAATAAGGCCATTGTTGACAAATGTAGAAAATGCGACTATTATAAGTAATAATAAGAGATTGGGGGCGGTCGGCATGGCGTTTTCAAAGTCCAGAATTCTTTCAGCGAAGAGTTTATCACGGATGATAAAGGAATCAACCGAAAATAGTGAGCAGCGATTTTGCTTCATCTTGGGTTCTGGCGCGTCGGTAGAATCTGGCATCCCTAGCGGCAGCACCCTTGAGATGCAGTGGATGGATTGTCTCATGGGCAAGTTGGGGGATCGAGGAATGCCTCCGATGGATGAAGAAGAAACGCGCAGGCTTGCCAGTAACCTGTATGAAGAAAAGAAAATTGAGCACAAGTTTGATGAGATTGAAACGGCGTGGCAGTGCGCTAAAAAAGAGGGCAGTGCAATCTCAAGTGAGTATTATTTTGATATCTATAAACTGCGTTTTCATGCCAATCCACGTATGGGATATAGCTATCTGGAGAAAATCATGGAGCGTTGTGACCCAAGCATTGGCTATCACACATTAGCAAAGCTGCTGACAGAAAACAATCAGAATAATCTGGTCATTACCACGAATTTCGACAGTCTGGTGGAAGATGCCCTGTTTTTGTACACAGATAAGAAGCCGCTTGTTGTCAGCCATGAATCTTTGGTGGGCTATATGGATGCAAATATCCAGCGTCCCATTGTGGCGAAGGTGCATCGCGGTTTGATGTACGCGCCGTTTAATAGTCCAGAGACGACCAACGAATTGAAATCGGAATGGAAGATAGCTCTGAACCATGCGCTCAATTCCTACACACCCATAGTGATTGGCTATGCTGGCGGTGACCATAGTTTGATGTCTTTTTTGGAAGACGATCGTACTGACATGCGTAGGGGCGTATATTGGTGTTATCGTGGAAAGCTTGATTCCTCTGATCTGCCTGAAGAGAAGATTCAGAGATTTGTGGAAAAGCGGAATGGATATTTCGTCGCGATTGATGGGTTTGATGCTTTGATGGTAGAAATTGGAAAAGCTATGTATGGAGATGCCATCCGGCCAGGACTTACGGCAGAGCATCTACAGAAGAAGTACGAGAAGCGTGTTCAGCAATATCATCAGCAGTGGGAAGAACTGAATAAAAAACCGGAAATTCAGGAAGCCCTTCAGGAAATGAATAAAGCGGAGCAGCATGAAGAAGAGCAGCGGGAGAAAGAGCAGACACTTACTGTTTGGGATTATCTTCGCCGAGGGAACCGTGCCCATGGCGAGGGACGCCAACAGGATGCTATGGATGAGTATTCGAAAGCGATTGAGATATATCCAGAGAATGTAGTTGCATATAATAACCGTGGTTATGTATATGCCGATTTAGGACAGTATGAAAAGGCCCTCCAAGATTTCAATAAAGCAATGGAGTTGGATCCCAATTTGGCAAGTGCATATAATAACCGTGGTTATGCATATA
>CAMWLG010000026.1 GCA_947175035.1 uncultured Lachnospiraceae bacterium | reverse complement strand
GATCAACACCTCGAAATCCTTGCTCAACTGATGAGTGGAATCGGCCAGCATGGGATATTCCAACTTCTTGATACGCTCGGACGCATCCTTCCATGCCTTATGCACAAAATGGGAATCCGTGGAAACTGAGTAAATCTCACAATTCATCTTCCGAAACTCCCCATATTTGTCCTGCAAATCCTCCAACTCCGTGGGACACACAAAGGTAAAATCAGCCGGATAAAAGAAAAACACGGACCATTTTCCTATGATATCCGACTTTTTCACAGTGATAAAGTTATCCTTATGAAATGCCTGCACCTCAAAATCACTTACTTCTTTTCCTATTAATGACATATGCCGCCTCCTTTTCTCGCTGCGCGCAGCCACCTTGCCATATGAAACGGGCATCAAAGCCGTACCATGCCCATCAAAGCTGAATTACGTTCATCAGTTGGAGAATCCAGCAGCCCAGTCCCAGAAGCCAGCTTGCAAAGATTCCGTACAAGATGACCGGCCCCGCAATGGTAAAAATCTTGCATCCAATGCCAAACACCTGTCCCTCCACAGAGAATTCCACCGCGCAGGCAGCCACACTGTTGGCAAATCCGGTGATTGGCACCAACGCCCCCGCGCCGCCCCACTTGACCAACTTGGAATAAAGGCCAAATCCTGTCAACACCGCACTTGCAAGCACTAAAATAAGGCTGCACCAGCTTCCCGCAGTCTGCTTGTCCAGCCCCATATTACCTGCCATGTTCAGAATAAACTGCCCCACCAAACAGATAGCGCCCCCCATGATAAAGGCCTTTACCATCTGCATCCCCAGATTATGTGTGGGTGTTACCTCCTTCACATACTCATTATAGGCTTGCTTTTCCGCTTCTGTCACTTCTCCCATACCAGATCCTCTCTTCCCGCTTATTTGTACCCGGCTGATCAGCCACGCATGCTTCTGGTCAAATATTCTGACCCTCAGAGATAATGTCTCCCGAATGTATGGGAACTATGCACTTTTCTATTGGATTTTTCTATATAAAAAAATAATTGCGAAACACTGTGTTTCGCAATTACCTATTTCCTGTTTCATTATATCACCTTTATCCGAACATTTGTCTCGCTTCGACGTTGATAATGTTCTTACCATATTCTTCCATGGACAAAGGCTTTGAGAAATAATATCCCTGAATGTCATCACAGCACAAGGTTTTCAGGAACACTAACTGATTCTCTGTCTCCACACCCTCAGCCGTAATATGCAGCCCCAGACTCTGTCCAAGCTTCGTGATGTGCTCCAAGAGCTTCTCCCCGCTCTCGTCCCCGATAAAATCAATCAGGCTTTTATCCAGCTTCAAGGTGTCAAAATGAAGCGTGTTGAGGGACGCAAGGGAAGAATAACCGCTCCCAAAATCATCCAAAAGCATAATAAAACCTGCCTTGTGGAAACGCTCAATCAATCCTGCGATATCCGTGTTATCCACGGTCGCGCTCTCGGTGATCTCCAACTGGATGTACTTGGAATCCAATCCACAGTCCGCCATAATCTTCTCGTAATTCTCCACGATATCGCCAAAGTAAAGGCTCACCCGGGAAATATTCACGGAAACGGGCAACACTTCATACCCCTTCTCCAACCATGCCTTCTGTTGCGCACAGACCTTGCGGAATATGTACTCGTCCAGTGCAGCGATGCTGCCATTCCGCTCAAAAAGCGGAATAAATCTGCCCGGCGATAGCATGGAGCCATTGGATTTGCGCCAGCGCACCAAGGCCTCCGCACCGATGGCTTCCCCTTCCTGGGCACTGAACTTGGGCTGATACCAAATCTCAAACTCTTCATCCTCAATCGCCTTGCTGAAGCTGTTCTCCATCTCCTTCTCCTCGAGAACCCGCTTGTAGTCTATCTCCTCATAAAACGCATAATGGCGATCCCTGCGTCCCTTGATCAACTGCTTTGCCTGCACCGCAAAACCATAATACTTGTCCGGCTCATCCAAAGATTGCGCATAATAAACGCCAAACACAGGAAACAGCGCAGGAATCTTCAAACGCTGAGGAATCTCCTCTATCCGCTCAATCAACCTGTCAAGCCGCTCCTCAAGCTCTTCCTTGCTCTCCGCCTTCAGGAACAACACAAAGCGATCCGCGTTGACTCTGGCCACCATCTCCGTGTCACTGACATCCTCCCGCAGAATCTTCCACAGTTCAAGCAGGGTCTCGTCCCCCTTCTGCACACCAAAGCTGCTGTTGACCAGCTTAAATTCCGCCAAATCCATGGCAACCACATAGCCCGCCAACCCCGTGCGCGTCTTGGAGCTCTCCCTGAAGCACGCAAAATTATATCCGCCCGTAAGGGTATCCTCATATGCCAGACTCACAAGCTCATCCTTCCGTTTTCGCTCTATGTAAAGATAAAAGCTTACACCCACAAGAGCAACCACAAACATGAAACCCGCAAAAATCCGAACATTGCGCATCACGGGGGCAGTACGTTGTGCCAACACCGTCTCAGGCACCGCGGCAATCATGTACCACTGTCCGCCATAAATATTCTCATTGATAGGTGTATAGTAGAAAATAAAGGCATGGCCGGCCTCATGTGCCTCTTCACAGCGTTCAATACCACTTTTCCCCGATGCCATCGCACTCCGCATCTTCTGGACAAGCTCTGAGCTCTTCTTTTTTGAAGCACTCGCCACCTGCTCCGCCATAAGATGCGTCAGGAAATTCGTCTCCCCCTGCATAGGAGAGTTGTTGGAGAGTGCGATAATATCTCCGTCGGTTTTAATAATACAGCTTGACCCCTGCTTGTTAAAGAAATCTATATCCAGCATATCCTGAAAAATCTCGTTGTCATAGGTGGCAAAAATTACCCCCGTCGGTTCCTCTCCGTCACCGCCATAGACCGGAAGGCTGAACACATTGATTGCTCCCCCGGTTTGCGCAAATTGCTCCTCCTGTGCCGCCGTAATCCAAACCTTCCCTTCCATGCTCTGCTGGAAGAAATTCCTGTCACTCACATCGGCGTTATATCCGTCAGTTGTGTGGGCCATTCCATCCCCATGGGCATAGCCCATGCGCTTGAAACCATAGGACTCCACAAAAGCCGTCATATTCTGCACGATCTCTTTCTCCCGCTCAGGATGTTCCTGGATCTCGGAGGCAAACCCGAGCAAAAGCTTATATTGAACATATATTTCATCATTGATGGCCACCACATTCTGGACTGCAACATCCCGCAAAGTGTCCTCCATCTCTTTCTCAAGATTGTTCCGGATACTGAAGGAACAAATCGCAAGGGATGTGAACACTATGACAAGCCCCACAATGATTATGACCAAAGAATACCTTTTATTATTTCGTTTCCCCATAACTTTTGTCCTTTTGCCACAAATTTCCCATATACCTAATTATACTACACAAAACTTTATTCGCAAGCACTTTGCACAAAAAACTTGAAATATCAGTCGTTATTTTAGTTAGTTTGCTCCTCTCTCCCCTCCCTTTCTGCTGTTTCTATCAGCGCTTTGTCCACATCCTCTTCGTAATTACGCATAGCTACTTCCAAAGGTGTAGGGTCCTTGGTGAGCCGCCTGCCGCCCACATGATTAAAAAACACGATAATGCCCGCCGCCAGGCCAATAGAATAAGAAATCTCTAACACATTGGGCCCCGATGGCTCCTTTGCCATGACAATCCGGTAAATCTCTGTAAAAACATCGTTGATACCGATATCGTTGTGGTACGCCATGATGGTGAAAGCAGTACCAAAAAAGCTCACCAGACACACCAATGCCGCCTTCAGCCATTGCCCCGCACCCTTGTGCCGATTCACATCCACCCACTCTACCAGCACGTCCGTCTCGCCTACCACATCCACACTGATACCCGGACACGCTTCCTCCATCATTTTCACCAGATCAAGACTACTGATCACATGACGCTTTATTTCCTCCTTAGCGAAATGATACACTTTAAGGGAGCGGCATTTTGCCTGAACATTCTTGTCCGAGCAATACACCTCTCCCACATCCTTCATATATACATCCTTCTCCCTTGTCTCCACGTTTCGGTCACACTTGATATAGACGGTTGCACTGTTTGCCATTTCTTACGGTCCTCCCTCACTGCACTACCTGGTGCAATTCATACCAAAAGTAGAACAGCGAACCGCAAAGCTTTCCCACCGCCATGCTGGTGATAGCCAGCCCCAAACCATGCCGAAACGAGACCCGTCTGGCAAAAATCGGCACGGAATCCAACATCTCCGCAATCGCCAATGCCAGACAACCGATAAACATGCCTGAAAACAATCCAATAATTCCCTGACTGAGATACCCCAAAAACGTCCAACACGCGCCCGCCTGCGGAAAAAAGCCACGCAGGAAAGCTCCCGCCTGACTGTACTCCGGGAAAATACTTAAGAAACAACCCGCAATCGTGCCGAATATGACCATCTCCTCATAGAGAAGCACCTTTCCCGCCGTGTGTGTTTTTCCTGCAAAACGAGGCACCAGCCCCACAGCCACCAGGACAGTAAAGACTCCTGCCGCCGCCAGCAAACCAAAGCTCCCGCCAAAGATTATCAAAAAAAGACTTTGCATTTTCGCCATCCTCCGAAGGCAGTATATGCAATTTGCGGGATTTTAACCAAAAAATGCAATCAGCAATTTTCCATACTTTCATCCGACACACTCTTAGCCGTCGCCTGCCGCTGTCCCTTAAGCAGCGCCACCGCCATCACCGCCGCACACAGAATAAACGCACTGCCGCCAAGAATCCCCGTGGGCGCCGGTCCCACAAAAGAATTGATATCCTTTCCGTCCGTGAAATAAATCGCCACGGAGGCAAAACCATTCAGACTGCCATGGGCAATCACCGCAGGAATACAGCTTCCCGTCTTGATGGTAATAAATGAAAATATCACACCCATCACAATGCAAAAGCAGCACATGGCAAGAATCCCCGTCACGGGATACCCCGGATAGCCCATACCATAATTATGCCCAATCGCAGTAAGGGGCGCGTGCCACAGGCCCCAGATCACGCCATTGACAAGCAGCACGGCAAATAAGGGAAGCTTCTCCCGCATCTTAGGTAAAAGATACCCTCTCCACCCCCACTCTTCGCCAAAACAGGTAAACAGATTCAACAGAGGCGCCAAGAACACAGCCATCACAATCTGAGCTGCCATGGTTCCTTGGAGCATCTCCGTGGTCATCTCCACACCGCTGGCCGCCATTACCTCCCCCATATAAGAGAGACTGGAATCAAACCGCTGCGGGTAAATCAGAAAATACACCCCCGCTCCCAGCACGGTGAGCACCACGGGGCCAAACCACGCAAACAAAAACCACTTGACACTTCGCTTTCCCGTTTTGGGCAGCAGAAAGGAATTCCCCTTGAAACCCTCCTTCGTGATCAGTCTGGTGACAAGCACTCCCAATGCCGGGAAAATCATAACTACCCCCAGCAGTACCTGGGCAAGCATCTGCATAGCCACCTCGTCACTGAACACCAACGGGTAAAGCACCAAAAATTCATAGAGATAGGTCACCACAAAGGTAATACCTAAAAAGATAATAATCCTTTTTGTCGTTTTGTCCATTCTAATCTCCATTTCCACACCGCTCTTCGCTCAAATCTTCATCCCCCTCTTTCATCTCCCGCAAGACACTGATGCATAGGGGAATCACCAACAGGAAAGTACACACGTCCGAACATGCCTGACACATCTGCACACCCAACAATCCAAAAAACCTTGGCAATATCCAGATAAAGGGCAGGAAAAACAACCCCTGCCTCGCTGCCGCCGTGACGGAGGCCCGCACCGCCTTGCCAATCGCCTGCATCATCATATTGGCCATCACCACGAAGGCATTCAACGGGAATGCCAGACACTGCAGCCGCAGCGTCAACGTGCCCACCTGGATCACATTCGGGTCATTCCGCCGGAACACTGTCACAATAGGCTCGGCAAAGGCAATCCCCAGAACCGCCACCACCAACAAAAATATAGTGGCGTATTTCACGCAAAATACAAATCCTTCCTTCACACGCTGATACTTCTTTGCGCCATAATTCATGCCGCACACGGGCTGAAATCCCTGTCCAAAGCCGATCAGGGCGGAGTTGGCGAACATCGTCACCCTGTTGACCACAGACATAGCCGCAATCGCCGCATCGCCATAATCCACGCCATACAAGCCTCCATAAGCGCCCGCCGCCCGATTCATGCAAATCTGGGCAACGCTCCCAAGCCCCTGTCTGCACAGGGAAGGAAATCCCCCCTTGGTAATCTCCAACAGATAATACCCGCTGGGCTTGAAATTGCTGAATTTTACTTGAATGTTGCCGCCCTTGCGACTCATGACAAGCAACAGAATAAAACTCACTATCTGACTGATCGTGGTAGCCAACGCCGCCCCCGCTATCCCCAGATTAAACACAAAGATCAGAAGCGGATCCAACGCTATATTTAACACTGCTCCGCTGACAATCCCCACCATCGCATAGGAAGCGCTCCCCTGAAAGCGCAGCAGATTGTTCAGCACCAGTGAAGACATCATAAATGGCATCCCCAACAGTATAATGCCCAAATACTGCTCCGTATATGGCAGAATCGTGTCCGTGGAGCCTAGAAACATAGCCAAAGGCTCCAAAAAAATCAGCCCCAGCACCCCCAACACCGTGCCGAGGATAAATGCGCAAAAGAACCCGCAGGCCGCCATCCGCCCCGCATCCTCGAACTCTCCCGCCCCCAGCGTGCGGGAGATATAATTCCCCGAACCGTGCCCGAAAAAGAAGCCACAAGCCTGTATCAGCGCCATCACGGAGAACACCACGCCCACCGCCGCTGTAGCCTGTGTATTGATCTTACCCACAAAAAAGGTATCCGCCATATTATAAAAAGAGGTCACAAGCATGCTGATAATCGTCGGCACCGCCAATTGACACACTAAATGTGGAACCGGCTCGCTCAGCATATATGCCACCTTTTCCTGTTGATTCATAGTTCGTATGTTCATTTTGCTACCCCTTGCAATTGCCGCTTGTCGCGAATTTCATTATCACAACTGTAGCACACTCACAGTTCGATGTCAAGGTAGGGTCGAACATGCGTTCTTGTTTGTGAAAAACTGATAAGTAATTGTCATAAAACAAGGAATATGGTAGAATACCAGAGAGGAACAATCGTGTTGCAAGGTGGTAGCCTCCCTAAACTTGAAAAAAGAGGGGAGGTGGTGCAGATGAGTACATACGAAGTTTTAACATTGTTAATTCTTTTCGGAACGTTTCTTGTTGCACTGCTTGCCTATATTGATAGGAATAACAAGCGAAAATAAATAAGCCTACCTTGTCACTTGCCCGGTGAAGGTAGGCTTTACTGCTACTGGAGGTCAACCACTTTGTGGGCGGTTGTTTCCTTTTATGTATCTATACTATATCATGTTTTAGCGTCTGTTTCAAGTATAATGTACCGCTATTTCATCCTTTACAAAAAAATCCCCGAAAACGCAATGCTTTCGGGGACATTGAATACACTTTTGAAGCTTTGTAACATTAACGTTTTGAGAACTGAGGCGCACGTCTTGCAGCCTTCAAGCCGTACTTCTTTCTCTCCTTCATACGAGGGTCTCTGGTCAGGAAACCGGCCTTCTTCAGAACAGGTCTGTACTCGCCATCCACCTGAAGCAACGCTCTCGCGATACCGTGTCTCACAGCACCTGCCTGTCCGGTATATCCGCCGCCCTTCACGTTTACGATCACATCATATTTCTCAACAGTATCCGTGGCAACCAAAGGCTGGCGCACGATCACCTTCAAGGTCTCAAGACCAAAATACTCATCCATATCTCTCTTGTTGATGGTTACCTTACCCTTGCCGGGTACCAGATATACTCTGGCAATCGCCTTTTTCCTTCTGCCTGTACCATAATATCTCTCTGTCTTAGCCATGTCTTATTTTCCTCCTTTCAGTCCTTTAGAATGTCAGCACTTCGGGCTTCTGAGCAGCATGATTGTGATCAGGCCCCGCGTATACGTGCAGCTTGGTGTACATCTGTCTTCCTAAAGGTCCCTTGGGAAGCATCCCCTTGACAGCCAGCTCGATTACCTGCTCGGGCTTCTTTGCCAGCTTCTCTCTCAGGGTAGTCTCTTTCATACCACCCACATAGTCAGAGTGATGATAATAAATCTTCTGATCCATCTTCTTACCGGTTACTTTCACCTTCTCGGCATTAATGACGATCACATAATCGCCGGTGTCCATATGGGGTGTGAAGATTGGCTTGTTCTTACCTCTTAAAACCTTGGCAACCTCGGAAGCCAAACGACCGAGAGTCATGCCTTCAGCGTCTACTACATACCATTTTCTATCGATTGTAGCCGGACTAGCCATAAATGTTTTCATGATGTTTCCTCCATAGTTACTTTTGCGTTTTTGTGTCCCGGCTGTCTGCTGTTCGGCGGATGTCCGGCCACCTCCCAAGCACGCTCTGGACAACGATTCATACAATGTAAACTCTTTATCAAAAATGCTTAATCGGGGCTTTGACCAAGCATTTCTAAACACTGTCACAGTTGTATATTATATGATATGGGATGCCCGCTGTCAAGATGTAATTTGCCAAGATTTGCAAAAGTTGTGCTAAGACTCCAAAAGAGCATTGACGTATATCCATAATATGGCTAAAATAGTAGCTAGAATAGGTAACATTGTAGTGAATCAGGAGGAAAATCATGGAATTAAAAAAAATTATCAAGTGGGCGATTCTTATTTTTATCGTGATATATGCCGGAAAAGCATTCTACAATTTTGTGTATCCGGAAGTCACGGATCTGACTCCTTATTTAACGATGTCAAAATACGAGCTTGAACGCACCCTTGGCATCACGCTGTCAGACAAACCCAATATGGTAAAGAAAATCTACGAATTCACGGAGGGCGAAATCACCGTGGACGGAAGCGAGGAAAACAACATCGGTATCGTCTATATTGACGGAAAACAGTCCGGCCTCCACACCGACAGCAGAATTTATAGCATGTATGGCATAAAAATGGGAGATGCTGCCCTCTATTTAAAAGACAACATCACCTATCCATACGAGAGCGTCTATGAGGTTCTGAACGATATCGGGCAGGGCTCCTCGACGGCAACCTTTTACCAGAATTTCACCAAGAACGACTGCCTGGTTGTCGTCGTAAATGACACTTCCGGCAGAGTCGTGGCACTGACCTATTATAGTGATGGCAAGAAAGCCACTGAACAGCTATCCCTATCAAATAAAAAATAAACGAAAAGCGTGCACTTTCCTAGCACCACTCATATTTCACCAATATCAAACCATGGGCGGGAGCCGTGGGACCGGCAAACTTCCTATCCCTCTGCTCCAGGACTCCCGCCATGTCCTCCGGCCGGCGTCTGCCCTCGCCCACTTCCAGTAACGTCCCCACGATAATGCGCACCATATTATAGAGGAAGCCGTTGCCACAGACGCGAACCACCAGATCCTGCCCCTGTTCCTCCAAGGTCAATTCATAAATCCTGCGCACGGTACTCTCCACCTGCGCCCCCGTCTGGCAGAAACTCTTAAAATCATGTTCCCCCACCAGATAAGCCGCCGCCTCACGCATTTCATCCACATCCAAATCCCGATAAGTAAACAGGGAATAGAGCCTTTTCACGGGAATCGGGAATTCATTCCGGCAAATACGATATTCATAAGTCTTGCGGCTCTCACAGTGACGAGGATGCCATTGCAGATCCACCTCCTCCGAACGCTGAATCCGGATATCCTCCGGAAGACGTTGGTTGAGCGCATAAGAGATTTTGTCCGCAGGCATACGCGACGTGGTGTCAAACACCGCCACATTCCCCAGAGCATGCACGCCCGCGTCCGTCCGACTGGCGCCGATCACCTGAATGGGCTCCTGCAGCAGCTCTGACAGACAACGATTTAACTCACTCTCGATGGTGATGCCGTTATTCTGTACCTGCCAGCCATGATAGGCAGTGCCGTCGTAGGACACCGTGAGACGCACCCGCTTTTTGTCCATAACCCTCTCCTCTCAGTTAAAACGTCATCCTTCCCAATGCCACGCTCACCACAAAATAGATCAGGAGTCCCGCATATGCCAGATAATCCTGCTTTTTATAAATCAACGGTTTCATCTTCGTGCGCCCCTCGCCCCCTCTGTAGCATCTCGCCTCCATCGCCATCGCCAAATCATTGGCCCTGCGAAACGCAGAGATAAACAAAGGCACCAACAGCGGCACCATGGCTTTTGCCCTCTTGAAAAGATTGCCGCTCTCAAAATCCGCCCCTCTGGCAATCTGTGCTTTCATAATCTTATCCGTCTCTTCCAACAGGATCGGAATAAAGCGCAGCGCGATAGACATCATCATGGCCACCTCATGCACCGGCAGCTTGAACAGCTTTAAGGGCCCCATCATTTTCTCCATGCCGTCAGTGAGATTGTTGGGGGTCGTGGTCAATGTCATCACCGAAGAACTGATGATCAGCAGGCTTAACCGCAACGCCATGGTCGACGCCAACACAATCCCCTCCCAAGTGATCTTCAATTTCCACAGACTCACCACAGGCGTCCCGGGCGTCAGGAACAGATTGAATCCCACCGTGATCAGCAACAGGAACACAATGGACTTCATGCCCTTTACCATAAAACGGAAAGGCACCTTGGAAAGCCTGATCACCAGCGCCAGGAACAACATGGCAACCAAATATCCCACAAAGTTCTTAAAGCAAAAAAGGGAAATGATGTAAAAACAAGTCCCCCACAGCTTGACCCGGGGATCCAATTTATGGATCAAAGATTCAGTTGAATAATATTGACCTAAAGTGATATCTCGTAACATAAAACTCCCCGGACTACCTGTGCAGCGCCCTCGCGATCTCCTGCGCCGCCTCTCCTATCGTAATAGCGGATGTATCCACATCCAACCCGTTTTTTCGAAACTCATTCAAAATATATGTCACCTGCGGCGCCGCCAGCCCGACCGCCTCCAACTCCTCATAATGAGAAAACACGTCCCGGGGCGCACCTTCCAGCAATACGCTGCCGTCGTTCATGACGATAATGCGATCCACATACTCTGCCACGTCCTCCATACTGTGCGACACCAGAAGGATCGTCATCCCTGTCTCGGTCTGCAGCTTCTTCACCTGCTGCAGGATCTCGTCACGCCCCTTCGGGTCCAGCCCCGCCGTGGGTTCATCCAAGATCAATACCTCCGGCTTCATGGCCAGCACTCCCGCGATGGCAACCCGGCGTTTCTGCCCGCCGGACAACTCAAAGGGTGACTGATAAAACAGTTCATTCGGAAGCCCCACCTTGCGCAACGCGTCATAAGCGCGCAGCTCCGTCTCCTTCCTATCCAACCCGAGATTCTTTGGGCCGAAACACACATCGGAAAACACATCTATCTCAAAAAGCTGATGCTCCGGATATTGGAACACCAACCCTACCTTGCTTCGCAGCTTTTTCATATCATAATCACGGTCGTAGATATCCTCGCCATTATAGTAAATATGCCCGCCGGTGGCCCGCACAAGCCCGTTCAAATGCTGCATGAGGGTGGATTTGCCGGAACCCGTGTGCCCAATAATCCCCACGAACTCCCCGTCCTGAATCTGCAGACAGATATCCTTCAGCGCATGTACCGGCGTGGTGGTATCCTCACCATATATATAATTGATATGGTCTAAAATAATGGACAAAGCAATTCCTCCTTACAGATAACCGTTCCTTTTCATTGCCTCCACCAACTCCTGCGTGGTAAGGATTCCATCCGGCAGCCTAAGCCCCCTGCCTTTCAGCTCATGGGCCAGGAGCGTCACTTGAGGCACATCCAGCCGAAGCTCCTTCAATCGCTCCACCTGGGAAAAAATCTCCTTGGGCGTCCCTTCCATGGCAACCCTGCCCGATTCCATGACGAATATCCTGTCCGCATGAATGGTCTCCTCCATGTAATGGGTGATCAACACCACCGTGATCTTCTCCACATCATTCAGCCCCCGGACAGCGCGGATAACCTCCCTTCGCCCATTGGGATCCAGCATGGCGGTGGGCTCGTCCAAAATAATACACTTGGGATGCATCGCCAATACACCTGCAATGGACACTCTCTGCTTCTGCCCGCCGGAAAGCTTATTGGGGGAAGACTTACGGTATTGATACATCCCCACGGCGCGCAGGCTCTCCGCCACACGCTCCCAGATCTCCTGCGTCGGAACCCCCATATTCTCCGGGCCAAATCCCACATCCTCCTCCACCACCTGACCGATAATCTGGTTGTCCGGATTCTGGAACACCATGCCCGCGGTCTGGCGGATCTCCCAGACCTGAGACTCGTCGGAAGTATCCCTGCCGTCCACCCAGACCGTCCCTTCCGTGGGATGTAAAATCGCGTTGATATGCTTTGCCAGAGTGGATTTGCCGGAACCGTTATGCCCAAGAATCGCGATAAATTCCCCCGCGCGGACATTCAAAGTCACATCATCCACCGCCGTGGTGATGCCCTCCACATTGCCTTCCTCGTCCCGCCTGATGTATTCAAATGTGAGGTTCTTTGTCTTAATTATACTCATGGCTCTCCAATCAGTTCCTTGGTAACATGCAGAAGTCTCATAGCGTTGATCGGTTTGGAGATATACCCCTTCGCGCCGGCTTTGATCAGATTGCTGATACTGTCCTGGTATTCAAGGGAGGTACAGATCACTACCTTGGCCTTGGGGTCCTCCGCAAGAATAGCGCGCACACAATCCTTGCCGTCCATCTCGTGCATCCTGATATCACAGAACACCATGTCCGGCTTGAGCTGTTTATACATCTCAACGCCCTCCCTGCCGTTCTCCGCCTCCCCGCAGATTGCATATCCTTTGTCTTCCAGTATCGTCCGAAGTACCGAGCGCGCAAACTGCGCATCATCAATCAATAAGATTCTCCCCATATGACCTCTTCCCTTTCCTTCAAACCACAACGACAAAAATTACTATACCATGCACAGTGTATCATGCCCGAGGGAAAAAACCAAGTGGAACTTCAACAAATATACGAATAAATCAAATCCCAACGATCGCTCCATAAACAATCAATGAAATGCCCGAACATAAATTGTGT
Source organism: uncultured Lachnospiraceae bacterium (assembly GCA_947175035.1). Classification (GTDB taxonomy): domain Bacteria; phylum Bacillota; class Clostridia; order Lachnospirales; family Lachnospiraceae; genus Acetatifactor. The sequence goes on along the minus strand of CAMWLG010000026.1, from coordinate 30,620 downwards.
ATTTGACAAATAGCACCCTATTGTATGATCGTTTGCATATAAAACAAAACTATCAACCACTAACTGCCGGCACATTTGATCAGAAGACTGAACAAGGCTTCGATTGACACCGTAAAAATCATAGAATTCTGATTGAAAGGCCTGTTGTATCAGTATATCTATATTTTCAGACATATATTTTAGCTTTTCCAAATACTCTTGAATGATGGTGGGGCTGATGCTTGCATTTTCTTCGATACATATGTAATAGCCATACGGTTCACTAAAAGGAGAAGCGAATCTCTGGCTATCACCTATAATTTCTTTTACCTTATCGGCATTCATATCTATTGTTTTCATCATTTTCATCGTTCCATACCTCTAAGGCTATACGAGTACTTTACTGCATTTTCAAAAGATAATCAAAAGCTAGAAATCTTATTCCGTTGTCTTGAGATTATATAACGCAACTTGAAGCTGTGTAATTTTCTCGTTAGACGTTTCTCTAACCACATACTTTGTTGCCGGTCCGCTTCCTATCCTTTGTACTAGCTTTTTTCACCCAATGTCTCCAACCATTTCCCGACTTTATAATCGGAAAGACCAGTTCCTTCCCGTATCTTTGAAACGGACATTGCCATATTGCTTTTTAAAATGACTCGCAAAATATCTTTTGCCCCATCTTCCAATTCAGGATATGGGTCGGCAAAATCTATATTCCATTTTCCCTTACCATATTTATCTCAAACTTATCTATAATATCTAATGCAATTTTTATAGCTTTCTAATGCGCTACACACTGTGTACCAAATTCCCCTTCAATCTAAAAATCCTTTTTCGCATTTTGATCACTTTGACTAAAATATAAAGCTTCTGTGCTGTTTAGTAATTTCAAATACTTATCAATTCATTAATGAAATCGTGAAATCCAACTTTTTTTGGATCTTCGCTCGTATGTATTCTTTAGTTCTTCGTATTTCTTCTTTACAGCTATATATTCCTTTTTCAATGGGAACAATTCATCCTCAAACATTTTTACCGCTTCTTTTCCCCATGTTGATGCATAGGCTTGCTTTACATCAATTTGATGTAACCTTCCTACTATTTCAATATCTTCACCTGTCTTTTTTTTATAATACTCACGGTACCCATCTGGAAGTTCACAAGTTTTAATGAGCTGGTAGCTTTCTTCTTTCTCTGGTTTATCCCAGTTTTTATCGTAATAAGTATACTCCCATGTGACATTCATATCCTCATCTGGAAGCTCACCACCTACAATACACTCTTTCAAATCGTAAGTATTGACAATAAAATTATAGATTGCTGATTCCGATGTATCATCAGGGAATTCATCTGTTTCCCCTGATTCGTAGCAAAAAGTAGGATAAATTTTTGTAAGATAGTATTTATAATTGTTCTTCTCCGATTGGTTCTCAAAAAGTTCTTTTAGGAACGGGATAAAAACACATAACTCTGTTTTCTTTGAATCTATTCCATGTAACATAGGAAGAACCATACTATCATGATCAGTTTCATCTCTAGACATAAGCAAATCCAGAACAGCATCATATGTCTGCTCAAGCTGTTTTGAAAAGAAATATGCAACAAAATACTCTTGAAATGATCTATGTACAAAATAGTACTTATCACCGTCTAAGTACATTAAACATATTTTCCCAGTTATGTCATCAATGAAAGCTTCTGCTGTGGTATCTATTTGATTTGCTTCAATAACCTCTTGAAAACAATCACTGATTTCCTCGGTTGTAAAATCATACTTTTCCTGCTCGTAGGTGATGGCGCAGAATTCGCCAAAATAGTATTGGAAGTCCCTACTGCTCAACCCCGTTGAAAACTCCCGTGTAAGTGATTTTGTTGCATCATGCTTTTTAGCCATTGCATCATACGCCTGCTCATAGAATAAATACCTCTGGGATGGAATATCATGATTCCCCTCATATGTAAGCAACATGATTGTCAAAAAAAGCGGATTCCCCAAAAAATCGGTTTTCTCCTCATAACTAAAATTAAACCTGTTTGCTTTCAGATCTTTTATAAAATCATGTTGAATATCCCGATCTATCACATTCTGATCTAATTTTTCAATCATTTTCACAGACTGCTCTTGTGTGAATAATTGAAGGTCATAAACAGTGAACCTGTTATACGCCCGAAAATTGATAGTAGGCCTTGAAGACATCACATAAAAAGCATCTGGATAATTATCCACAAGCTTGTCGATTTCCTTATTAAACTGTTCACGACGCTCTGCTTTCAACTCATCTAGGCCATCCATTAAAACAACCGCATGACCATCGTTTAATATTTCTATCATATCTGATAGTTTTAAATCTTTGTCATGTCGTTTGAATTCGCAGAAAATAAAATCCTCCAAATCTCCTTCCTCGGGGTTATAGTTACGCAATAAGACGAAAATAGGAATTCTTCCGCTCTCATTATATTTATTAATTGTACTCAACATAAAATGTGTCATCATCATGGACTTCCCTATACCACCAGTGCCCGTGATAATCACAAAATTCCTATCCTGCAGAAAAGTATCAATACATACATTACTAATTACAGGATTGTCACGCCCTGAGCCTTTTATTCCTAAACCTGCTATTGGCGTGACAATCCGTCTTTTAATGTCATTGCATACAAAAAAATCATAGAACGCACGCTGGGTCTCATATAAAAAGGTTTTTTTCTCACAATGCTTATCATACGCTCTGGACAAATAGGTGGCATATTTTCCCTTTGCTTTTACTGAATTAACCGAATGATACAGAAAAACATCTTCTGGATTGAACTCCCCTAAATCTGGAGCAATATCATCTTCTCCAATCAATGGGAAGCGACCAGCACTCTCATCTTCTTCAAACTTATCATCATTTTCTATAAACGAAACAATCTCATAGCATATATCAAGCCGATCATATGATCCAGTACCGATCACTCCCTCCTTTAATGATCTCCCTCTACTTTCCCCATTATCGTCTGTTATGGTTTTGTAGGTAATCGCACCAATTCCATTATCATCGCAATATGCACATACATATTGCCAAATACCTAAAATGAAATTATGGAAATAAACCTTGTCTATCTCACCCTTTAATATTTCGGATTTATAGGATGGCAAAAATCCAGGATTAATATAAAGTTTCGCATTATCCTTAATTGAATCGTCACTGATAACAATATCCAATAAAGCTTTGACCAACCAATCCCCATATGTTTCAAGATCCAAATATTTTTCAGCAAATTGAACCACCTCATCTAACACTGAAGAATATGATTTCTTCAACCTACCGCAAAAAGCATCAACAACAACTTCATCACCCAGATGAATATAATCGGATTTTAATGTAGGATCACATTTTCTAAACCTTGATGCTATCGTAGATAAACTATTTCCTCTAAGAGCATCAACTGATCTGTCAAATATTTTCATAAGTTCCCTGAAACACTCATCTTGATTAGGTTTTGGGGTCTTTCTTGCTTTCAAAATCAACGTAAAGAAAACCCCTCCACACAACTTAAGATTCTTCTCTTTTTCCATTGATTGCCTCCTTTTTCGAACTATTAACTCTGATAAACTCCCGTAAACTCTATAAACTCCAATTCTCTATTTTTTGCTCTTGACGCTAAATTTTATAAACTCAATTATCTTAACAGTTATACAAAATAACAGCAAAAGGAGCCTATATGAACAGAATCCGCTCACCAGACACTTCATAGTGACTTTTTCTCATAACAAACAAAATATCTGATTGCTTTGATCTAAGCGCGCATAAGCAGGAGGATGTACACATTTTCAATTCTACCCATCTAAAGGGAAGAATTTGATAAATAGTACTTTGCCTCTTTGTTTGTGTGCGCTTATTTCGCACTCAGCATAATGGTTGAAGCTCCTCATGTACATCCTCCAATTTCAGGCAATCACCATGAAAAGGAGAATTATATGAAAAAAATAAAGTCAACTAATACTGATAACTGCTCTACCCCTTATTATATCCGACTTGAAACTGATGCCGAAGGAATACGCCAGTACAAATCTGCGACGGAGAAAGCCAAACAAGGCACGTGCCTTGGCCAGATGCGTTCAGAAGGCATTCTTGTTCCTGCAATTCTTATGGAAGTTGACAAGGAGACCTATGAAAAACATCAGCACGAAGTTTGGAAGGCAGAAGATAAGGCAAAACACGAAAAGCGCTGTATGATTAGCGGATCCAACGGAAAACTTATCCGCTGCCCAATAAGGGTTCCTAACCCTGATTATGACGGCAGTCCAAGAAAACCTAAAACCATAACAAATGATTGTGAAAACTGCCCATATGGATACCATCATTATTTCAGGCATATTAAAGGAAATGTCGCTTTCTCCGCCCTTGATGTTGAAGATGAGAACGGTAATGCTGATCCTTTTGAGCCAGAGTCTGAATCTGACCCGCTAAGTGCTGATCGGTATTTTGAATTACTCGAAAGTCTCATCTCTTACATAAAAGCGAAATACCCGAAATACACTGAATATGCAGAGTTTGTTTATCTCCTTGGTCAAGAGTACAAAATTAAAGAAGTCGCCACTATAATGAAGAAATCCAATAAAACCTTATACGGCTGGCGAAAAAAACTTCGTCCTATTTTTGATGAGTACATCCAAACCATTGCGCATTAATATATACGAATCCCCTTGGCAATCACACCAGGGGGATTGTCTTTTTTATTTTATCTTTTAGATATAGTCATCCTCCTCGCATTCTTCAAATAAAGCCATCTCCTGTTCAAATATTATCTCTTCGACCGTTTTTATACAGCCATCCATATCCTTTTTTATATCCTCACCCCAAAACCGTACAACCGTCCATCCCGCTGCGACTAAGTTCTTATTCACCTCGTCATCCCTAGCCATATTCCGTTTTATTTTACTTATCCAAAAATCAGGATTTTTCCCTTGCTTTAAGCGTTCTTCAAGTGATTCCCAATCTTTGCCATGAAAAAATTCTCCGTCACAGAAAATCGCAATCTTGTACTTTGTCAGAGCAATATCTGGTTTCCCTGGTAATTTATTATAATTTTTTCTATAACGATAACCTTTAGACCATAGTTTTTTCCTTAATAATACCTCAATCTTAGTATCCTTTCCTCGGATACTTTGCATATTTCTACGACGCTGTTCGATTGTCATATGAGCCATTTGTTTCTCATCTCCCCGAATAAATTTGGGTTGGGGGAAATCTTAAAGCAACATCATTTTCGCCTAATGATTCAATTCTAGCAATATCTTCAAGCCATTCTCTAAGAAATCTTTCTGTTCCTTCATCCTCACCAGCCACTTTTCTAAATGTCACCTTATTCTCTCCTGGAAGATTAATTCTGACTGTTTCAATTTTCTCCCCTTCCAGTTCATCCTTAAGTTCTAATCCTGCGGCAAATCTTCTAATATCCGATACAAAATCCAACACAATGACATTTTCTTTATCCTCGGCAAGACGTAATCCTCTTCCAAGTTGCTGGATGAATATTCTCCGTGAATGAGTAACCCGCTGGAATACTATGATATTAACATCAGGAACATCTATCCCTTCATTGAAGATATCAACTACACAAAGAACGTTCACTTTTCCTTCGGAAAAATTACTCAAAATAAGATTTCTGTCAAATTGTGTCATGGAGAAACCCTTATCATTTTGTGAATAAAGTGCTTCAGCCTTGCAAAAACCTAATTGGTTTAGTTTTCTTTTCATAGTGTCAGCATGTTCTATCGTCCCACAAAAAATGATAGCTCTAGGCTGATATTGTTCTTTCCATGTTTTTTGTAGCTCAAATACAACAGAATCATCCCATTGATTGATGAACAGTGTCCTATTAATCTGTTTCGGTGAAAATTTATTACCACTAAGATTATTCAATCCATCCCAATCAATATTATCAGTATATATCCTATAGTCTACATTTACCAAATAACCGTGTTTCATACCATACACCATATCGATAGTAATCAACGGTTTTCCAAAATATGTTTCAAGTTCAACTTCATCGCTTCTCCAAGGAGTAGCCGTCATACCCACGAGAAATGGTCCGTTAACTGTCCCACATTCAAGATGATCAAAAACCGTTTGATACATCATAGATCCACAATGATGACACTCATCTGTTATACATACATTAAATAGCGGTAATTCGTTTCCGTTATTCACATAATTAAATACCGAGTCGATACAAGCAAAAATAAACTCGTATTCCTCTAATTGACGCTCTGTAGGTTTTTCTTTCCCATTCCAGACAATAGATCTATCATCAATTGTCATAAACTTCCAGAACTCCCTTTCCAACTGGTACACAAGTTCATTTGTATGCGCTAAAACAAGGAATCTTCTTTTTGCACTCTTCATAATTCGCCTTGATGCTTCACCTGCAACAAATGTTTTTCCGAGTCCAGTTGCGAGAACAGTCATAGCAGATCTCTTCTCACTAAAATAAGCATAGCATATTTCTTTTATCGCTTCTTCTTGATATTGTCTTGGCTTATACGGATTTGGTACTTCCTTAGTACTTATTGAGGCTATTTTCTTTAGTTGCTGCACATCCCATAACTGTAGATTAATACCTTTGGCCATGAGTTTTCGCTGATGTTCTTTTGCTGCAGTTTCAAATCCATTTAAGGAAACTATTACTGGAACATCTGCATCATAGATAGCACATGCTTCAAGTGTCCGATCAATGACCTTTGTACCTACCGGGATTCCCCAGCATTTCACTTGGAAAAGCCATCTTTTTCCATATTTATGCGCAATTAAATCAGCGCCCTTATCGCCAGATTGACCAACGATACGAACATCCTCATAATCAGCCACTAATAATGTTCTCTTGACAAGGCGTTCAAAAGATTGCCATGAACTTGAACTCGCCTCTCCATAATCAATAAACATCTTGAACTACCTTCTTTTTTACTATCTCATACGCAAGTTTTGCACGTTCAATTTCCTCTGCAATCATATTCTTTGAATCTAGAAAATCCACCATGCTGTCTATGTAATTACCATACTTTCTACAGAGTTTTTTCTGCATATCATATTTTATCTCAGGGGATACGCCTCCAATATCTTTGTATGCTTCGTGGAATACTGCGCCATCAAAGAACAGTTCTGGTTTTATATCAAAAAGTCTTCCAATTTGATTTACATCTAAGTATCGGATAAACCCTCCATCTGAGAATATTGTTCCAAGCTCGTCACCCATATTGTTTGCTAAAATATTTTTCACAACATTCTGGACTAATTCATTTCCTAAGTCATCTTGGATATTATCCTTTACTGTACCAACAAGCCGTTCATATATTTCCGTAATCAAAGAATTGATACTATTCTTAATCGAATTCTCATCATTCTGCAAGGATTCAGAAAAATATGTGCTTATGATTGACCACATCAAATTAGCGACGTTATGCTCCTTATATCCTACTGAAAGGCTTGGATAATTATCGTATATAGAGATAGCCGCTTCATAAGCTATTACATATTCAGGTCTTCCTCCGTATACCGTAAACAGCGGGTGTTTTAGATCAATGAAAATTTTCTTTCCCTGCATATTTGATACGGAATAATAAGGAAGATTAATCTTGCTCTTATTCGGAACAATATGTCCTTGTGTAAAATATGTTGATATTTTATAGTTTTCCGTATACTTTCCATCCGCCAACTGCACCGAGCAATTATCTATTGAATAATCTATACTTTCTTCCGCTGATTCCAACAAATACTCTTCAGAAAGATGCAGCCTTGCGCCAATATTTTCTCTACAGTTTTTACAGATATTAGTCATTGGAGAGTTTTTGGTACCACATATTTCGCATCGCCACTCTTTTTCAATTTCGATTATCTGACTTTTCCCACAATGCTCACATACTGTCTGACTTGCCCTAATCATCTTTCCGCATTCAGGATTTATACACTTCTTCCCCTTTAGGATATAACCACAGATATCACATACTTCTGAATCATTAAAGATTTGTGTGCCGCATTGCGGACAGGTATCCAGTTCATCTACTGGCTTCTCATCTGCCTGTTCTACAAGAGCCCACCAATCTTCTTCTTTATAATATCCGGGTTTTTTCTCCTTAAACCCCTGTATATACTCATCCATCTTTGCCTTATCGAATGTGACAGGCTTATTCTGGCTATCAGACCAATATCCTATATACAGGCTCTTTTTACCAGGAACACTCATTTGGTGGTATCCCTGATATAACTTAAACATTATCGAGTCATTAGGCACATCTCCTTGTTTCCTCGGAAGTAAGGACGCATCTCCTCTTATATAAGAAATTGCTCTAGCCCATTGCGGGGTTGTTCTGACGAAGTCACTCTTTGTATAATCCACTGGAACATGGTCAAAGTGAAGTTCCCCGATGATTCGCCCTCTGCCCTCATTTTCCTGGGGGTACTCCGGGATTTTACGTCCCGTTTCATCTTCCCAAGTAAAGAATGCATCTTTTTCACCAATACAAATCGCCCTACCATTACGAATCAGATCAATACCAAATTCCTGTCTGTCTAAGTAACGTTGGATACCTACCCAACCATATACCCTTTCCTCAATAGTCCTAATTTTATTACTTTCACATTCTGGACATATAGTATCAATCTCGTTGAGCAGCGCTCCGCATGTTATACATCTCCGTTCCGAATGCAACACTTTATCAACAGCGTATTTGGCGTATATTTTCCCATATCTTTTTGTCTCTACATATCTGTTTTCAGACCAACAACAAGATTCATATGCCTCACATTTCTTCCCATTTACAAAGATTTTTATTCTATTTTCCCGAAGAACCGTAGCATATACTCTGCCTATTGCATCACATATTGCCCTATCAGACATATTGGCAAGCTTTTCAATGTGAGTTCTCTTAGGGTTGCCTTTTTCCCACCATTGCGAGATTTCAACAATGGTGCCTGTAACAAAACTATCATCCTTCTTTATCTTTTCACAAGGAATGTCATAACTATTACGCCTTGTCATCTCTTTCAGATTAATTCTAACATCTATGGCGTAATCATCTTCTTCCTTGGTTGTCCTAAAGTGAGTCTCAACACCTAGTTTTCCTGTGGCAATATTAAATCCCATACCAAAAAGACCCAAAGTATCATATTTGTTCTTTCCTGAGTATCCAGCTGTAACTGCTCCGTTTGTTTCTTCATACGATAAGCCAACTGCATTATCACGTACTGTAAGCACGCCCTTATTCTTTTTTATATCTGAGGCAGAAGGAATCCTAATATCGATAAGCGGATTCTTAATCTCCACTCCCATAAGTTGAGACCGCTTGAATGAATCAACACAATTATCGATTAATTCATATAGCGTCTGCAACGGCTTCATAGGATTGTCTGTTATTACAACAAGGATGTTTGTCATCGGAGTAACATTCATCGTCGAGCTTTCAATTATTTCAGCCATATACAATCCCTCCCCTATTCTACTTTCATCTTTAGTTGAATCCGCTTTCCAAGACCACCCGATGGATATGTCCATCTAAAGAGCGTTCCAAAATTTCCTGTCATTCCCTTTCTTTCTAGGGATTCAACATAGTCATCAATACTTTCAATCTTGAAACTTGCTGTATTTTCATTATATGTGATTATATTATGTGCCCATTGTGTTTCAGGATCTCCCTGGCCTCCAATTCCTCCAAGAACCCATTTGTTCAGTTTTTCATTATATGCCGATAATCTTCTACTTAAAGCTTCATATGATGGCTTTGGAAGTTTTTCTATAGTTCCACATGTCTGAAAATCATTGAGTGCTACCACCAAACCGGGGTCATCAATTCCTAATGTATCTACAAATTGATCAGCTGAATACTCATGTGCACTTACCCAATCACTTCCAGTCTTCTTGCAACTGTAGGTAAATGTATATTCCCCATCAAAAGTATCTACCGTTACAAGAATGTCTGTTTTTGCTTTACCTCCAGACGGAAGACGTGGCACATCGTTCGTGGCATTAATACTGACAACATCTTGCTTTTTCAGATCCATATTTTCGACAAGCCGAATAAAAATATCATAAACAAATCCTGTTTTTATCGGATCATTATTCTTCCATTTAAGAAAATTCTCAGTACTGTTCAATATCTCAGTCACCCAACTCTCGAAGTTATTACCACGTTTTGCCAACGCCTTGCCTTTGCTTCCCAGCAACTCCAGCGCATAGCGTTCCACAATTGAGTACATTTCGCTTTGACTAACCACACCGTCAACAGCCGAATACTGGATACCCTCTTCTAATTTGTCCTGATAATTTTTTGCATTTCTTAATTCCTGATCCGACAAACCGTTTGGATAAACAACATACGCCTTCTTTATATACCCATTGAGTCGTTTTAAATGCTCAGCATTCCATTGCTGGATATTCATTCTGTCACTTCTTATTGATGTTGTAGAATGCAATATCCAGATTTCCTTGTTCTCATACTCGATCAAATATTGGAAAAAAAATTGTTTAGGATCAAACCCTTTGTAACCATCCCTATAATCAGTTTCATAAGAGACGATATAGTCTTTAGCTTGCAAAGACTCAATAATATCCTTCAAATTCTCTTGTCCACTTCGTCCCCGATTCGATTTTTCCGTATTATCACTCATGATCACCATCTCCTATTAATGCCCTTACAAGTTCTCTCGCAATGGCATTTGCTAATAACGGAGGAATTGCGTCTCCGATTTGCTCATATTTGTCCTGTTCTCTATCACCATGAAACTGTACATATGGCCCCGCAAACTGATACCAATCTGGAAAGCTCTGTAAACGAGCAGCCTCACGAGGTGTAATGGCCCTGTTCAAAACTGGATGAAGAATTTCATCTAAACAATGAGATGTAACCGTAAAACTTGGTTCATCCCAAATCAGCCTTCGGTTTCTGCTTCCATATATTGTATTCGGAAACAAATGTCTGTACTGTTCTATCGTTCCATCTTCCGTTAAACGATCAAATGTTGCTCTCATACTACTTCCCCCAGGAATTAACGCAAGTAGCTCCTGTTTCCTTTGGATATGCCCGGGACCTTTATGGGAACTCACATTATGGTCATTAAAAAGCTCCCCATTTGCAAAGTGTCCTGGAACATGAGAGTGGATTCCATCACCGTCATAATCCCCCCGCATAATTGAAACAAATCTTTGCTGGTTCTCAGATACATAGTTCTCCGGACGATGATATTCTATCAAATCATCACCTTCCCCCATATCTACCTGTGGAAGATCAGATATAGCATCCATGACGGTCACAAAAGGGCGCGCACAACCCGGCCCATGTGTCCTCTCCGGGTAAGTGAAGGTCACATCATTTAGATCTCTTCTAATTCCCACAAGAAACAGTCTTTCTCTTGCTTGTGGGACTCCATAGTCACATGCCCTCAGTAGTATTTCTTCCTGATTCCTTGATGCCAATCTATAACTCGGCTGAACACTATCATCTTCGAAAGTATCACAAATGTAAGTGAATATTCCTCCTTTAACACCATCAGCACTTTTCTTGGAGAACATCCCTTTTACATTTTCAAACAATATCACTTTTGTTCTTACCGCTCTTGATATTCTAACGATATTGCTAAACAAATCATCTCGTTCATCACCAAGCGTTCTGGTTCCAGCCATGCTAAAACTCTCACAAGGCGCACCACCAGAAACCACATCAACGGTTTCGTTTTCAGAATCAATCCCATATCTTGCAAGCAAAAGATCCCTGATCATTCCACTTGCAACAAGATTAATATCACCATGAATGAGTAAAGTACGTGTACTCTCATGCATAAATTGTTCCAAATACTCCTGATGAATACCATTTTCGTCAGAATACATTGACATATGCATTACTTCAGCATTATGGCTAGCCGAATAGGTTTCCACCGTAGTATCTGTCCACTCAACAGCAATAAGCGGCAGTATTCCTGCCCACTTAAAACCGGTACACAATCCTCCCGGTCCCGAAAACAGATCAATACTAACAAGTCTATATTGTTCTTCTCTCATACGTTCAATGAGGCTGTTATTCATTTTTTATTTCCCCGCTTTCCTTATCACTTTCTTTTATGATCTTTGAGGCAGCTTTAAGGGCGGTTCGCCTCACGAACTCACTGTATGAGCCATACGATTCGAGATTTGCAGCTCTCTTAAACATCTCAAGCTCTTCTTCTGTTACCCGTATACTTATTGATGTTGATTTTTTCATGACTATACCTCCAAAATATTATTATATCATTTTGTAGTGCATTGTCAATACTTTACCCGGCAAATCGCAAAAACAATTTGTTTTTGCGATTCTTCACTATTTGTTACTGGTGAGCAAACATTCTATGGGAAAGTAACTCCATGTCAAGCAATTAGCACCATATAATATTCTATAATTTTGAAAGAGCATGACCTTCGCCACACTCTTTCAAAATTGTAGACAATATATATTTTCTTCTTCCACAATCTCCTCTGCCCCGCCTGAATGTTATTCATTCGTTTTACCCACAACATCCAATCCTCCGCCCGTCCCTGCCTTATCAGCATCTATAAGCAATATTAATAACCTTTCACCTCTCCTTCCCCAACAACTCCATATGCCCCGTTTCATATCCGCAATCCACAATACACCTTCTCCACACATATTCCCCATTCTCCTCAGCCGCAATATAGGAAAACCAAAGCACCTTGCCGTCCTCTGACCATTCCAGCTTCGGCTTATCCTGTGGAACTCCTGTATAAACCCATGGTGTGTAGACATAGCTATGATTATCATCCCCGTCTATGATGTCATTCAACACCAGGCCATACGCCCCCATTTCCTTGCTGATAATGCCATATACCTCGTATTCCCCGGTGGAATCCGCCGCCATCTTAACCAAAATATCCGCGTCTGAATCAAAATTCATGCTATTACTCCACCCAACCGCAGTGCGTCCAAGCACCCTCGCTATGATCTGATCCTCAGACGGCGGATAAAACAGGGCATCCATGGCATTCATCAGATTCACGGAAGGCTGGTCAAGACCCATCATCCCATTATAGAGGTAAAATAAGCCATCCATAGAAAAACCGTCCTTATAGGGGGTTACCGTATGAAGGATCACGCCGTCTGCATCTTTCAGTCTCATCACACAGTGATATCCTACCCGTGTGTTCTCCTCTGTTTCAGCGGTAAAATCCAATTGCCCATATAACTGTAACAAGTCATGAAACGCAGGAGAAGCTTGGCCAAATGTCATCTCGTCCCCCGTATTGCCGTTTGTGATGACGATATAAGCAACCTCCGAGCTATCTGGCCCCAAACTGCTATCCGTGGTCAGCTCTGTCGTTTCCGCACTCGGTGCCCTGTCTCCTTCAGTCTCCTGCGCTCCTGCCTCGCTCGCATCCGTCAGACCTTCCTTGCCGGTCTCCTGCACGCCCTCATTACTGACTGTGGAAGCAATGCGCACATCCACATTTTCCGCTGTGATATACACGTTTTTGCTTTCCTCCGACGGATTCCGGGTGTTCACGCCGATCTTGAACCACGCGCCCTTTTCCACCTGCATCTTCACGGGCATCCCCCGCGTGATATAGGTGGGTTCATAGGCGTTTTCCTCCTGCCACTCCACAGGCAGCAGCACGACCTCGCCGTCCCCCATACCTTCGCCGGCATAGAGCGTGAGAGTCCTGCCCTTGGGACAGATTTCCTCGTCAGAATAATAAAAATTTCCCGTGCCCTTCGCCGGTATGGTCACCCTGACCTGATAGGGCCTTGGTGAATTCGTCAGGAAGCAGACCGCGGTGACCAGACAGGCCACAATCGCAATGAGCACGATCCAGAAAGCCGGTTTGCGATAGCTTAACACCGCTTTCACCCTCTGCTTCACCCCCACCTCGCCAAAGGCAAGGGGACATGCCATCACTCTCTTTCGCTGCATGCTGCAGGACACCAGTGTCCTGGAATATTGTTTTTTCTCAGCCTCCTCCCAGCCGCGGACTACCTTTTCGTCACAGGCCAGCTCGATATCACGGCACAGAAGGGCATATGCCGCCCAGGAAAGGGGATTGAACCAATATACCGACAACAATAGATACCCCAGCAGCTTCCACCAGTGATCCCTGCGCTTTAAGTGAGCCTGTTCATGGGCAAGGATGCAGGACATCTGACTTTCCTCCATGCCGGACGAAAGATAGATTCTCGGCCGTATCACCCCGAGAATAAACGGGGAGCCCACGGAATCACCGACCCATATATTATCCCGCAAAAGTACCGCCTCCGAGACAACCCGGTGCAGACGAACATAGCTAAACAGCCCATAGCCCAACAGGACAACCAACCCGATTGCCCAGACAATGCCCGCCAGATACATCCACACCGCCAACGGATTCACGCTGGCTCCCGGCGTTGGCGCAAAGCTCTCACTGATCACAGGATTGACCGCCTGATCAATGACCTCCACCCCACTGTCAATGGTCGGCGTGGGGGAATACCACACAACCGCGGGATCCACAGGTTCCGCATTGGGAATCAGACTAAACCGACTCTCGATAGAGATGGGGCACACAAGCCTCACCGCCACGATTCCCCACAGGATACAGCGAATCCATTTGGGAGAGTGCCATAACAGCACGCGCAAAAGGATGACCGCCAGGATCAGCCAGCTTGCCGCAATGCTCATGTTCAAAAGTTTGATGAAAACGGCATCCATCCTCACACCCCCTTCGCCTTGTCAATCAACTGGTAGATCTCCTCCGCTTCCTCTTCCGTCAGGGACTTTCCCTTGGTAAACGCCGCGATAAACGCAGGAAGCGAGCCCTCAAAGCTGTCCTCCACATACTTTCTGCTTTGCAGGGAATAGAATTCTTCCCTGGAGATGACCGCGGTCACCATGCCGTTATCATTTCGGAATAACCCCTTATCACATAACCGTCTCAGCACATTGTGGGCGGTGGTGCGTTTCCAGTTGAACTCCACCGCCGTGAGCTTCACCAGCTCCGACGAAGTCACGGGCTCCCGCTCCCAAATCATATCCGCATACCGCGCCTCTATCACACCTAATTGTATTTCTTGCATAACTGCCTCCTCCCTACTGCTCAGATACATCAGCACAAACACTTTCCTCATATCCGCAACAGACCATACATTGTGGTCTCATCTACAGACTACAGCATGTGGTCTGTTTTGTCAAGGAGAATTATATTTTTCCATACTTTATAGTAACAGTCCAGTCTTCAATGACAGTGAACTAGGCATACTGGAACAGGCTGCCATAGGTATATATTCTACAAGCGACCCTTGAAACACGTCGGCACTTGCGCACCGTACTTTGGTGCGCTATGTGTCCGCTACGTGTTTCACGGAGCAAAAGCGTGTCGCGGCTAGAATATATACCTATGACAGCCGTCACTTACGCCTAAATAACTGCCATTAAAGACTGAACTGTTACTGCAACCCCGGCATTGATTCCCCCCATGATAAATGCTATAATACCATAGATACAAAACATAGACCGCATGGGGGTAACACATGAATTTAATTGACCGAAACAGACTGTTAAAGACAATCGGTATCCTGTTGATCCTGATATTATTTGTGAGCGGAGCCACTTTTGTTCATAAGAAAAATTCCATGACTCTGGAGGAATATGCCAAGCTGCACACCGACCAATCAAATAACTCCCAACAGCCCACAAATGTCAGTGGTGGGGACGCCGAGACAGGCAACGGCGATGTCACGGCGGGAAATATCAATGTCGAAGACGTCAGTGCCGGGGATATCAGTGCCGGGGACGTCAGCATGGGGGATATTGGCGAACCGGACGGCCCTATCACCACGCTGACGGGAGCCCTTCTGAACGGAGGCATTGACGGTCAGGCACAGCTTGCGGAGAGAATCACATACATGCCTGCCTCCGGAATTGCCGCAGAGGATTTTTACTGTGAGCCCTTGTCCGAAAACCTGCAGCGCTATATCACGGGGATCTCTTATCCGGCCTCTGACGGGGACGCTTCGCAGGAATTGGCGGTAAGCTACTCGGATTTGCGCTATGTACATATTTTGCATTATGATTTTAATGGGGAATCCACAGAGGGGGAACTCATCTGCAACAAGGCGATTGCCGCGGATTTGCTGGATATTTTCTATGAACTGTATTATAACGAGTATCAATTGGAAAAGGTTCATCTGATTGACGAATATGACGGGGATGACACCGCCTCCATGGAGGATAACAACACGTCCTGCTTCAATTACCGCGTGGTGGAGGGGACAACTAGTCTCTCAAAGCATGCGCTGGGATTGGCGCTGGACATCAATCCGTTTTACAATCCCTATGTCACCTACGAGAACGGCAACACAAGGATCTCCCCTGCCGGATCGGAGGAGTATGCCAACAGAAAGGCAGATTTTCCTTACAAGATTGACGAGGATGATTTATGTTATAAGCTGTTCATCCAACATGGCTTTACCTGGGGCGGGAATTGGAATTCTATGAAAGATTACCAGCATTTCCAGAAGACAAAATAAATCGGGTAGGGAAGCCTGCGCATAAAAAGACCTCGGACGCTTTACCGCATCCGAGGCATTTTCATACTGAGATTTAATTGTTTTTCATGGAATTTATACTAACTCCAAAACAACTTCCATCGCTGCATCACCCTTACGCTGGCCAACCTTGATGATTCTGGTGTAGCCACCCTTACGGTCTGCGTACTTGGGGCCATATTCGTCAAACAGCTTCGCAACCAAGTCAACCTTCTTGGTCTCTCTCTTTTTTCCAGCCGCTGCCTCAGGAACATCCACCACAGGGTTCAGCACCTTCAGCATCTGATGTCTTGCATGCAGTCTGGAGGGAAGATCCTTCTTAATCTCCTTCTCCACCTCGTCGAACACCGTCACAGTCACACCGTTATCCATACGGATAATCTTGCCTTCTGCGTCGCGGTGAGTCTCAGAGAGAACAGCCTTGGTATTCTTGTCAACGATCTGCTTTACACGCTTGCCATCCTTGTCCTTGCGGGGAACCTTCGCCATCACCTTAACTGTCTCGTAATTGTCCTTCTCCTTGACAGCCAAAGCAATCAGACCCTCGGCAATCTTTCTTACTTCCTTGGCTCTAGCCTCGGTAGTAACGATCCTGCCACGATAAATCAATGCTGTTACCTGGTTTCTGAGCAGTGCCTTTCTCTGTGAAGAGGTTCTGCCTAATTTTCTGTACTTTGCCATGATATATTTCCTTTCTCCATTCATGGGACATCCGGCCACGCTCCTTGGACTTACTCACCGAATGTTGGGGGCGTCTTTTAACGCCGTCTACTGTTCCATTTAGAAGATAACCCCACACGCACACTTTGGCTTTACCATGCAGGGAACATCTTTGTATTAGTTATCCTCGCTGGGATTGAGCTGCAAGCCCAATTCTTTCAGCTTCGCAAGCACTTCCTCAAGGGACTTACGGCCCAGATTACGAACCTTCATCATATCCTCGGAAGTCCTGTTGGTCAGCTCCTCCACAGTGTTAATACCTGCGCGCTTCAAGCAGTTGTAGGAACGAACGGAAAGCTCCAGCTCGTCAATGCTCATCTCAAGCACTTTCTCCTTCTCGTCATCCTCTCTCTCCACCATCACTTCTGCAGTTCTGGCATTCTCGGAAAGATCAATGAACAAGCTCAAATGCTCGCTAAGTACCTTTGCGGCCAAGCTGACAGCCTCATCAGGAACCAAAGTTCCGTTGGTGAACACATCCAAAGTCAACTTGTCAAAGTCTGTGATCTGGCCTACACGGGTATTTTCAACTGTCACATTCACACGCTCCACAGGGGTGTAGATAGAGTCAATCGCAATGACGCCGATAGGTAAATCATCGTGTTTGTTCTTGTCAGCGCTCACATAGCCGCGGCCTCTCGTGATGGTCAGCTCCATATAGAGCTTGGTATCCTTGCCGCTCAAAGTTGCAATCACCAAATCGGGATTGAGAATCTCAATATCCTGATCGCACTGAATATCGGAGGCATGAATCACACCCTCGCCCTCGTACTCGATGTACGCGGTCTTGACCTCATTGGTCTCGCTGGTGTTCTTGATCGCAAGACTCTTGATATTCATGATGATCTCAGTCACATCCTCCTTGACACCGGGGATAGAACTAAACTCATGCAGCACGCCCTCTATCTTGACCTGACTAACAGCAGCACCGGGCAAAGAGGACAGCATAATTCTTCTCAGTGAGTTGCCCAGTGTGATACCGTAACCTCTCTCCAAGGGCTCAACTACGAATTTGCCGTACTTTTTGTCTTCTGAAATCTCAACAACCTCAATATTTGGTCTCTCAAAATCAAACACTGCAAATACCCTCCTTTATGGTATGTGGAAAGACTATACTTATTACTTGGAGTACAACTCGACAATAAGCATCTCGTTCACAGGAACATCAATCATCTCCCTGGTGGGAAGGTTCTTAATGCTTCCCTTGAAATTCTCAATATCGACATCCATCCATTCAGGTACCAATCTTCCACCGGTCACCTCAAGAATATCCTTATATCTCTGCATAGACTTGGACTTCTCTCTGATCTCGATTACATCACCGGCTTTCACCAGGTAGGAAGGAATATTCACCTGTTTGCCATTTACAAGTACATGCTTGTGGCCGACAATCTGTCTTGCCTCTCTTCTGGTTCTTGCAAATCCCATTCTGAAGACAACACTGTCCAGTCTGGATTCCAACAGGATCATCAGATTTTCACCAGTCATGCCCTTCATTCTATCAGCCTTTTTGTAATAGTTTCTAAAAGGCTTCTCCAGAACGCCGTAGATAAACTTTGCCTTCTGCTTCTCGCGAAGCTGGAGACCATACTCACTTACTTTCTTTCCTGCCCTTGCGGAAGTTCTTTTGGACTTCTTGTCATAGCCCAAATAGGAGGGCTCAAGACCAAGTGCTCTACATCTCTTTAATACCGGTACGCGATTTACTGCCATTTTTTTATTTTCCTTTCTTGTCTGTTTACAACGCCTATCCCGGCGCCTTCTTCCAACCTCTTATACTATTCACATATTAGACTCTACGACGCTTGGGAGGGCGGCATCCATTGTGAGGAACCGGGGTTACGTCACGGATACTTACTACCTCAAGACCACAAGCAGAGAGCGCTCTGATTGCCGCCTCACGACCTGAACCGGGACCCTTGACAAATACGTCAACGGTCTTCAAACCGTGAACCAACGCTGCCTTTGCAGCAGTCTCAGCTGCCATCTGTGCAGCATAAGGAGTAGATTTCCTTGAACCTCTAAAGCCCAGACCACCGGCACTTGCCCAGCTGAGAGCATTACCCTCAGTGTCAGTCAATGTAACAATGGTATTGTTAAATGAAGACTGAATATGTGCCTGTCCGCGTTCAACGTTTTTCTTGACACGTTTCTTAGTTACTTTCTTGCCTGTTGCAACTTTCTTTGCCATTTTAAACTAACCTACTTTCTTGTTGTGATAAATTAATTTGTTACGTTTACTGATGATTACTTCTTCTTGTTTGCTACGGTGCGCGAGCGCTCCGTCACGCCCATGCTTACTTCTTCTTGTTTGCCACGGTGCGCTTAGGCCCCTTGCGGGTTCTCGCATTGTTCTTGGTATTCTGACCGCGAACGGGCAGCCCCTTACGATGGCGAATGCCGCGATAGCATCCAATCTCCTGAAGTCTCTTGATGTTCAGGGCGATCTCTCTTCTCAGATCACCTTCCACCATTACATTCAGTTTTTCAATTGCCTCGGTGATCTTCTTCACCTCTTCATCCGTGATATCCCTAACTCTGGTATCAGGATTTACACCAGCCTCAGCAAGAAGCTTGTTGGCGGTAGGTCTTCCGATGCCATAGACATAGGTCAATCCGATTTCAATACGTTTTTCTCTAGGTAAGTCAACACCTGCGATACGAGCCATTTACGTTTCCTCCATTCCCTAACATAACCTTGCTCCTGATTATGTTGATACACCCTTGTGGGTGCTTGCGCGTCTTGGTCTGTTTTTTACGCGCTGCTATTCAGTTACTAATTGATTGGGGCTCTCACCCAACCGGACACACATCCGATCTTTCCATGCCATACAAGTTTTCCCTCCGACTCTGCCTGACAAAATGCAGTATGCATTTTGTCTGACAAAGCTTAGATTTACTTAGACAGCGTACTTTGCTGTCTTAGGAAATCTCTTTGTCATGGTATCAACAAGTAATCTCCCGTAAGCTCTATCCGCATTGTATATGAAAATCAAATCCTTCATAATATAGAAGTATTCGATTCAGCCGCTCATAACAACAGGACAAGAACTCACTTACTTAAACCGAATTGTACTCAATTCGTGCTCCCATAGAAGCCATTTAAGCGGTGATTATCCCTGTCTCTGCTTGTGTTTCGGATTCTCACAGATTACTCTGATGCGTCCTTTTCTCTTGATGATTTTGCACTTTTCGCAAATCGGTTTTACTGATGATCTAACCTTCACGTTAAACCCTCCTTTCAAAAAAGACCGTTTTATATTATATCACGGGCTTTTCCTATTTGCAATATCTTTTGTCAGATATTTTTAATATTTTATGAGCGGAGCGCCCTCATATGAAATAAAAGGTGAGCCGCATAGCGGCGACGAATGCGAAGCATTCGCTTTTATGAATGTGAGGGCTGAACTGTAAGAAAAAATCTTATTACTTGAACGCATACACAGCCCAGCGCCATGGCAGTCACCCCCAGAATTCGGAAAGTAAATCGTGCATGCAATGCCGAGTGATGCTGCACAACCACAATCCATGCAAACGGAATCACGCCAATGACCAGAAACGGTACAATCCGCACCGCCAATGTCTTAATAGGAAGCTTTCTGCACAATGCCCACAGCAGCATCCCCACTGTGACAATTCCAAGCACAGCCGCGAGAACTGCATACACCGTTGATCCATATTCCTGAAAATTTAGGGAGATCACATATAGTCCGCCGTTCATTCTAGGTCTGCCACCAATCGCCTCCGTCCTGCCAATCACGTTCCAAACCGCGTCCCTGATGGTGCCGGTGTGAAGCGTTATGTCCGCAATCACCCATTTGGAGGCCCACATACCTGCATAACCCACTCCCCAGCAAAAACTGTAGCCCACAATTCGTTGGGTGATCTCGGAAATTTTCTCCGACTCTGTCATCAAAAAGTACACACAAAGCGGAAATCCCAAGGTGACTATCGGATATGTGAGGAAGTCAAAATATGCCGTCAGAATACCAATACACAAGAAAAATTCGGGATAATATTGTCTCTCCCGCAGCCAGTCCCCCTTTAACAGCAAGATCAATACCGCCACAAGGGTGATCACACTACACACGGACATGGTCAGGGATACCACCATCAATTCCGGCTTCATAAACAAAAGTCCTGCCGCCATAGCCACGATCACTCCCGGGCATTTCCTGCGGACAGAAACCACAGCCACAGCCGCCATCAACGCAAGCTGTAAGCCCACCCCCAGCCAAACCAACTGTTCCCAGGAGAAAATAAGCAGCAAGGGCTTTAAATACAGAAGATATCCATGCCAATAGCGTGAGTACTCGCGCAAGTGCATCTGTGAGGGTTCCTTCCCCGCCAGTACCGCGCGAAGGGAGTCCTCCGCCGCCCATATCTCCTCCTCCAAATCATAATGGTAGGCCCACATGGCATGTTCAAAGGCATTTTTGCCTTCCACCTTTTCAAAAGCGTATTGAACCATTATGGCGTCCGTATAGCTCTCCTTATCCCGCCATATATGCCGCAAGAACGCGTTTTGTGGATAACTCTCCTCTCTCCGAAGCACACGATCCACAGATTCCGCCACATGCTCTTTTATCATTCCCGTGGGAAGGCAGAAAACAAGCGTCAAAAGCAAGGTTCCCGCCAAAGCGCTTCCGGCAAGCAGCACCACCATGTATTTCAGGTGTCTTGTCAGATGTTCTTTCATATTTTATTTATCTCTCCAAATGATACGTCCTTTGCTCAAATCATAGGGAGACAGCTCCAATGTCACCTTGTCACCGGGCAAAATCCGGATAAAATTCTGGCGCAGTTTCCCGCTGATGGTTGCCAATACCTTGTGTCCATTCTCCAACTCCACGCGAAACATGGTGTTGGGCAGCTTCTCTGTAACGGTTCCCTCGATTTCAATTACATCACTTTTTGACATACATATCCTCCAACTTCTTTTATAACGTTTCTATTACAAAACTTGCATTTTTGCAGCTATTGCATATTTTGCAGCTCTTGCCGGTATAATTTGATCGCGCGTTTGATCTGCTCATCGGCAGCACATTTCTCCTGCAGTGCCTTAACAAGTTCTTCCCCCACAGTTTTGTTGATGGGCTGAACATGTTTTCTAAGTTTTCGTTTGGGACGCTCCAAGGGCTTCAACCGTCCGTCACATAACAGCACCGCTGTTTCCTCCTCCGCCACGATCACATAGAGCCTATTTTTGTCATGCCCTGCCTTTGAGGTCACAAATTGTCCTATC
The DNA here is from genome assembly GCA_947175035.1 of uncultured Lachnospiraceae bacterium. Taxonomy (GTDB): domain Bacteria; phylum Bacillota; class Clostridia; order Lachnospirales; family Lachnospiraceae; genus Acetatifactor. The sequence continues at coordinate 8,133 of CAMWLG010000026.1, read as the reverse complement.
ATAAACGTCCGTCCTTAATTGCGAAGCCATTTTTAGTAAAGTGTCAAAATCTCCGGCTCGCCTTCTGTGATGAGAATGGTATTTTCATAGTGCGCTGACAGTGAACCGTCTGCTGTCTCCACTGTCCAGTCATCATCCAACACCACCACATCCGCCCTGCCGATATTGATCATGGGTTCCACGGCGAGCGTCATACCCGCATACAGCTTGGGGCCTCTCCTGAGCTGTTTAAAATTGGGAATCTGCGGATCCTCATGGAGCTTGCTGCCAATCCCATGTCCCACAAACTCTCTCACAATGCCATATCCATAGGGTTTGATTGACGCGTCTATGGCATTAGAAATATCAAACAGATGATTTCCTGCCCTCGCCATCTTTATACCATCAAAAAAGCTCTGCTTCGTGCGTTCAATCAGAAGCTTGGCCTCCTCGCTGATCTCACCCACGCCAAACGTCCGCGCCATATCGGAATGATAGCCCTTATAAATCAGTCCCGCGTCCAGGCTCACGATATCGCCTTCCTGCAAGATGTGATCCCGCTTGGGAATCCCGTGTATCACCTCTTCATTCACGGATACACAGATGGACGCCGGATAACCATTGTAATGCAGGAAATTAGGAATACATCCGTGCCCGCGGATCAGCTTCTCTCCCATGGCATCAATGTCCAATGTGGACATCCCGGGTCTCACGGCGCTTTCCAGATTCTGGAATACATCCGCAAGACGCTTGCAGGACTCCCGCATCAGTTCAATTTCTCTTTCTGACTTGACTGTAATAGCCATTTTATATCTACTTCCTTTCCATTCTACTTTCCAAGGATATCGACAATGGCATTGAATACATCCTGCATATCCTGAGTGCCGTCCACGGTCTTGAGCACGCCCTTTGCAGTATAGAACTCAATCAAAGGCTGAGTCTGTTCATGATAAACCTTCAAGCGGTTCAAAACCGTCTCTGGCTTGTCATCATCGCGAAGCACTAACTCGGAGCCGCATTTATCACAAATTCCCTCTTTCTTGGGTGGAACATGTTCAATATGATAGGTTGCGCCACAAGTGACACACGCGCGTCTGCCGGACATTCTCTTTACAATATTCTCGTCAGGCACATCCACGTTGATCGCATAATCAATGGCGTCCCCCAAATCCGTGAGCGCTTTGTCAAGCACCTCGGCCTGAGGTATGGTTCTGGGAAAGCCATCCAGCACATAACCCTTCTCACAGTCCGGCTGCGCCACTCTGTCCAACAGGATCTTCACGGTCAGCTCATCGGGCACCAAAAGCCCCTGATCCATATATTTCTTGGCCTCCATGCCAAGCTCTGTGCCGTTCTTGATGTTGGCACGGAAAATATCTCCCGTGGACACATGGGGAATTCCATACTTCTCTGCAATCATTTTCGCCTGAGTACCCTTGCCGGCACCGGGCGCACCTAACATAATAATCTTCATCCTTATTACCCCTTTCCTATCTTCCTACGTCTTCCGTAAGACGCCTGCTTTCTGCGCACACTTGCCTATATTGTAACTTCTTTGCGGCAAGTTTGCAATAAAAAATGGAAAAATAATCAAATAGATTTAGTGGAATTGTGTGTGCGCCCGTGGTAAAATAACAGTGTTGAGCAATTTAATCAATTGTTACATAGGAGGTATGCTGCATGCGAAGTCCATTAACCTATAGCACAAAAGCCATTGATGAGGCACTGAAACGCAAACGGCTCAAATGGGAACAATGGCAGGCGGGGAATTATGAAGGATGGAATTTCTGGGAAATCATCAATCAAAAATTAGACCAGCGGATTCAAGAACAGCAGTATGATTGGATCATTAACAGCCTCAACGATTTTTGTTTTTACTATCATGATAATGCGGAATATTACCTGCAAATTGACATTGACACTCATAAAGCAAAGGAAAATAACTATCTGGCTGCATTGACTGTCGAGCTGATATACCTCTTGTTGGAAAAAGGATTCTCTCATCATATTTTCAATAGTGGTATGCTTTGCGACTTAAAGAAAAATAACTTTGGTTACACGCGTCATGCAATTCTCGCCAATGAACCGGAAATGGCGCTTCGGATAGCTGCAGAAGACACGCTGTTGGGAGCCTTGTTACTGCAGGACTATGAGCGTGCACAGACAATGCTGCCTGAGAAACCGGAGGATTTCTCCAAACACGACGAAATAGGACAGTGCCTGTGGGGCATAGCACACGGGAATGAGAAAGTTTTCAACAAATATCTGGAAAAGCGCATCCGAGCACTGCGCCGGCAAGCCAAAATTCATTGCGTTACCATTGACAGTTCGGGACTGGCAGTCATTAAACTGGCCAGCCAGCGTGGTATCGTATGCCACTTGGACGTGATAGAATTGCCCCAGTCTTTGTTGGATGACGAAAGGATTGATACAAGTAATCTGGTTCTTCCCATAGCGGATAAAATCAATGCAATCCAACGGCCGTGGTAAAATAATAGTGTTAAACCATTTAATCAATCATTACATAGGAGGTATGCTGCATGCGAAGTCTGTTAACCTATAGCATAAAAGCCATTGACGAGGAACTGAAACGCAAACGGCTCAGATGGGAGCGAGCGCTGTCGGAGAATTATGAGGGGCAGAGTTCCTGGGAAATCATCAATCAAAGACTGGATCAGCGAATTCAAGAACAGCAATATGATTGGATCATTAACAGCCTTAGAGATTTTTGGATACACTATACTTCTTATGCGGATTATTACCTACAAATTGACATTGACGCCCATAAGGCAAAGGAATATCACTATCTGGCTGCATTGTCCGGTGAACTGATATACCGCCTGTTGGAAAGAGGATTCTCTCATCAAATTTTCAACAGCGGTATGCCTTACGACTTTAAGAAAAAGAACTTTACTTACACGTATACTGCAATTCTCGCCAATGAGCCGGAATTGGCGTTGCGCATTGCGGCCGAGGACACGCTGGAGGGAGCTCTATTATTGCAGGACTATGAGCGCGCACAGGCAATGCTGCCCGAGAACCCGGAGGATTTTCCCAAATACAACGAAACAAATCAGTGCATGTGGGCCATAGCGCACGGGAACGAGAAAATTTTCAATAAATATATGGAAAAGGGCATCAAACTGCTGCGCCGTCAAGCCAGAATTTCTCCTGTTACCATTGACACTCGAGGACTGGCACTCATCAAACTGGCCAGCCAGCGCGGCATTGTATGCCACTTGGACGTGATCGAATTGCCCCAGTCCTTATTGGACGACGACAGGCTTGATACAAGTAATCTGGTTCTTCCCATAGCGGATAAGATCAATGCGCTCTCCTTGTCACACACTCCATCCTAAATTGAGGTAAGAAATTATGAGTTATAACTGGTTTAAAATTAACAGTATTTCATATGGATGGTTTGATATGTGCATCGGTTCACATCTCTGCGAGGCATCAGACTTTCTTAACTATGATATGCCCGGAAAATTTCTCAGTAAAGTAATCCGGGTAATAAATAACAACACAGAAGAATGGTTATATTTAATGGACGAACCCGGTGCTTCAATCCTACATATCTATCTGGCGGATGAGCGGCTTCATATTGCAGAATACAGCTTGTCTGTAGATTCCACCGACCTTGACCCTGAGGATGAGAGCACAGAGCGGGATAAATGTGAAGAGTGTCGGTTTCATATTGATATCGATATACAGAATGCGGTTGATGGGATTGTAACAGAATTCTCTCTGTATGAAAATGGAAATGGACGTAAGATGTATGAGACCCATTGGGGCGCATTCCCTGAAAAAGAATTTGACGAGCTAAAGAAGTATGCATTTCACTTGCAAGAGAATGCCAGAGAATACGATGATTTATTGTGTACTACATTTCTATCATAAACTTAATACTCAAGAAACATTCCACATTCCACACAAAAGCGAGTGTACCCTGCTTCAGAATACACTCGCTTAAACTTTTACGATTCCAAGAATCCCTTGTAGTTGCGAACCAACATCTGAGACTCGATCTGCTTCACGGTCTCAATGATTACGCTGACGATAATAATCAGGCTTGTACCCGCGAAGGATACGCTCGCCCCGAATACTCCATTGAAGAAGTAAGGGATCACTGCAATGATCGTCAGTCCCACCGCACCGATAAACACGATGTAGTTCAGAACCTTGTCCAGATAATCGCTGGTGGGCTTACCGGGTCTGATACCGGGGATAAAACCACCCTGCTTTTTCATATTATCAGCAATCATCAACGGGTTAAAGGTAATGGATGTGTAGAAATATGCAAAGAAAATAATCAACACAATGTATACCAATAAACCGATAGAATACACAGGATCACTGGGCTTGCACCAATTGTTGGAATTCAATCCGTTCAGGATATGCCCCCATATTCCCTGCCCCTGATAACCGACAAAGGAACAGATCATAATCGGCATCTGCATGATTGACTGTGCGAAAATGATGGGAATCACACCTGCGGTATTCACCTTCAAGGGAATGTTGGATGTCTGTCCGCCCACCATCTTGCGGCCCTGTACCTTCTTGGCGTACTGCACAGGAATCCTGCGAACACCGTCGTTCAAAATGATGACAAGCACTACCATACCAATGACAATCGCAAGAATGATCGCCGCTGCAAGGATTGCCGTTGCAGGCGCTTTGCCCGCCACGAACTGCCTATAGAGGTTCATGAAATCCTCCGGCATCCTTGAAATGATATTGATGGTCAAGACGATGGAGATACCGTTCCCCACGCCGTTCTCGGTGATTCTCTCACCCACCCACATCAGGAATGCACTACCTGCGGTGAGCGCTGCAATTGCAGTGATTACAGTCAATGCATTGTACTCTGTCAGATATCCCTGTCTGCCAAAACCGATCGCCATAGCGCTCGCCTGAATGATTGCCAGCGCAACTGTCACATATCTGGTGATGGCCACGATTTTCTTTCTGCCATCCTCACCATCTCTCTGCATCTCCTCAAGCTTAGGAATAGCGATGGTCAAAAGCTGCATGATAATTGAGGATGTGATATAAGGGCTAATGTTCAATGCAAAGATAGACATACTCAGGAAGGAACCACCGGTGATCGCATCAATAAAGCCGGAAGCGTCTCCCATCTGAGTTCTGAACCACTCTTTAAAAAACTCTCCGTCAATACCCGGGGCAGGCAGCTGGGAACCCAAACGGATAATCACCAGCATACCCAAGGTATATAAAAGCTTTTTTCTGATCTCTTTGATCTTCAATGCATTTTTGAGTGTCGTAAGCATTACATCACCTCTGCTTTTCCACCAAGTGCCTCGATTTTTTCTTTTGCGGATGCGCTGTAAGCATCAACTTTTACATTGAGTTTCTTGGTAAGTTCTCCGTTTCCGAGTATCTTAACACCATCTCTGGGGTTCTTGATGATACCAGCCTCAATCAATGCATCCACATCCACTGTGGCACCATTATCAAAACGCTCCAGAACACTCACATTAATAGCAACAATTTCCTTTGTATTTCTGTTGGTGAAGCCTCTCTTGGGGATACGTCTGTACAAAGGCATCTGACCACCCTCAAAACCGGGTCTGGTAGCTCCGGAACGAGCTTTCTGGCCCTTGTGTCCCTTACCTGCGGTCTTGCCATTGCCTGAACCATGTCCACGGCCTCTTCTAAAATTATCACTTTGTTTTGAACCTTCAGCGGGTCTTAAATTGGATAATTCCATTCCTGACACCTCCTTATCTGATTAAACTTCTTCTACTTTCAACAAATAACCAACCTTACGAATCTGTCCCCTGGTGGCGTCATTATCAGGAAGAATAATGGACTGTCCAATCTTGCGAAGACCCATGGATTCTACAGTTGCCCTATTCTTAGGCACAGCGCCAATCGTGGACTTTGCCAAAGTAATCTTTAATTTCTTATCTGCCATCTGCTGTTACCTCCTCAACGGACTTGCCGCGGCTCTTTGCAACCTCTTCGGGAGACTTCAACTGACTCAAACCTGAGATCGTAGCCAAAACCACATTCTGCTTGTTGTTGGAGCCCAAAGACTTGGTACGGATATTCTTGATACCTGCCAGCTCACATACCACACGGGCAGGACCTCCTGCGATAATACCGGTACCTTCGGGTGCCTTCTTGAGCAGAACATTGGAAGAACCGTACTTGCCAATAAAGTCATGTGTGATGGAATTATTCTCGTCCAAAGCAATCTTCACGATATGCTTCATCGCATCTTCCTTACCCTTGCGGATTGCCTCGGGAATTTCAACAGCTTTGCCGAGTCCGGCGCCTACATAACCATTGCCGTCACCTACAACCACAAGAGCGGTGAAACGCATGTTACGACCACCCTTTACAGTCTTGGTTACACGCTTGATGGTAACAACCTTATCAGTCAATTCCAACTGGCTTGCATCTATGATTGTGTGTTTCATGGTGTATTCCTCTTCCTTTCCTAGAATTCCAGGCCAGCTTCTCTTGCTGCCTCGGCCAATGCTGCCACTTTACCCTGGTATATAAAGCCGCCTCTGTCAAAAACAACTTCCTTGATACCCTTCTCAACTGCTCTCTTGCCGATTACAGTTCCCAAGTATGCTGCCGCCTCGACGTTATTGGTCTTCTCCAGCTCCGCCTTGACCGCCTTCTCGACAGTGGATGCGGATACCAGTGTGTTTCCAACGGTATCGTCGATAATTTGAGCATACATATGATTATTGCTTCTGAATACTGCCAGACGAGGTCTCTCGGCAGTGCCACTGAAGCGGTTACGAATTCTCATGTGCTTTTTAACACGAACTTTTTGTCTTGATTCCTTACTAACCATCTTCATACTCTCCTTATCTATTATTTCTTACCGGTCTTACCGACTTTACGTCTGATTGTCTCATCAGCATACTTGATACCCTTGCCCTTGTACGGCTCAGGTCTTCTCTTGTCTCTGATCTCAGCGGCATACTGACCAACCTTTTCCTTATCAATACCCTTTACGGTAATGATATTGCCTTCTACAACAGCCTCAAGCCCTTCAGGGTCTGTCATTTCAACCGGATGAGAATAACCCAGGCTCAGGGTCAGCTTCTTGCCGGACTTCGCCGCTCTGTAACCAACACCGTTTACCTCCAGCTTTTTCTCATAACCTGTGGTGACACCTACAACCATATTGTTGATCAGTGTTCTGGTCAAACCATGAAGAGATTTCATCTTCTTCAAATCATTGGGTCTGTTTACCACTACCTCTGCGCCCTCGACCTTGATTTCCATCTCAGCGGGCAGTACTCTCTCCAGAGTACCCTTGGGACCCTTTACGGTCACTTTGTTATTTTCTGCAACCGCCACAGTTACACCTGCGGGGATCGCGATTGGCATTCTTCCTATACGTGACATGCCCGTACCTCCTGTAATTGTTTGTTTGAATCTATTTCCATCCGTTCCAGCGAAAGAATCGCGAAGAGATTCTTTCTGACGAAATATAGTTTTTCTTAGACGGCGTCCTATGACGTCTTAGAAAAACTTTTCGTCTCGATATGATTTAGTATTTCTTGGGCAACGTCCTTTGGTGCCTTAGAAATACTTCATATCATATTACCAGACAAATGCTAAAACTTCTCCGCCAACCTGCAGCTCTCTCGCCTTCTTGTCTGTTACAACGCCCTGATTGGTAGAAATAATTGCGATGCCGAGACCGCCGAGCACTCTGGGCAGATCTTCCTTGCCCGCGTACACGCGCAGACCAGGCTTGGAGATTCTCTTGATGCCGGAGATAATCTTCTCATTCTTATCAGCGCCGTATTTCAGGGTGATGCGAATGGTCTTAAAGTTTCCGTCATCAATTATGTCATACTTCTTAATATAACCTTCCTCCAGAAGAATCTTTGCAATCGCAAGCTTCATTTTAGAGGATGGAACATCAACTGTGTCATGTTTTGCAGTATTTGCATTACGGATTCTTGTAAGCATATCTGCAATAGGATCGCTCATTGTCATTTTGTGACTTCCTCCTTTATTTCTCTATCAACATGTTGGCCACTATGTTGCCATGTTACCAGCTGGCCTTCTTCACGCCAGGGATCTCGCCCTTGTATGCCAGTTCACGGAAGCAAACTCTGCAGATTCCATATTTTCTCAGAACTGAGTGGGGACGAC
>CAMWLG010000025.1 GCA_947175035.1 uncultured Lachnospiraceae bacterium | reverse complement strand
ACCTTCTTGCCAGGCCTTTACTATCGCATCTACCCACTCCTGCTGAATCTCGTCCATTGCCTTGCACATATTAATCTCCTCCTCTTTCCGTTCATCTGGTTTCTTCAGTCATACTACACGCTCGCACCATACATATTGTAGTATGATTGGGCGGATTCTGCGTCTAATGAATATCTTCTGCAGAGTTTTTCAACGATTGTTTCCCCTGACTTACCTTCCTCTATATTGTCCAAGATGAAAATCCTGATTCCTTCTTTTCTTTCTTCTTCTCTGCCTTTTTCTATCCCTTTTTCCATGCCTTTTTTCTCGGCATTTACCGTCGCCTCTTCCCATTCCTGCTGAATCTCGTCCCATGCCTTGCACATATTGATTTCCTCCTCTTCCTGTTCGTCCAGTTTCTTCAGTATCTGTGTGTTATCCGTCATGATCGCTATCGTTCGCGCCGTCTCCGCGGATATGTTCCTGAAGTCCTCACTTTTATAGAGTGCCTTCATTGCCTCCTTATCCCCGCGGGCGCTGAGAGCTTCAAGCAGAATTCGCAAATCCGTTCGGAATACAGCCAACTCCTTTAAGTCTTCCACGCACACCAAACTCATCCGGTAGTCGTGAAACAACGCCTCCCGCAGTTTTCCGCCCGCCCCAAAATCCATCATGTCCTCGAGGCTCTTGGGACCATCCCATGGCTTCGTGCCATGGTAGAGACAGATCGTGTACACAGGGTGCAGCTTGTCCCCTTGCCCGAACCGCGTCTCCCAGTAACTGATATTTTCCTTGTCCTGACTGAGCACGCACCTCTTACCATTCTCGATCTCCCGAATCTGCCGCTCATACTCCAAACCGTCATACTGCATAATCCGCCATGGCATCGTGTAGTCGATATCACTTTGGTCTTCTATCGCCACCACGGAGAACCCGGTGCCTTCCTTGAGATGTTTTTTGATATCCCGGTATCGATTCTGTGCTTTGGGGTCTTTGCCTCCCGGTTCCCCTGACTGCCCCTTTTGTTTCCCGGCCTCGCCGACTCTTTGCCCCAGGGCCGCCCCTGTCTGCACGTATCTCTCAGCCCCTTCTTCAAGCGCGTCTGCCTGCAGCACTTTCTCACCGCCAAACACCGCCCCGTTGAACAAGTCTGCGAATCTCCCGTTGTCCGAGAGAAAGCTGTACATAGCGTCATCGTATTTTCCCATAAATTACCTCCCTTGCGGAGGGTCGTCTGCAAATCCGCCCCTCCATCACCTTTATTATTTTGTCAATCCAAGTGGAAAAAGGCTTTATTGCCTTGGCGGAACTGCCATAGAAAATATACTTGAATTTTAAGATATGTGTATTATATTCCGTTTCTTTTTACATGTCAACACTTTTCCGGAAGATGGAGGTACAAAATGTAACAGTTCAGCCCTCACATTCATAAAACCGCCTGCCAGACCTCTCAAGTCCGGCAGGCGGTCTCTCTCACTGCACCGCCAGATTGGAATACCCCATCAGGCTCTCGTCCACGGCTCTTGCCGCCTCTCTGCCCTCGCGGATCGCCCACACCACCAGCGATTGTCCCCTGTGCATATCCCCTGTCACAAACACATTGTCCACACTGGTCTGATACTTTCCGGCATCTGTCTTCACATTCGTCCGCTCGTTCAGCTCCACTCCAAAAGCCTCCGCAATATAACTCTGGGTTCCCAGAAATCCCGCCGCAATCAACACGATATCCGCCTCAAGCTCCTGCTCGCTGCCTGCGATCTCCTCCATCTTCATGCGTCCCGAGGCCTCGTCCTTCACCCAATTCAGTTTCACGATCTTTACCGCCTTCAAATTCCCGCTCTTATCCTTGATGAATTCTTTCACCGTAGCCTCGTAGATGCGAGGGTCATGGCCATACAGGGCAATCGCCTCCTCCTGACCGTAATCGGTCTTGCAGATTTTGGGCCACTCCGGCCAGGGATTATTCTCCGCACGGCTGTCAGGCGCCTTGGGCATCATCTCGATTTGGGTCACACTCTTTGCGCCATGGCGAATGGATGTGCCCACACAGTCATTCCCCGTGTCGCCTCCCCCGATGATCACCACATGCTTATCCTTGGTGTCCACATAAGTTTTATCCGCAAATCCGGAATCCAACAGGCTCTTGGTATTCGCCTTCAGGAAATCCACTGCAAAATAAATCCCCTTTGCATCTCGTCCAGGAGCTTTGATATCCCTTGGATTGGACGCTCCGCAGGCAAGCACCACCCTGTCAAAGTCATGGAGCAGCTTATCCGCCTTGATATCCTTCCCCACATTCGTTTCCGTGACAAAGCTGACCCCTTCCTCCTCCATAATCTTCACCTTGCGCTCCACAATCTGCTTTTCCAGCTTCATGTTAGGAATGCCATACATCAACAGCCCTCCCACTCTGTCGGAGCGCTCGAACACGGTCACCTGATGCCCCCGCCTGTTCAGCTGGTCAGCCACGGCAAGTCCCGAGGGACCGCTTCCCACCACTGCCACTTTCTTGCCGGTACGCACCTTGGGAGGATTGGCTTTTGCATACCCCTCCGCATAGGCATTCTCGATAATGGCATATTCATTCTCCTTGGTGGAGACAGGATCTCCGTTTAATCCACATGTACAGGCCGCCTCGCACAGTGCCGGACAAACTCTTGATGTAAACTCCGGGAAATTATTGGTCTTTTTCAACCGGCTGTACGCCTGCTCCCAGTTCCCCGTATAGACCAGATCGTTCCACTCCGGAATCAGATTGTGCAGGGGACACCCGCTTGCCATCCCACAGATCATCATCCCCGACTGGCAGAACGGCACGCCACACTCCATACAACGGGCCCCCTGAAGCTGCTGTTTTTCCTTGGGCATATGCCTGTGAAACTCGTTAAAATGCTTCACTCTCGACTTCGGGGCCTCAGCCTCACTGACTTCCCTCTTATATTCCATAAAACCGGTAGGTTTTCCCATTTTCTTCTCCTCCTTAATTGTTCTGATCGTGCATCGCAACACAAATACTTCATCGCAAGCGATACATTTCATCGCCTACTTCCACTCACGTTTGCATAAAACGCCTCTATCTGCGCCTGTTCCGCACTCAGTCCCTTCTCCTCCATCTGTACGATGGTCTTCAACACTCTCTCATAGTCATGAGGAATGATCTTCTTAAACTTGGGCAGGTACTCACTGAAATTGTCCAGCACCTCCTTGCCCTTCGCGGAATTGGTCAACGCCACATGCTCCTGAATCATGGACTTTAATTCCAACACATCATATTTGGAGGTAATTTCATTGGAGGACACCATTTCTTTATTCAATTTCTTGTACAGGTCATTGCCCTCATCCAACACATAGGCGATGCCACCGCTCATACCCGCCGCAAAGTTCTTGCCCGTGCTTCCGAGAACCACCACGCGCCCGCCGGTCATATACTCGCAGCCGTGGTCGCCCACGCCTTCTACCACCGCGTTTGCACCGGAATTTCTCACACAGAACCGCTCCCCTGCCACGCCGTTGATGAACGCCTTGCCGCTGGTCGCCCCGTACAGCGCCACGTTTCCGATGATGATATTCTCCTCCGCCTTGAACTTGCTGCCCTGGGGAGGATAAACCACCAGCTTTCCACCGGAAAGTCCCTTGCCGAAGTAATCATTGGACTCTCCCACCAATTCCAGCGTCAACCCCTTGGGAATAAAGGCACCGAAGGACTGTCCGCCCGCTCCTCTGCAGAGCACGTGATAAGTATCTTCCTCCACGTCGTCCCCCAGTTTGCGGGTAATCTCACTTCCCAGAATCGTGCCAAAGGCCCTGTCCGTGTTTGCCACGTCCACCTCAATGCCACGCTTCTGTCCCGAGCTGATCGCCTTGCCAAGCTGCTTTAACAGCACCTTTTCATCCATGGTCTTCTCCAACTCGAAGTCATACACCTGCTTGGGATCAAAAGTCACCTTCTCCTTGCCTCCCTCGTATGGATTGGACAAGATAACGGACAAATCCACCTTTTTCTGATGATCTGTCAGGTTGTCCTTTACTCGAAGAAGGTCGGTGCGCCCCACCAGCTCATCCACAGTGCGCACACCCAGGCGAGCCATATACTCTCGCAGCTCCTGTGCGATAAATTTCATAAAATTCTCCACGTATTCGGGCTTTCCCTTAAAGTTCTTGCGAAGCTCAGGATTCTGGGTTGCCACGCCCACGGGACAGGTGTCCAGATTGCACACTCGCATCATCACACAGCCCATGGTCACCAGCGGAGCCGTCGCAAAGCCAAATTCCTCCGCTCCCAGGATAGCAGCAATCGCCACATCACGCCCGCTCATCAGCTTACCGTCCGTCTCAATACGCACCTTATTCCGCAGGCCGTTCATGATCAAGGTCTGATGGGTCTCCGCCAGTCCCAGCTCCCAGGGAAGCCCCGCATTGTGGATGGAGCTTCTGGGCGCAGCACCCGTGCCTCCGTCATAGCCGGACACCAGGACTACCTGTGCTCCCGCCTTCGCCACGCCAGCGGCGACAGTACCCACGCCCGCCTCGCTCACCAGCTTCACGGAAATACGGGCATCCTTATTTGCATTCTTTAAATCATAGATCAACTGCGCCAAATCCTCAATGGAATAAATATCATGATGAGGCGGCGGCGAGATCAGGGACACGCCGGGGGTGGAATGTCTGGTCTTGGCAATCCAAGGGTACACCTTCCCTCCGGGGAGATGTCCGCCCTCGCCGGGTTTTGCGCCCTGTGCCATCTTGATCTGAATCTCCTGGGCGCTGACAAGGTATCTGCTGGTCACACCGAACCGCCCGCTTGCCACCTGCTTGATGGCGGAGCAGCGGTTTAATCCGTCAGCTCCAACGGTCAGTCTGTCCAGATCCTCGCCGCCCTCGCCGGAATTGGACTTGCCATGCAGACGGTTCATGGCGATCGCCATGGTCTCATGCGCCTCCTTTGATATGGAGCCATAGGACATAGCCCCCGTCTTAAACCTTGTCACAATGGACTCCACAGGCTCCACCTGATTGATGTCGATTCCCTTTTTGGGGAAATTGAAATCCATCAGTCCCCGCAGATTCCGGATAGATGTCTCGTCATTCACCATGGCGGTGTACTGTTTAAACATGTTATAATCGCCCCGCCTGGTAGACTCCTGCAGCATATGGATCGTGGCGGGATTATACAGATGCTCGTCCGCACCGCTTCTCATCTTATGATGTCCGGGACTGTCCAGAGTCAGGTCATTTTGCAGACCCAGAGGGTCAAATGCCTGAGAATGCAGACCGTCCACCTGATTCTCGATATCCTTCAGGCTCATCCCGCCCACGCGGCAGACCGTGTTGCTGAAATATTTATTGATCACCTCTGCGTCAATACCGATTGCCTCGAAGATCTGTGAACCCTGATAGGACTGGATCGTGCTGATTCCCATCTTGGAAGCGATCTTCACGATGCCATGAAGCACTGCGTTGTTATAATCATTGACCGCCGCATAGTAATCCTTGTCCAACATATGGTTCTCAATCAGCTCCCGGATGGACTCCTGCGCCAGATAGGGATTGATTGCACAAGCCCCATAGCCCAGAAGCGTCGCGAAATGATGCACCTCCCTGGGCTCGCCGGTCTCCAGGATCAGCGCCACCCTGGTACGCTTCTTGGTGCGCACCAAGTATTGGTTCAACGCGGACACCGCCAACAGGGAAGGAATCGCCACATGATTCTCGTCCACTCCCCTGTCCGAGAGGATAAGAATATTCACACCGTCCCGATAAGCCCTGTCCACCTCTACAAACAGACGGTCAATCGCCCGTTCCAGACTGGTATTCTTATAATAGGTGATGGGCACCACTTCCACCTTGAAGCCCTCCACCTGCATGGTTTTAATCTTCAACAAATCCGTGTTGGTGAGAATGGGATTATTCACCTTCAGCACATTACAGTTCTCCGGCTTTTCCTCCAACAGATTCCCCTCCGGCCCGATATAGACCGTGGTAGATGTCACAATTTCCTCACGGATCGCGTCGATAGGCGGATTTGTCACCTGTGCAAACAATTGTTTAAAATAATGGAATAACGGGTGATATGTTTTGGACAACACAGGAATCGGCGTGTCCACACCCATTGCAGCGATCGCCTCCCCGCCATTCTTCGCCATGGGAAGAATGCTGGTCTTGAGTTCGTCATAGGTGTAACCGAACGCCTTCTGCATCCGCTGACGCTCCTCTTCCGTATACTCCGGCACGCGCTGGTTGGGAATGTGCAGACTCTTGAGCTCCACCAGCTTGCTGTCCAGCCACTCGCCGTAGGGCTGTCTGGAGGCATACCGCTCCTTCAACTCCTCGTCGTCGATGACTTTCCCCTGCACTGTATCCACTAACAGCATCTTGCCGGGGCGCAGCCTCTCCTTTAATTTCACCTTGGCAGGGTCAATATCCAGCACCCCAACCTCGGAGGAGAGAATCAAAGTATCGTCCTCCGTGATCATATACCTGGAAGGGCGCAGACCGTTCCTGTCAAGCACCGCCCCCATGATATCTCCGTCTGAGAACAGGATTGACGCGGGGCCGTCCCAAGGCTCCATCATGGTCGCATAATATTGGTAGAAATCCCTCTTCGTCTGGGACATTGCCTTGTTGTTCGCCCAGGGCTCCGGAATGGCGATCATCACCGCCAGCGGCAGATCCATACCGCTCATCACCAGGAATTCCAATGTATTATCCAACATGGCGGAATCAGAGCCCGTCTTGGAGATTGCCGGCAGCACCTTGTGAAGCTGGCCCTTCAGATATTCAGACTCCATATTCTCCTCTCTGGCAAGCATCTTATCTGCATTGCCGCGGATGGTGTTGATCTCCCCATTATGTACCATCAAACGATTGGGATGCGCCCGCTCCCAACTGGGATTCGTGTTCGTGGAAAAACGGGAATGCACCATGGCGATGGCAGACTCGAAGTCCGCACTCTGCAAATCCGCAAAGAAAGTGCGCAGCTGCCCCACCAGGAACATTCCTTTATATACAATCGTCCTGCTGGAAAAAGAAACCACATAGGTATCGTCCGTGGACTGTTCAAACACGCGTCTTGCCGTATACAGCCTGCGGTCAAATGCCAACCCCTTCTCCACATCCTCCGGCTTCTTCACAAAGCCCTGCATGATATAAGGCATACACTCCACCGCCTTGTGTCCCAACACATTGGGGAAGGTAGGCACCTCGCGCCAGCCAAGGAACTCCATCCCTTCCTTCTCCACAATGATCTCAAACATCTTCTTGGCCTGATTGCGGCGAAGCTCCTCCTGGGGAAAGAAAAACATACCCACGCCGTACTCTCTCTCCCCGCCAAGCTCGATGCCCAGAGCCTTCGTCACCCTGGCAAAAAATTTATGGGGAATCTGGGTGAGGATACCCACGCCGTCACCGGTCTTGCCCTCTGCGTCCTTACCTGCTCTATGCTCCAGATTCTCCACTATTTTCAGGGCGTTCTCCACAGTGCCCCTCGTCTTTTTCCCGCCTATATTGACACAGGCCCCGATACCACAGTTGTCATGCTCAAATTCCTCCCGGTAGAGGGGTGCTTGCGCCACATCCTTTTTCACGTCAAACATATTGGTTCTCCTTTCCCATTGCTCGTAAAAAAAGAACGCAAAGAGACTTATACTCGCCTCTTTGCGACCATGCAACTACTATACAACTTTTTCTTTCGTTTGTAAACTACTTTTTTCTATAAATTGTCAGATAATTCGATAATTCACATTTTTATCCCGCATTTTCAGACAATCCCTCGTATTAGTACCCCCATTCCACAGAATTATCGTCAAACAGATAATTGTATTGCAGCATCCGGTATTCCGGGAATTCCCCTCCAGACCAGTTGCTGTAATTCCCCTCATAATCCCGATAGCCGTTGAAGGTGATCACAGGATAATCCGCCCGCAGCTGCTCCAAATAAGCGAAATAGGGTGTCAGGGGAACCCCCGCCGTCCGAAGCAGCAGACCGCCCAAATAATTCATACTGATGTCGTACCCATCCGCCTCCTCAATATCATAATTGGCCCAGATGACAAAGGGCATCCGATATTTGTTCATCTTCTGCTCCACATTCCCCTTGGCGCTTTCGCCCAGGATCGAATCCGAGACATAGGGCTGATGATCCCCGAACATGCAGATGACCACCTTTTCCTCCTGCTCCTCAAAATAACCGATCAGCTTCGCCAACGCCTCGTCGGAAATCTTGATGAGCGACAGATACTCGTCCACCTCCTCATTGTCCATATTGACGGCCGTCACTGCATAGGGAGACTCGTCCTCGCGATAACCCCCGTGATTCTGTATGGTTATATCGAAAACAAATAGTTTCTCTCCAGCCTCCCGCCCCTCATACAGCTCGATGACCTTCTTGTAGGTCTCCTCGTCAGACACGCCAATGTGAATCCTCTCCGCTCCCTCAAAATCTTCCTTCCAGAAACTCTCATCAAATCCATAATAACGGTACACTCGAACCCGGTTCCAGCTGGAGGAGGACGCCGGATGCATGGAATAAGCCGTATAGCCGTAATTTTTCATCTGGCTGACCAACGAGTTCAGGGGCTTCCGGATGCACTGCTGATAGGGATAATACTTCACCGGAAGAAACGCCATGCTGCAGCCAGTGAGAACCTCAAATTCCGAATTGGCTGTTCCGCTGGCAAAGACCGAGGCATTCACAAAACCGCGCACCGTATTCTCTTTCAGCGAGTAAAAAAATTCCATGTTTTCCTGATTCAACTCCAGATTCCCCAAAATCCGCAAATCGGAATAACTCTCATTCATGACCAGTATCACATGGGGAAGCGCTTCCTTCTCCGCATCGGACAGCTCCTGCCCTTCTTCAGAGGCGGACAGCAGGTTTTCCACTCCCTCGACGGAATAGCCGTCCGGCGGCGTAATATGGGAATTTTTTATATCAAGGCAGGTGGTCACTAAATACCCGTTAAAATTATAAAGCACATCCCGCAAGATTCCCCGGAAATTTTCGTCCTCAAAACCTGCGCGGGTCAGCAGATCGGTATAGAGCAGCTGATATCCCCCATACACGGTTATCGAGATGGCAAAGACAGCCGTCACCGCATAGGAGATTACAATCTTTTTTGTTTTAGATTTTATTTCTGATTCCGCCGATTTGACGACGTTTGCTTTTGCCCTCACCGGTCCAGTCTGAACCGCATAGACCACGAACAAAAGCAGCAGCCCCCACGCCATGGCCAGATGCCCGTTGGGCATGAAATTGTACTCCCCAACCACTCTGGCCGCCGTCCCGATGGCCATGAAATCATTCACCCGAAGCGGCGTTCCCTGAAACTGAAGTACATAATAATTGGCGGAATACAAAAGCGTCAGTGCAATATTGGTAAAGGGAACCGTGATCCTGGGCGAATGGGTCAGCAGCAAAACCACGATTTCCATCGCGTACATCAACCCCACATTCCACCAGAGCGCAATGGGTAGATATACCTCCTCCCTGTAGTTCAGAAGCTCCAGCCTGCCCCCCAGCACATAGGGAGCCGCAACAAGTGCGAGAATCCCTACGCCCCTGCGCACATACTGGTTCTGCGGCAGCCCGAACATCACCCCAAACGCGGTCAGGAAACACAGAAACAGCACCTTTACAACCTTGGAGTCCAGAACATCCTGATAACCATACCGGGTCACCAGCTGGACGTTCGGCAGCACCTCCCCATGGGTCAATGTCTGGTTCTCGGGCAGCTTATAAGACTCGTCACAGACACCTACCGCCGGATACCCCTCCGCACTGAAAGATTCAATGGTCAGGGTCAGATAATAGGGTTTATGGGTGGACACTTCCAAATCCACATCCACGTCCGTGAAAGAGCCGTCCGATAGCTCGGAAAAAGCAAGGGTGTTCGCATAGACCACCTCCCCCTGCCCGTCGTCGATCCGCACTTCCACCGTGCCCTCCGCCATCTCCTCACTCTTGTTCATCAGAAAACTGACCAACTGCAGACGACGGTGCTGGGGTACGAACTTCTGGCAGAACTCCGGGTTTTCAGCCGACGCCCATTCCTTCCAAGCTCCCTCTCCAGAATGGAAATTCACCTGTTCCTCCAGCAGAACGCCCGTCCCCAGGAATGCGTACAACTCCATCACAAACAGAACCGCACCCACAAAAATACGTATCTTATGATGCTGCAGACAGTCCTTCAGCCAACGGCGGACTCCCTCAAAAAATGCCTCATAAACACGGCGGACAGCCCTCTGCATCCAAAACAGCTTCTCGTCGCTCATTTGTCAATTCCTCCATTTTATGGCAGTTTCATCAAACAGGTAATAATACTGCAACATCCGGTACTCAGGGAATTCGTCCCCCGCGCTGTTCCAATTCCTGTAGACGCCCTCACCGTCCACATATCCGCTCACAGTGATCACGGGATATTCTTCCCGCATCTGCTCCACAAACTCCTGATATGGTGAGAGTGGAATGCCTGCCGTCTTTAAAAGCAGTCCACCCAGATAATTTGTACTGATATCATACTCATCCGCCTCTTCAATGTCATAATTGGCCCAGATGATAAACGGTGTCTTATATTTGTTTCGCTCCTGCTCCCAAGAGATCTCCCCACCGTACAGATGATCCGTCACCAGATAAGAAATGACCGGATGATGATCGCCGAACATACAGATGACCACCTTTTCTTCCTGTCCCGCAAAATATTCCACCAGCTCCTGAAACGCTCCGTCGGAAATCTTGATCAGGGACAGATATTCGTCCAGACTTTCCTCCTCCAGTCCCTCCGCTGTCACTGCATACGGCGCCTCGTCCTCCGTATACCCGCCGTGATTCTGTATGGTCAAATCAAACAGAAACAGTTTCTCGCCCGGTTCCCTGTTTTCATACAATTCCATAATCTTATGATATGTCTCTGCATCCGACACCCCATGATGGATACGCTCGGCTCC
The DNA here is from genome assembly GCA_947175035.1 of uncultured Lachnospiraceae bacterium. Classification (GTDB taxonomy): domain Bacteria; phylum Bacillota; class Clostridia; order Lachnospirales; family Lachnospiraceae; genus Acetatifactor. Next base: position 33,850 of record CAMWLG010000025.1, on the reverse strand, counting down.
CGCAAAGTCCTCTTTCCAAAGACTTTCGTCAAACCCGTAATACATATAGACATCTCTTCTGTTCCAATTGTTTGCATCTTCCGGATGCATGGAATAAGCCGTATAGCCATACTGCTTCATCTGACCGACCAGGGAATTCACCGGCCTGCGGATAATCTGCTGATAGGGAAAGCAGTTCGCTGGCAAAAAGGCCATACTGCAGCCCGAGAACACCTCAAACTCTGAATTAGCAGTATTTCCGCCATACACTGGGGTATTGACATAACCCCGCAGGGTATTTTCCCGCAGCGAATAAAAGAACGGCAAATTCTCCTGACTCAGCTCCAGATCGCCCAATACTCGCAGATCCGCAAAACTCTCATTCATAATCAAAATCACATGGGGAAGTTCTCCCTCTTCTACCGGCTGCGCTTCCCCGAACTGAGCCAGCATCTCCTGTGCCTGCCCAGCAGAATACCCCTCGGGAGCGCTTATGTGAGAATTTTTTACGTCGATGCAGACGCCCACCAGATAACCGTTAAAATAGTTAAATTGATTCTGGGCAATTCCTCTTAGTTCCTCGTCCGCAAATCCCACCTGGTTCAAAAAATCCGTATAAAGAAGCAAACGGCCTCCCCCCAGTGCGATTCCCACAGCCAGAACCGCCGTGGCTGCATAAGAGAAAGAGATGCGTGCTTTCGGTCGAAAGTCCTTTTCTCTCGATTTTTCTTTCAGTCCGCCCGCGCCGCTCTGTACGCCGAACACCATGATCAACAGACAGATTCCCCATGCGACGGCCAGCCCGCCGCTCGGCGTAAAATCATAACCGCTCAGCACCTTCGCGGCGGTTCCCGCCGCCCTAATATCGTTCACACGGAACGGAATGCCGCGATAGGTAAGTACATAATAATTGATGGTATACAGCAGTGTCAGCGCAAGATTCGTAAGCGGAACTGCGATTCGCAGGGAATGCGTACAGAGCAGAACCAACAGTTCCAGCACATACATAAGCCCCACGTTCCACCAAAGCGCTATAGGCAGATACATCTGCTCGTTATAGGTCAACAGCTCCAGCTGTCGCCCCAGCACAAACGTCCCTACAGTCAGAAACGCAATACCCGCCGCCCGGCGCACAGACCGGCTCCGAGGCAGTCCGAACATGATACCGAACGCTGTGAGCAGACAGATCCCGATGCATTTTGCCGCTTCTGCCAAAGGCAATGCATCCGTATAACAATATCTGGCTACCAGCTGGGCGTCTGGCAGTTTCTCCCCATGGATCAATGTCCGGTTCTCAGGCAGTTTATAGGATTTACCGCACACGCCTATTGCAGGATACCCCCCCGTCTCAAAAGACTGTACACTCAAAACCAGATCATAAGACCTCAAGACGGACAAATCCAGATTTACCTCCACATCCGTAAAGGAGCCGTCCGCCGTCTCCGCCACATCCATCGTTTTCTCGTAGAGGACACTGCCGCCAGAACTACAGATTCGCAGGGTTACCAACCCCTCGTTCCCGTCCTCCAGCCGTCTCATCAGAAAACTGACACTCTGCAAGTGCCCGTGCGCAGGCACAAATTTCTGCCGGATCTCTGGCTGTTCCTCGGACAGCATTTGCTCCCAAGCACCCTCCCCCGTGAGATAATTCATTTGCCGTGTCAGCAGAATCCCCGTCCCGAGAAAAAAGTACAGTTCCAAAGCCAACAGCACGATCCCTGCCAAAATCCGCATTTTATGTTGATACAGGCACTCCTTCAGCCAATGGTATATCCCCGACGTCACCTGATTCTCCGCCAAAAATCCCCGCACCGGCGCCAGCGTAAGCGCCATGACCACGCGATACCAGAGAAGCTCCCCCGCGGACAGATATTCCGCCGTAATGCACCTGTGCTCCTCCTTGTCGCGCCTGCGGTTCTCCTTACTCTCCGAATATCCCCCACCCTCATAGGAGGATACCGTCCCGCCCATATGCACCATCTTGGCTTTCGCTTGGTAATAACACCAGAGGAAATGGTCATAATCCGCCCGAATGCGGTACTCCGGATTATAAGGCTTCTCCTTACAGAGCTCCGCCTCATAAAAGCAGGACTGGTGGCAGGGGATATTGCGGTAGCAGGCAAATCCGTCTATCCGCTGGGGCGACGAGATCAGCACGTCATTTTTCGCCCCGTAGGTATCCCCATAAACCACCAGCAGACGATCATCCTTCTCCCTGTCAATACATGCGGCCGCCCGTGCCAGGACTTCCCTGTCATAAAACATATCACCACAATTCAAGAACAGAAGATACTCTCCCTCCGCCCTCTGAACCGCCTGATTCATAGCCTCGTAGATTCCCCCGTCAGGCTCTTCAATCAGTCTGATGCGCGAATCTTCGGGAAGCGTTTTTAGAGAGCCATCCCTGCTTCCCCCGTCCTTTACCACGATCTCATAGTCCCCGAATGTCTGACACAACACGCTGTCGATGGTCTCTTTTAGCTTCCCCCCCGGATTGAGAGCCACCACAATAATTGAAAATTTCACCATCCCTATTCCCTCGCTCCTGCAGATTTAAGCAGACGATTGATACACTCCATTGCCACCCAATACAACAAAATCGCACAGCACCAGTAATTGCCCAAAATAACTGCCTTGTCCGCATGCACATAATACCGATACTGCGAAATTGTCTGAGCCCCCTCCGCGCCATACGCCTCGCCATTTACCAGGAACCCCTGATTCTCTGGTGCCTGCAGTTCTCTGATCTCCGTGTACATAAGACTACAGCCAAGGTCGGTTCCCTCCGGCAGCACCAAGCTCCAATGGTATACTTTATCCTGCCGCAGCATTTTATTTATCTCAACATCAAAGTAACACTGGGAGGATATCTCCTTCAGCGGAATCTCACAAGAGGCCAACACCTTTTGATCCTCCTCCCACAACAGGAAAGATAAACATGCATCCCCCGCAGCCTGTTCATCAAACTCAATCGCAAGCTGAATGCTGTTCAAATAGGTATGCAGCGGTTGAAAAAACTGCTCCACCACCGCAGCCTCCCCCAGTTCGTCCGTAGTCAAGTATTGCACACTGTTTGTGCTGCTCAAGTATACGTCCCGCGCCAGATATCCTGGGTATACAGCCAGCATAAATAGCAGCAAAATAACAGTGATTCCCGCACGTATCCAATCAATTTTTCTATTTGCTTTCCCCGCCATCTAAACTCCTTAATGACAAAAAAAATCCTATATGCTAAAATGAACCTATCATGAAATAATAATCCTCTTATGGTCAGGAGTCAATATTTATGAAAAAAATTTCCGATCTGGTATTTGTAAAATTTTATTATATTTTTATTGCCTTCATCTTTATCCTCGCCCTTGTTCTCAGGGCATACCACATTGCATCGGTTCCCGACGTCATAGAGCTTGACGAGGCAAGCCTCGGCTATAACGCTTGGTGTATCGTCCATTATGGGGTGGACCGCTACCTGAATCCCCTCCCCATTTATCCACAAAACCAACATGGCGGGCAAAGCCCCCTGTACACTTATCTTGTGGTGTTCCTAATCAAAACCTTGGGAAAAGGCAACATCTCCCTGTGGCTTGTAAGGCTGCCTGGATTGATTTCCAGTATGCTTGTGGTCCTCTTTGGTACCAAATGCATCTCCCGCGTTTTTCAAAACCGGAGGATCACCATGATGAGCGCTTTATTACTTACAGCATGTCCGTATTTTGTCATGCACGGCAGATTCGCTTTGGATTGTAATCTAATGCTGGGCTGTTCGACAATCGCAGTCTATTGCCTGATCAGATACACTCAGTCCAATCAGCTACGGGACTTAATCCTCTGCGGCATCAGCTTTGGGGTGGTTTTGTATTCCTATGCCCTAAGCTACTTCGTCATCCCCGTCTTCTTGTGTCTGACTGCCCTGTATCTGCTGTTTACGCATAAAATAACACTGCGCCGCACTGTGCTGTGGGCCGTCTGCGTCTGCTTGACCTCCCTGCCGGTAATCCTGTTCATCTGCGCATTATTATTTCAGCTTCCGTCGTTTCATTTTCTCAATTTCACCATTACCCCTATCGCTTCTGCCCGTATGAAGGACGTGGCCAGCACCAACTTTTGGAACAATGTGGCACATATCATTCGAATCACGCTGACCAACAGCAACTATCCTCTCGATGCGGTTGGCAAATTCTACACAATGTATTTTATCTCCATCCCATTCATCATCATAGGCATTGCCGCCTCCCTTTATCATATGGCGGCCAGCCTCAAAACCCGCACTTTTCATCCCAGCACGATCTTTCTGCTCTTTTATGTTTCCGGGTTGTTTGCCATCGGGCTGTCCGGAGCGCAGCATATCTACCGCGCCAATTACTTTTTCCTTGCTTATCTCTACTTCTTGGTGAATGGGATTACAGCTGTTTACCGCTTTGTCCGTTCCTACCGTAAATATTTTATTTGCACCCTGTCCGTCTGTTACCTAATTTGGTGTTTTTCCTTTTTCCGGTACTACTTTGGGCAATATTCCGTCGCCGCGATCAATACCTACCCCAATTCCCTCTACTTCATTCCGATCGACAACGCCATTGACTATGCCCAAAGCGGATTGAATGCGGAACAACTCTATATCGACTATGTGGACGTGGATGTTTACCACAGCTTCTACTTTCCCGATTCCCCATACGAGGTCGAGAGCACGCGCCACGAGGATGGTTATGGCAAATATCATTTCATCGTCAACTACTATACCCCTCTCCAACCCGGCAATGCTTATATCGTCCGCACGGATAACCAGGAATTTTTTATGGCGCTAAACAACACCTCTCTTGCGTGGGAATCTGCTGATTACCCTTATTACAAGCTGGTTTACTTTCCGAAGGATTAAAATACATTCTTTCGCTTATTCAAACTCCACAGACATCCCACCGCCAGCGCTCCGAACACGATACACACCGGCCAGCTCACAAAGGCCGTGTTGACGATCGGCGTGTAACTCAGACAGTACACCAGGATGTTGGATGCCATGTGCACCGCCACCGCCAGCTTAAACTCGCCGAAATATTCGTAAGCATACGCAATCAGGCATCCCATGAGAAAACCGTAGATTCCCTGCACAGGATTCATGTGATAAATCCCGAACAAAGCGGAAGATAAAAGCAATGCCATTTTCACATCTATAAATCTGCGCATATAATTGTGGATGATACCCCGGAATAAAAGCTCCTCCGCAATCGGAGAGATCACGCCATAGCCAATCAGTCCCAGCAGGAAGGACGCTGAATACTGATCTGCCGCTGTGGCCTGGTAAGCGGCTGAATTGTCCACGATTCCGGACAGCTCCAGCAGCAGGTTCAGTCCAAGCACCGCCCCTATGGACGCTCCTGCCAGAAGAAGATAGGAGGAAACCTCCTCCTTCCTCAAAAAATTCAACTTCGTATCCTCGGCGGTCTTTTGAATCAGAAGCTTTGCATTCTTCCGAATCGCGAGCGCACCCCCGACAAATCCCAGCGCCGATTTCAACACGATCTGATTGCCGGTAAACGTAAAGCCCTCCTTCCCCTCCACCATAAAGACATCCAACGCCTGCTGCAGATTCGAGCTCCACAGCGCCACGCAGATGAGATCAAATGCCTGCACAATAATACTTCTCACCACCATAAAGATCAAGAAAGAATAGAGCATCACCCAGATTCTCGAAAGGTTCAAGCCCTTAGCTTCACCTTCCCCGTCCGTCCCAGGCTCCTCCACTCCCCGGAGCAGAAACTTCTCAAGCTCTTCCACGCTGCGCACGATATAATCCGCCTTGGCAGCTTTTAATTCCTCCATGCTCCCATAACCATAGGTCACGCCCACACTCTCGACTCCAAGAACCCTCGCGCCCTCCACGTCAAATTTCCTGTCCCCGATCATATATACCTGCCCCTTTTGTATGGGCTTGTACGCAAAGAGACGGTTTAATGCCTCCTGCACCACCTCGTCCTTGTTGCTTCTGGTGCCGTCCAGCTCGCTCCCCACGACCACTTTAAAATACTTGCGCAGATCAAAGTGATCCAGAATCCTCTCCACAAACACCTGCGGCTTGGAGGAAGCCACCGCAAGGAAAAATCCCTTGGACTGCAATGTGTGCAGCATCTTAGGGATTCCCTCGTACACCTCATTCTCAAAAATACCCGTATCCTGAAACCGCTCCCTATACTTCTCCACCGCTGCCTGTGCCTGTTCGGCGTCAAAGTCGTAGAAATCCATGAAGCTGTCCTGTAGAGGCGGCCCGATAAACTTCTCAAGCTTCGCCTGATCCGTCTCCTCGATTCCAAAGGATTGAAGCGCATACCGCACACAGGCTGTGATTCCCACTCCAGGGTCGGTCAATGTCCCGTCCAAATCAAACAACAGATATTTCTTCATCTAAAAACTCCTTATCTTATCCCCGTCGTCCGCGGTATTTTCAAATCTCTCGATGCGCACGTCATAGCCCGCGGTGTCACTGACCTGCACATGAACCACGTCCCCCACCTTCCTGCCAAGCAGTGCTTTCCCCAGCGGGGATTCATTGCTGATGAGTCCCTCCAACGAGTTTCCCCGCACGGTGGTCACAATTTTATAGGTCTCCTCGCTGCCATCATCCAGAAAAACCACCGTCACGGTATTGTTGATGCCCACCTCATCCGCCGCGGACTCCTCGGAGATTACCCTCGCTGTGCGGATCATTCTCTCCAGATAGCGGATACGGCTCTCATTCTGATTCTTTACTTTCTTAGCGGCGTGATACTCAAAATTCTCACTCAAATCCCCATGTGCCCTGGTCTCCTTCACATCCTCCAAGGCCTTGGGACGCACCACCAGCTTGCGGTACTCTATCTCTTCCTCCATCTTCTTGATATCGCTAGGCGTCAGCTCGTCATACATAAAATTCCCATCCTTTCTCTTATGCCTGTATCCCGAAGATTACCACAACCGACACGATAATCTGTATAATCGCAAACCTGTATACCGTCTGTTCATTGGACCATCCCCAAACCTTCCGCACATGATCGTGCAGCGGGGTTCTCACATCCTTCAAAATATGGATTTTCAAAAAGCGTATCAACGCCACTTTTAAAAGCCCCAGACCTCCGTCCAGAATCAAGACAATCGCAGCCGGCAGATAGAGCACGGGACACCCTGTTTTCAAGATAGCGATACTGATACAAAGCCCCATAGCGCGGCTTCCCGCATCTCCCATCATCAGCTTGCTGGGTGTGGCATTGTACCAGAGATACCCCAGGATACACACAGTAAAGAGCAGAATCGCGTAAGAGAAGCTCTCCGGATTGTCCTTGATGCGGTCGATCAGATAAATGGTCATCAGCGTGATGATCCCCAAAGTTCCTGAGAGCCCGTCCACTCCGTCCGCGCAATTGGTCACGTTCACGGAGCCCCATACCAACACAATGGCCAACAGCGCAAACACTACCGGATGCAGTACAAACTTCACATGAAACAGCGCAAGCTCCACCATGCTGGAATTATATTTCAAAAATGTCATCGCCACCAAAGCCGCCACGCACAAATCCAGAAATCCCTTCTTGTACTCTCCCCAGGGCGTTTTAGAGGCATCATCCAAAAAGCCCGTCAACATACAGATGATAACGAGAATCAGATAAATCGTCATCTCAGCCTGTAAGGGGATAAAGAGAAATGCCGCCGCCGCAAACACCAGCACGAAGATAATTCCCGCACCTCTGGGCTTTCCCGCGGAAAGCTTCCCATCATGGGCAAACTCCCTGCCGCCATCCTTTGGCAGATACTGACCAAGCTTTGCTGTCCCAATGACCGTCGCTGCAAAAGCAAATAGAATTCCGGCAAGGGCGAACAAGCTTCCCCCCACATTTTGCATTAATGTATATATCATAACAATACCATACCTTTCCAATTATTATATCCTATCACAAAAAGGGTCTGAACGCAATCCTGCTGTCCCGCTCCGTATACTCCTCCCTCATGGTTTTGGCAGCATTCTCCACCGCCTCATACAAACCAAGGGCTGACATGCGCAGCGCTCCTGCCCCCCAAATGATCATCTGTTCCAGCCCATCCGAGGTCGCCACTGTCACCTGATACTTGTCCGCCATCTCATGCACAGTCTTTTCAATATATTGATCCGCAGTCTCCGCTTCCTTCGTATACACCACATAAATATTGTGATATTTCTGTTCGCTCCCGATATTTCCCTTCACTTTATAAGCGTCAAACACCAGAATCAGGATACCGCCCGATATCCCCTGATAATTACTCATAATATCCATCAGCCGGTCTCTTGCGCTGTCGATATTGACCCGTGCCAACGCCCGAAGCTCCTCCCACGCAAAGATAATATTATATCCGTCCACCAGAAGACAATTTTCTTTCTGACTGTGAGAATCCTGTCCACGTTTTTTGCCCTCTTCCGAGCCTCCCGCCGCACTGCTTCTCTTGCCTTTGCCGCTCTCATATTGATCTCTGTGGCTGATGTGGTATCTTCGTCTTCGTTTCTGATCCGTCCCTCGTCCGCCATAGCTCTGCTTGAAAATAACCTCAATCTCTTCCTGAGTGATATAGCGCTCTCCCGCCGATTGATTGTTTTCTCCGGCGTCCCTGCCATATACACCCTGACCCGCCAAATGCCCCCTTTCGTCCTCAGAAATGTCCTTGTCCTCGTCATTTTCCTCTACAAGTCGCCTGATATCCGCTGGAATCTCCACATGGGCATATTCGGGCACTTGATTCCAGTCCACCACAAATCCCGCTCCGTGAGTACAAAATACCGAGCCCGTGGGGTTCTGCAAATCCCCTTCTGGGTCATAGGCAATCCCCGCAATCACCTCGTCTGCATTGTGACAGGGTTCATACCCATCCAGAATACAGGATAGATGCCCGTTGCCATGGGTGTAGGAATTGACCTCGCGCTGATAATCCCGCATGGACGCCACTGGCGCCCTCCCCGTGATGACACTTCGCTCCCCGTCAGTCACAGGCGCGTCAAAGCTTCCGTACATCCGCTGTATATCCGACATTCCCCGCCCCAGATACTCCGTTGGAAGCTCCAGCACAAAGGAAAACATGGGTTCCAAAAGAACACTCCTGCTGCCTCGAAGACCCTGCCTGACCGCCCTGTAGGTCGCCTGCCTGAAATCCCCGCCCTCCGTGTGCTTGGTATGAGCCCTGCCCGCCACCAACAGAATCCGCATATCCGTGATGGGGGAGCCGGTAAGCACTCCCACATGCACCTTCTCCTCCAGATGCGTCAGGACTAATCTCTGCCAGTTCCTGTCCAACAAATCCTCACTGCAAAGACTGGCAAACTGCAGACCGCTCCCCCGCTCTCCCGGCACCAGCAGAAGCTCTACCTCCGCATAATGCCGCAGCGGTTCAAAATGCCCGATTCCGATTGCCCTGTCCGCAATGGTCTCCTTATAGACAATACTCCCCTCGCCAAACTCCACCGCCAGACCAAACCGCTCTAAGATCAGCTTCTTCAACACCTCTATCTGTACCTCACCCATGACCTGGGCATGAATCTCCCGACTCTCCTCCTGCCACAGAATATGAAGCAGCGGCTCTTCCTCCTCCAATTTCCGCAGCTTCCCCAACACTTGCACCGCGTCCTCACCCTCCGGCAGCTCTACCCGATAGGTCAGCACCGGCTCCAACACCGGCAATTCACTCATGGGCTCCGCTCCCAATCCCTGTCCCGCAAAGGTCTGTGTCAACCCCGTCACGGCGCAGATATCTCCCGCAGCCACCTCCGCCACAGTCTCATAACCCGACCCATGATAGACCCGAAGCTGATCCGCCTTCTCCTGAAATCCATCCTCCGCCCCGGCAGAGCCTTTCGTTTCCACGGGCATCTTCACCCGAAGCGCGCCGCCCGTGACCTTCAAATGTGTCAGCCTGGCACCGGTGTGATCCCTGGAAATCTTATACACTCTCGCCCCAAACTCCTGCCCGTACATAGGCGATGGCCCATATGCCGCAATTCCGTCCAAAAGTGCCTCCACGCCTTCCACCCGAAGCGCCGCACCAAAATAACAGGGGAAAACCCTGCGTTCCGCCACGGCCTCCCCGATCTCCTCTTCCGTAAGAGCGCCCCGTTCCAGATAGGCATTCATCAGTTCTTCCCCGCAAGTGGCGATATCCTCCCAGAGTTCCCCGTCCTGCCTGCGCGCGACACATGCCCCCTGTTTCCGGGCGTCATAATTCATCTCCGAGAAAGCCACACAATTTTCATCCAACTGCCTTCTCAGACTCTCCATCAGACGCATTCCATCCGTCCCCGGCTGATCCATTTTATTGATAAAGATAAAAACAGGGATCTCATACCGCTCCAACAATCTCCACAAGGTTCTGGTATGCCCCTGTACGCCATCCATCCCATTCACCACGAGCACAGCATAATCCAGAACCTGCAAAGTCCTCTCCATCTCGGCGGAGAAATCCACATGCCCCGGCGTGTCCAACAGTGTCAGCGCCATATTCTTCCACTGCACCTGCGCCTGTTTGGAGAAAATAGTGATTCCTCTCTCACGCTCCAATGCAAAGTTATCCAGAAAGGCGTCCCCATGATCCACCCTGCCAAGCTGCCTGATCTGCCCTCCCAGATAGAGCATACTCTCCGCCAGCGTGGTCTTGCCCGCATCCACATGAGCCAGGATTCCCAGCACCAGCTTTTTTTGATTTGCTTGTCCCTCAAAATCAATTGTCTCAGCCAAAATCCATCTCCTCACGGTTTTCCATGCTATTCAGAACCATTTCCCATGCTATTCAGAACCATTTTCTCAGGCTATTCAGAACCATTCGCAAAATGCTGCTGCGCAGCTTCAATTTTCAAAATATAAAACTGCCCAACCTGAGCAAGCACCTCATACTCTAGCGGAATAGCACCAACCTCCTGCTCCTGCAAGAGATATAGCCCCTCCCTGTCACAGTTTTCCCAGTCAAACTGACTCATATTAATGTAATGGTATCTCTCGGAATAAGGAAGAAGCTGTCGTCCCCCCGTGACAAGCGTTTCCTCCTGATAATATTTTGCATCAATTTGACAAGCGTACTGGGTCAAGATCTCCGCCATGGACTGGTTAAACTGCCATCCCATATTCCCGGTAATATACAGACTGTCATATTCCTGCCTGTCCGCAATCCGGGCCGCCTCCAAGAACTCTCCATTATAGTATTGCGCGCTCTCCCCGGGATAAACCGTAAAATATGCCCCCAAAAACAACACGCCACACAAAGCATAGAGCGCTCCTGCTGCAATCGCCCAATTTTTTTTGACATCCGCCAGCTTACAGAGGCAATAACCACAGACGAATATCAACGGATAAAAAATAATATTAATGCGATTTACATTCACCTCCCGCGTGATGATACCGACCCAGATCCCCATAAGCAGGAATCCCCAAAGGGCCAGCATTCCCGCCCATTTCTTGTCATTCTTCTCCCTGAACAGATCCTTTGTCCACAATACCATTCCGATTGCCATAAACGGGATGCTGATATGATACATGGGCCCAAATGCCGGAATCGCATTAAACCAATAGTCCGGAAGTTGCAAAAAAGCACTTTTCACAGTAAACCAAAGATTCGTCGCCAATTGCTTCCAAGAAAAGTTTAAAAATAAAATATCATTTCCCCGAACCGTCTGCGGAAAATTGCTCAACGTAAACGATCCCAGGTGAATCGTATCCAGATGGAACAGATTGATGGCTAACACCACAACCTCAGGCAGTGCCGTCAAACTGAATATCACGCAGGATATCAATATCTCCCGAATGGAAAATACTTTCCTGCGCAAGCCCCAAAGGGCAAACACCGCCAAAAACGGCGTCACGGAATACACCGCGATACCATAACAATAAAAGGTCAACCCAAAGAAAAACATAGATAAATACAGATATCTCCTCCTCTCCAATCCCAAGAGCAAGAGATAAAAGGCAAGTAAAAAAACATGCGGAAACAGATTGCAGTCGATCGACCATCTGCTCTGCATAAAATGCCAGGGATTGACGGCGGCGAGAGCCATGACTGCCAGCCCAAACCGAACGTCCCAAAGCCGCTTCCCAACCAGATACATCAACACCACACCACCCACACTGGCAAGCAGCATGGGCAGCCGGATAACCCATGTAGAGAACCCGAACACCCACAGGAACGGCACCATCAGATAAGACAGCAGCACGCTCATTTGGCTCACCTGCCACGCACTAAAATGCACGGGCATACTCACCCCAAAGCGGTCTGTCCCGTACAATGACAATGCCCAGGCATCCACCGCCCCCATGGCCTCGTCCTGATTGACCCCAAAGGGAATCGTCCCAAAACAAAACACCCTTGTAACAACCGCCAATATCAGTATCACCCAAAATATCATCAGAGATTTTTTATGGCTCATCATACCCTCACACGCATCCATACTAGGCAGGCGCAGACTCATTCCTGCTTTTGCCATTTTAGCATTTTTTATGGGTTATGACAAGAGAGGTGGGATATCTTCCCATAGTAAAAACAAAAGGCAGATCCAAGACTGGCAAAGCTCGGAAGCCGCCTCTAAATACAAAATTTTCCTATCAAAAAAACCCATTTTTGCAAAATTTAATAGGCTACTTACACTCATTCAATGTGCAGGTAGCCTATTTTCATACATTATGTATTTATCTGAATCCACTGCTCAATTATATATTCCCAATCCATACCATCCTGCAAGACACGGAGTACCGTTACTACATCCCTGTTTTCATCTATCGTATAAAACAGTAAATGATTGCTTTGTGGTTTCATATAAATGTCATACCCACGATATTGAAAACCTGTTACTTTGTGGCTGGTTGGAAAAATGGCTAATTCTTTGGCAGCTTTTTTAATTTTTAAAGAGAAATTTTCAGCATATTCCCGATACTTAAAATTTTGGATGATATAGCGTTTTTTGTTTTTTACATCGTTTTTACCACTCTGAGCGATTACAACTTTATACCGCTTATTCATCTATACTCCTTATATGCCATCAATCTCTTCCCATGCTTCTTCTATGGTCTGTACTCTTCCGTTCTCCATATCGTCAATCGCTTCATCAAGTTTTCCAAAGAGTACATTCATAGCATCATCTATTGTATATGCATTTTCAGTTTTATTTGTAGCTGTTGCCGTTGCCATATATATCATCCTTTCTAAATGCTATTAATAATATAGTACCATAAAGCGAAATTTTTATCCATTGTTTTTCAATTATTTTAGAAAAATCCCCCTCCATTCCACCTGCATATTATATCCCGTTCGGCATCTGAGGCGGTTCGCCCTTTGGCATCTCGCCCTCCGGCAATTCCGGAGGCATCCCATTCGGCATCTCGCCACTTGGCATTTCCGGCATCTCGCCGCCAAACTCCCTGCGTCCGCCCTTGCCTTCAAATCCTTCCCTGCCGCCAAAATCCGGCTTTTCTCCTCTCTCACCATCGAAACCCGGCTTCTCGCCCTTACCGCGTCCGCCGTCAAAACCTCCACCGCCGTGTCCGCCGCCAAAGCCCATGCCGCTCCCGTAGATTGTCTCTGTCATCTCCAACTCCGTGGTCTCCTCACCCATCACCACCGTGTAAGTCTGACCCACTTGAATCTCTGGGCAGCTAAACACCGCAGAATTATAGGATTTCTTCGCCACACAGCTTAAGAGCGTCTCCCCGGCGGCATTTTTTAACTCCACCATGGAGCCCGCGGACTGCATCCCTTGAATATTCACCAGAATCGCACATTGTCCCGAATCAGCTCCAAAATTCTGTGCCATCTGACTCGCACCGAGCGCAATCACGGTGCCGCCGCTAATCGCCGCCTCTCCGTTAAAATCCAACGCACCGTTTCCTCCATTTTCAGGACCATAGACAACGATCTCTCCACCATAGACAAAGAAGTTGCCGTTGGAATCCAATCCGTCCCCGTCGGCATCCACGGTGACCGTTCCGCCAGAAATAATAATCCTATTATTGTCATTCGACACAAAGGGATCGTCTCCAAAGCGCCCCTTCGCCCCGCTTCCGTCATTGCCGCCCGCGGCGTTCAATCCGTCATCACTGGACCGAATCGAGATCTCTCCACCGGCAATCTCAATGCTCGTACCCTCCAGACCTTCATAACTCTCGACTACATGGATATTGCCACCCGCGATTACCAGCTGCGTATCCGAGTGAATCCCGTCATCCTGCACCGTCAGCGTGATATTGCCACCCGCGATATAAGTGTAGCCCACAGTCTCATCCTCATCATTTCCGGAATGAATGCCGTCCACCGCCGCGTTAATCACAATATCGCCATTCTCAATGCGCACGCTGTCCTTGCCCTCCAGACCATGCTTGCCCGCGCTGATTTCATAATTTCCTCCAGTAATCACCAAATCATCCTTGCTGACAATTCCATTTCCCGTGACGGAGACTACATTGAGCATTCCCTCCCCGTTAAAGGTGATATCCTCTCTGGAGAATACCGCCCCGTCAATATTGTGCTCGTCAATCGCCACATATTCCCCCACGGTCTCAAACAAATTCTCACTCTCCGCCGTGGTGGTCACGAACACCTTATCCGCCTGGCTCACATACAATGCCGCACTGCTCCGGCTGGAAACTTCCGCCCCATCCAACACCAGATGAATCTTATCTGTATCCTTTGCTTGGATGACAATCTGTCCCTGCAAGCTCCCAGACAAAATATAACATCCATCAGAGACAATCGTCACTATATTGCCGTCTATCCGCACATTCTCCGAATCCGCCTGGGCACTGTCCCCGGTAAGCGCAATGCGCACGCTCTTCATCTCGTCATAGCCGATCTCCCTGTCCCTGTTGCTGAACATATCCGACACGTCCAAAAGCGTCACCTGACCGACCACGCTGCTTCCCGCTGTTGTGACCAACGGTGCCAGCGAATCCTGTCCCGTCACCATGCTATCAGCCGCTCCACAGCCTCCTAACAACAAGGAAGCAGACATACTTACCGCCAAAGCTGTCTTTTTCCATCCCTTTTTCCATTTTTTTCCTATCCTAAAATATTTCATGCTCTCCAAACCTCCACATTCCAAACCTATTATAATTCACACACCGGGGTCTCTCTTCTGGAGAGCATAATCTCCAGATTCCCATTCCGACAGCGCAGCTTGTCAATAAATTCCTTCTCTGACACATCCCTTTTCATCTCAATCTGATAGGTTAGTTTGAATAAACTTCCCATATTGGAGGTTTTCACGCTCATCAGTTCATAACTTTTGGTAAACTGTTCTAAAATCTCGTCAAACACCTGACCGTAATCCAGATTTTCCGGAATGGTGACATGCAGAATCTTAGAAGTGTTCCTGCTCTCCTGCCACTTACAAAACCAATTATACAGGAAACTAAACGTCCCCAAAATCAACACAAACAACGCTGCATAGGCAAGATATCCCATGCCTGCAATCAGCCCCGCCCCCATGGAGAGAAAAATAGCGCTGATCTCCCTTGCGGACCCTGGCGCCGAGCGAAAGCGCACCAAACTAAACGCACCTGCCACGGCTACCCCGGCCCCCACATTGCCGTTTACCATCATGATCACCACACAGACCACCGCAGGCAGTAACGCCAACGTCACCAGGAAGCTTTGGCTGTGACGGCTTTTATATCCATGTACCACCGCGAGAAACAACCCGATCAGCAGCGATACCACGATGCATAATAAGAATTTTTCCACTGAAATCACACTCTCTACACTTGTGTCAAACACTCCCCTGAATAAATTGTTAAGCATATTTTCTTCCTCCCAGCTCCTTTTCTTCCTCCATTGCCCTCATCTGACAATAGGCATTTCCGTATTTGGAAAAACGTGTTTTAAAAATAGCATTTTCCGATAATAATTCACACAACCACATCGGCATGGCGGATGCAATCTTGACCTCCATCAACGCAGTGCCCGGCTGTAATATGGGACTGCCGTAAGCCCCTGCGCACAGTGACAGTGCCTCCTGCCGCCACAGAATATTTTCATCAAAAGTGATCCGCAGTTCCCTGTCCTCCCGACCATAAAATGCCTCCCGCTCATAGGAGAGAAATACCGCAGGGGCAAGCCCCTGATACATTCCCCGAAAATAATCCATCTCGTCGATAATCTGATTTCTTTTGTGCAAGGGCCTTCCCTTGACCAGATAATCCATGGCCTCCTGTTCCCGAAGGCCGACACGGCGCTTATAAACCACACCCTTGTATTTCTTCTTTAATTCCAAGAACACCTCGCCATCATGGTTCGCCGTCCCGTAGCTTCGCAGCCTGAGCTTCTCCTTATACACGGGAGATTCCAAAGAACGCTGCACCAGCAGGTAATCCGGCGTGTCAAAATAGATGTTGCATATAAGACTCTGCCCGTGCTCATCTGGCTGCATATAAGGCTCCATCGCCTGAAGGAGCAGCGCCTTCTGCT
Organism: uncultured Lachnospiraceae bacterium; assembly: GCA_947175035.1. Taxonomy (GTDB): domain Bacteria; phylum Bacillota; class Clostridia; order Lachnospirales; family Lachnospiraceae; genus Acetatifactor. Next base: position 17,449 of record CAMWLG010000025.1, on the reverse strand, counting down.
CCTTTGTCACCAGATATTTTAATTCATATCGCTTGAAAATGTCCTGATAGCCCATGCCCTCTATCCACTCCTTTATCCGTGTCTCTATGGGCATTCTAATAGACGAACCTAAAATGAACTTTAAATTTTGAAAAAAATGTGAAAAACTATTCAGAACCATTTAAAAATATGATAAAACGAATGGATTTGCCATCATCGCTCTGTGCGGTGATCCTGCCACGATGCTGCTCCACAATCACCTTGACGATGGACAACCCGATACCGCTTCCCCCGGTCTGTGAGCTGCGGGAGGCATCCGGCCGAAAAAAGCGCTCAAACAACATACTTTGATCCCCAAGCGTGATACCGCTGTCCTCCCCCACGGTATTCCACAGGGTAATACATGCCTTGCCGCCCCGCTTAGCAGGCGCCAGACTGAAAAGAATCTCTCCCTGCTCTGACGCATATTTCAGCGCATTGTCCAACAACAGGGACAACATCTGGCGCAACTTATCCTCATCCCCCACACAGGTCAGTCCCTCCGCAATCTCTGTGGTCAGCTTCATCCCTTTTGCCTGCGCCAAGGGCTCAAACACCGCCACTGTCTCCTCCGCCAGCCCGGAGAGCTGACAGCTTGTGAATGCCGGCCGCTCTTCCTCCTCCAATCGGGAGAGCGTCACCATCTGCTCCGTCAGATTCCTCAAGCGCTTGACTTGATTGCGGATGCTGGCTGTCCACTGATTCTCCTCCCCCTCCATCTCCAAAATGTCCACGTTGGCGGAGATGATTGTGAGCGGGGTCTTCAACTCATGGCTTGCATCCGTCACAAACTGCTTCTGTTTGCGATAGCTTTGCTCCACCGGGACAAACACTCTCTTGGAAAAAAATAGCACCAACACGAACACGGCAAGCAGCCCCAGCAAAGACATTCCCACGCTGGTCACCGCCAAACTGCGGCTGGAATTCAAATCTCTGGCACAATCCACGAAGATAATCCGGTAATCGCTGTTCCCCTCCACCGCTTGGCAGAGAAAGCGATAATCCCCCAGAAACCCTCTGCTTTTCCCCAACTCCCATACACGCTCAGCATAGCCAGCGGCGCCCTCGGTCTCCACGGCGGCGATTCGTCCCGTATCAATCGACACAATCCCGCCGTTTTCATCCATTCTCACGGAGAAAAATCTGGTGTCATAGGGTGTCTCCAAGGATAAACCATGAAACATCCCCTGTTGTTGAAATATATCTCTTTTCCCATGCAGTTCAGGCACAAAATCCCCGCCGGAATTCCCCTCTGCTCTTCTGTGCTCATCATCGCGCTCCAACTGGCTCCTGTCAGGAAAATCTTTTGGAAAACGCCCGTTATTTTCCGCCAGCATATCCAATATCTGATCCGCCCGCCTGACAACACCATAAAAGCCTGCCACGTTCAGACTCCCCACAATCACTGCAAGCACCGCGAACATAGAGCACATTGCCACGAGAATAAATTGTTTCCGTAACCTCTGTATCATACTTACCTCTTCCTATTCTTTGCGTTCCAAAGAATACCCCTGATTCCTGACCGCCTTGATCTGCACGTCCGCGTCCACGGAAGCAAGCTTCTTCCTAAGATACGAAATATTCACCCACACCACGCTGGACTCCGTGTCACTGTCATATCCCCATACACGCTCCATAAAACGCTCCACCCCCAACACCTGCCCGGGGTTCGCCATAAGCATCTCCAACATCTGGAATTCTTTGTTGCCAAGACGCACCCTGCCGCCCTCCGTTGCAATCTCGAAGGTGTTCCTGTCCAACGTAAGATTACCGCAATGGAGCAGATTATCCGCCTCCGTGGTCTGCTTTCTGGTCATAGCCCGAATACGGGCAAGGAGCTCTCTCGTATCAAAGGGCTTGGGCAGATAATCATTTGCTCCGCTGTCAAGCCCTTCCACCCTGTCATCCACGCCGGACTTGGCGGTAAGCAGCAGCACCGGCACCGCGTTCCCCGCGCCCCGAATCCGCCGCAACACGGTCAGACCATCCACCTTTGGCATCATGATATCCAGAATCGCCCCGTCATACTCCTGCCCTTCCAGATAATCCAAGGCATCCTGCCCGTCATAGACCACGTCCACCGAATAGTGGCTGTGCTTTAAAATCATTGCCAGCGCATCCGCCAGCTCCCTCTCGTCCTCCGCCAGTAAAATCCGCATAATCACTCCCGTCCGTGCACCTTTTTGCACAAATGTACTAAACTAAAGATACTCTGTTTTCCTGATTTTTACAAGGGCATTCAAACTTCGTTTTGTGTGTGGTTTTCGCAACGAAAATCCATTAAAATTATTCTAAAAATGTTGACACCCTAATTAAAACTTTGTATAATCATCACAAGGCATATTTTCTTGAAGGCATTCTGCCGCATCTTACGGAAAATCTTTCTTATGAAATCTATGCTTTATCCCAAACCAATTAATTTTATGATGAGCATAGCGTACGGAGATTACAGGAGAGGCGGACAGGCTCTTGTTTTCCGCACGCTTGCGGAAACAGGAGGAAAACGAATGAGAAAACTGGAAGAATTGAACCTTGTGGATGACTTTCTGGTGAACAGCCTGACAAGCCATCAAGTTTATGGGGAACCTGCGGCACGCTGTATTCTGGAATGCATCCTGGGCAGGAAGATTGGGAAACTGAACGTTATCCCGCAACATTTCATGCAGGGGGAGGACACGGACAAACACGGGATTCGTATGGACGTGTATCTTGACGAGGAAGACGGAGAGCTTTTTGACTTGGAATCAGATAAGAACAGCAAGGAAGTGGATGTGGAAGACCTTCCGAAGCGGGCGCGATTTTACCACGCGAAGTTGGACGCGGGGAGTTTGGAAAGTGGAGCGAGATACGGCGCTCTGCGGAATGTGTTTGTGATCTTTATCATGACTTATGACCCGTTCGGGGCGGATCGGATGGTCTATACCGTCAAGAACGGCTGCGTGGAGATGCCGGAATTACCGTATGAGGACGGGGCGAGAACGATCTTTCTCTATACGAAGGGGACGGAAGGGAATCCACCAGAGGACTTAAGGGAACTTCTATACTACATGGAACATACGTCCAAGGAGAACGCAAAGACGGAGGGCTTGCTGAGACTGCATGAAATGGTGACTGCAGTAAAGCGTGACAGAAAGGTAGGACTGGCCTATATGAAAAGCTTTGAGATTGAAGAGCGGATACGGAGAGAAGGATTTGATGAAGGCATAAATAAGGGAAAAATTGATTCCATTTTAGATCTTCTCGGCGATTTGGGCGACATCCCATCCTCACTGAAAGAGCGGATCACCGCACAAGAGGATGAAACAATCCTACGTGCATGGCTTAAGTTGGCAGCAAAAGCGGAAAGCATCGAGGAGTTTCTTGCCGCAATAGAATCTTGAACAGGAAATCTGGAAAGCTCCCAAAAAGAAGTCCCGGCGATGCAAACCCGGGGCTTTTCTCGTTATTAGCTGTTCCACCTGAAATATCGCGAGAACTATATTCCATCAGTATCGAGGCGGGAGAAGACCGGGAGCGTTTTGTGGGCTTTGGCGGAGGTTGGTGCGTTTTCTTATAGTGCGCACCAGCCATCCCCGCACTATTAGAAAACACCCAACCGCAGCCCGCCCGCGAAACCCTCCCAGTCTTCTCCCGCCGACACAGTTGGACACAGCCGAAATACTCTCCGCCCAATTTCAACGTGACAAACATCCCTCTTGACAAACCATCCCCCCACCCTTATAGTAAAGAAGAACAAAATCAAATCGCCAGGGGAGCACATCGCTGAGATTGAAGCACGGCAAAACGCCCGCTTCTAACCCTCACTACCTGACCCGGATAATACCGGCGTAGGGAGGCAAATCGTTCCACAACCGTCATGGCTAACGCATATTTCCTATGCTTTGCCATCGTTTTTGGAACCCGATGTTGTCCCTCCTCACACAAAACGAAGGAGGATTTTTTATGCAAAACAAAAAGACACAAATCTTAGTGGAAGGCGCCGCCATGGTCGCCCTCGCCACCGTTCTCAGCTTTATCAGGATCATCCGGCTCCCATGGGGCGGCTCTGTCACCCTGCTCTCCATGTTGCCTATCTTCATCTTCTCCATACGCAGGGGAGCGAAATCCGGTCTGGTCGTCTCCTTCCTGTATTCCCTCGTCCAATTCAGTCAGGGGGTTATGGACGGAATCTTTGGCTGGGGTCTGACGCCGATCATGCTGATCGGATGTATCTTCCTTGACTATATTGGAGCGTTCAGCGTGCTGGGCATCGCCGGAATCTTTCGCAAGAAGGGGCTGCCCGGCTGGACCTGCGGCATCTGTCTCGCCATAACACTTCGCTTTATCATGCATTTCCTGAGTGGCGTGGTCATCTGGCACAGCTTCGGTGAACTGTGGAATGGATTTTCCACAGAAAACACCTTTGTCTACAGCTTCCTGTACAATGGCTTCTACATGGCGCTGGAGATGATCTTCACCGTGGCTGGTGCCATCGCCCTGTTAAAAGCGCCCCAGACCAAGCGTCTGATTTTACCTGAAGGAACTGTTTGATCCAAACCCTAGCGGGTGCCTGTCTCCAGATAAAAAGAATACAGCACCTTATCTTTCACAGGCATCCGCATCAGCTTCTCCAAAGCCTCCTGATAATAGGTAAGCTGCGTCTCGTATCGATTCCACAGCTCCTCCATGCTGCCTATGACATCCGTCTTGTAGTCCAACAGCACCAACTGCTTCTCCTCCACCCAGAACACATCGATAATCCCCTGAATCAACACTGTCTCTTTCTCGGGAAATTCTTCCGAGACCCTCCCCGCGTCAATCCCCAACACGAAAGGCTGCTCCCTGTAAAGCTCCCCGCGAAGCTGCGCCATCCACATGCGATAACTAAACTCCGACTCCATAAAATGAATCAATTTCCTCAGATTCAGAGCCTCAAAATACTCCTTTGAAAGCCGCAGGCTCAAGGTTTCCTGCTCCAAGAAACTCTTCAGATCCACACGCAGCTTCCCCACATCCAGTCCCCTTCTATAGTCGTCATAACCAGGCGGCACTGTCCCAAACTGCCCGCCCAGAATTCCATTAAAATCCAACAGCTCCATTGTGCGGTGAAACGCATTACCTCTCACCGTGCCGCTCACCTTCTCCTTCTCCCTGCGAAACACAGGAATATAGGGCACAACCTCCCTCTCCTCGAAAGCGTGAAAGGCAGCCTCGTCCTTCTGTGCCATGGCAGCCACCTTAAGCTCTGACACGGTAGTCTTCGTGTAGAGTTTTTCCAGACTTTGATAGGGATAGACAAATGCCAGACGACTCCGAAGCACTTTTTCCGTCTCCTGATTCACATAATTGGCCGCGTATTGTAATTGCTCCCTGCGCCCCGCGAGGTCAAACTGCTCCACAAGCTCCCGCTCCGCCAAATCCTCCTGTCCAAGCACCCTTACCTGGAAATCCGTACCCGCCAAAATCGGCATCAGGAAATCCAGATAACTTCCTGCCTCCATAAAATCGGTAAACCCCAGCCTTTCCGCCGGATACTCCTGTGCGGAATCCCACTTCTCTCCTGCCTTGTCCACCGTGGCGGTCATGATCAGCTTTTCCCTCGCCCTGGTCATAGCCACATAGAGCACACGAAGCTCCTCCGCAAGATTCTCCTCCCGCAGCTTCTTTGCGATCACATTTTGCCGCAGGGTCTTATTGCGAATACGTCTCTGAGGGTTCACATAAGTGACACCCAACCCCATATCCATATCCATAATCATTGCCCGGCTGTAATCCTGCATATTAAAACGCTTGGAAAGCCCTGCCACAAAGGTCACGGGAAACTCCAATCCCTTTGACTTGTGAATACTCATGATACGCACCACATCAGCATTTTCGTCCAACAAATCCGCCTCTCCATAGTCCACATCATACCGTTCCAACTGCTCTATATATCTCACGAAATGGAACAACCCAAAATAGCTGGTTTTCTCAAAATCAGACGCTTTGTTGAAGAGCATCTCCACATTTGCCCTGCGCCTGCTGCCCGCGGGAAGCGCAGTCACATAATTCAGATAATCATGGTCCTCCACCACTTTCTGCAAAAGCTCCCTGATGGGCATATACACTGTGCAGGCGCGGTATGCGCGAAGCTTATGAAGGAAGCAGACCACCTTTTCCCTCACTCTGAGAGCCTCGCCTTCCCTGACCGCTTCATCCTCCTGGGACACAGCCCCAAGCTCCTGTCCTGTGCAGCCACTTTCCTCCCGCTCCCACAAGCACAATGCCTCATACAGAGAGCAGTCCTTCCCGCCCGCGCGGATCAAGGCAATCTCCTCCTCGGTAAAGCCGCCAAACACGGATTTCAACATACCATACAGAGGGATATCCTGCCTCGGATTGTCCAGCACGCGTAACACCTGCAGCAATTCCTGTACCTCCGTGGCTGCAAAATATCCCGTCTTAGAGGTGATATAGGCAGGGATTCCCTCCTGCTCCAACATGGTCTTAAACTCCTCATCCCAACCGGAATTCGCCCGAAGCAGAATCACCATGTCCGAGTAGCGCACCGCTCTGAGCCCTCCGCTCTCCTTGTCAAACACCTGGAAGCTTTTCTTCAATTCCTTGATCCGCCCCGCAATGGCAAGCCCCTCCGCCTGCTTTGCGCCAAGCTCCTCACCCTTTTCCGGCTTTTCCACGAGGAGGAATTCGCTCTCACATCCTTCCGCCACAGGGTACTCCGCCCCTGTGTAGAGCGCGGCGCTCTCGTCATATGTAATACCGCCAACCTCACGGCTCATGATCCTCCCAAACACACTGTTCACCGTGTCCACCACCTGGCTCCTGCTTCGGAAGTTACGGCTTAAATCAATGCGGCAATATGCTTCACCATCCTCTTTGTAGCTGTCATATTTTTCCAGAAAAAGCTCTGGTCTCGCCAGACGGAAACGGTAGATGCTCTGTTTCACATCACCCACCATAAAACGGTTAAAGCTCCCGTCCTCCTCCCCGGATATGGCTTTTAACAGATATTCCTGCACCAGATTACTATCCTGATACTCGTCGATCAATATCTCCTGAAAATATTGCCTGTACTCCCTGGCCACCCTGCCGGGCTTTATCTCATCGCCATCCCGCTCCAACAGTATTTCCAGCGCGTAATGCTCCATATCGGAGAAATCTATCATCTTTTGTTCCCGCTTGCACTGCTGCATCCTGCGGTCAAACTCCAGCGTCAAATCCACCAATTGGCTCACTGCCTTCTCACATTCCTTGGACTGTGCGGCGGCAAGGGGTAAGGGTGTGCCAAAAAAGCTCTCGCTGATACCACCGATCAGATCCTTCACCTGTGTCCGAAGCTTCTTTGCCAGCTCCCTCTTTGCAGGCGACACACTGTCATCCTTCTTCGACGGAAGCCTGCCGAAACTGATGGCGGGAATCTGCAAACTGTACTCCATCAGGGAACCACTTTTTTGGATGCTCTCAAGCACTTCCAGCTCTGACTCCACAAGCTCCCCATACATATAAGGCCCATCCGGGCTCTCGCAAAGCCGCTGTACCATGGTAAGCTTCTGAATACATCCATCCAGCATGGCATCCACATACCGCTTCAAATAGGCTCCTGCAGATCCTCCCAAAAGCTCCTCCGCCGTCTCCGCGCTGTAATCCTGCTTTCTGGCAGTCAGCCACTCCTCAGGAAAAGGACAACTCGCCCCGTGGTGGGACAAACGCAGAATATCCTCCTCCAACACACTCTCTCGTCCACCGGGACAGAAAAATTCCACACAATGCAGGAATTCCTCTTTCCCTTCCCTGTAGGACTCCTCCAAAAGTTCCCCCAAAACCTCCTGCTCCAACAGCTTGATCTCATTTTCATCCGCCACTCGAAAGGCAGGGTCAAGCCCAATCTCATGAAAATGATTACGAATGATAAAAAGGCAAAAGCTGTCAATGGTGGTAATCTGCGCGTTATGCAAAAGGGTGGACTGCCTTTGGATATGCTCCGACTCCGGGCATTCCTTTAACTTTTGAGCTATCCCCATGGCAATACGCTCCCGCATCTCGGAAGCCGCCGCGTTGGTAAATGTCACGATCAACAAACGGTCGATATCCACCGGATGCGCCTCGTCACAGACCATCCTGACGATGCGCTCCACCAACACCGCCGTCTTGCCGCTGCCCGCGGCGGCGGACACCAGTATATTGCGATTATGAAGTTGTATCACTCTCTCCTGCTCAGGAGTGAAAGAAATCGCCATATCTATCTCCTCATCTCATCAAGAATCGTCTCTTTATCCAAATCCTCAAGCTTCCTTTTCTGAAATCCGGGAATGGCAGTGTCGAAACCACAAACCTTTGTGTAGGGGCAATATGTACAAGCCTCACTATTTCCCTTCTCATATGGGTTTACACTGATACAGCCATCCAACATCTGCCGTCCAATCTCCTTGATTTTGCGGTCTGCATAATCGGAGATCAGCTGCAGTTCTTCTCTGCTCATAATCCCTGAGCGGGCACTGAAGCCTCCATCCTTCTTGCGCTCCACGGGAATCATGTCCGACTTGTCGGTAAAAGCGCTGTCCAGCTTTTCTATAATGACAGGATCCGCGTTGACCACGCCATTCATGCGAAGCTGCCGCATAATCTGCTCGTCCAGCTCCTCGTCCGACAGCTCCGTCCCTGTCTCCACCACCGGGTCATCAATGTGATAATACAGCAGGGCAGCAGGCACAATCTCCTTATCAGGATACTTTCTCGCCTCCGTCTCCATTGCCGCGTTCATGTAAACCACCAATTGAAGCTGCAATCCATAATACAATGCCAGCAGATCAAACTTTTTATCTCCGGACTTGTAATCAATCACCTTGACATACACATGCTCCCCGTCCTGCGCCGTGTCAATCCTGTCAATACGCCCCTGCAAATGCATACGCTCGTCCTCGGACAGCGTCACATGAACGCTCTCCAAATCCTGGGCAAAACGAAAGGAGAGTTCATACTCCTCGGGCTGAAAGCTTCCCCTGTTCAAATGATTTTGCAGGGTGAGAACCGTGCGGGTGAGCACCCTGCCCATACGGGTAATCGCATACTCATTGCGGGCACTGCTATAGAGCACCGTGTCTCCATACACTGCCGCATAAGCCTCCAATGCCTCCCGCACCGCCTGCTCTCCAAATTCCCTGGGAAAATCAAACCATGTGTAGCCGTGCTCTGAAAGCTTTCCCCCAAAGCTCTCCAACACCGCATGATACACATTTCCCATATCCACATTCTCAAAACCAAATTCCTCCCGCTCCCGCAGAGACAATCCATACTGCAGGAAATGCCGGTATGCGCATGCCGCAAATGTTTCCAGACGACTTACACTGTTGACAAGATTTTGTCCGTACAACATGCGCGCCACCACCTTGGAAAGGCCGGAATCCACATATCTTGCAAAGGCCGCCCGGGTCAATCGCTCACGGTCAGAAACTACTGCATCGTCCCCATAAACATGATAAATTGTATAGAAATCCTCCTTTGTCTCCTCCGCAAGACCACCTTCCACATACTCTCGAAGCATTCCGGCAAGGAATTCTCTCCCCTGTACCGGGTTCACAATCTGCTCCGCCACGGGGCGATTCTGTGGACACTCCACGGTCAACCCCGGATACAGCTCCTGCATCGTCTCTATTAAGTAGGCGGGATGAATGCTCTTTCCGCCGCTGTTTACCTTGGCGTAAGACAAGTATAAGCGCTTGGAAGGCTTTGTCATATTTAAGTACAGATAAAGTCTTTGAATATACATTTTCTGTCTGGGTGACGGCGCAAGCTCCAATCCGGACTCCCGTAAAAATTCCCTGTCCATATCGGAAATAATCCCGCCCTTGGAAGCATTCTTGGGAATATTGCCGTCATTTACCCCCATGAAAAACAACACCTTGATCTGTTTTAAACGAGTGCGCTCCATATCACCCACCGTGATGCGGTCCACATTCTGGGGAATGGTACCCACCTCGATCTCGTTAAATCCTGATTCCAGGATATCCCTGAATTCCTCCAAAGTAATGAGCTCCTGCCCGAGCAATCCATGCACCTGCTCCAAAAGCTCCATCACCAGCCGATAAATCTGCGCGTACTCTCTGGCCCGGGGCAAATCCTGAAGCTCCTCAAAATATTTTTCATACTCTGTCAGCTTCAGCTGTACCTGGTTTGCCACCAGAAATTCATACAGCTTATCCACATACTCCGAAGCGGGAGCCTGCCCTCCCATACGAAGCATCTCCACCTGACTGACCAGTTGCTCCCGCAGGATATTCAGATGCGCCAGCGCCTCCTCATCTTCCCCCATCTGAGCCGTCTTATGGGTGAACATCTGACTCCAGCTCCGATACCCCCGCAATCCCGTCTGGACACAGTAATTCTCCAACTCGTCAATATCCTCCGGCTCCATATCCGCCAATCCGCTGCGCAGATAATGGAACACCGCCTGATAGGAAAAATCCTTCTCAAAGAGCGCCAAGGCACTTGTGATATATTCAATCATAGGATTCAGCACAATCCCCCTTGTACGGTCTAGAAAACAGGGAATCCCCATACGCCCAAACTCCGCCTCCACATAAGGGGCATAGCCCTCCAAATCTCCCATAACCACCGCAATATCCCGATAGGCCAGCCCTTCCTCCCGAATCAGGCGGCAGATTTCCAGTCCCGTCTGATGAATCTCCTCCCTGGGGGAAATAGCCTCAAACATCCGAATCTCTTCCTGGGAACCCTCAAATGTTTCATAAGGGTGGCGAAAAAGATTGCGCTCGAGATGTGCAAGCGCTGGAGCCTCCTCAAATCGATTCCTCCCATTTCCTCTGATACAGACTTCCCTGCCAAAGCAATGGGTCATCTCATCCTGCCTGGCCTCCACGATAAATACATCCCGCTCCCTGACAACACCGATTTCCTTTGCTAAGCCTTCCAAGTCTGCGACGGTTTTCTTGCTCAAATGAAATAACTTCTGCTCCCCATCCAACACATAGGGATTCTCTCCCCTGCCCAGGGTCACTGTCACAATCACCTCACCGCACAGCCGCATCAGCTCCTGAATCAAACGATTCTGTATGGGTGTAAATCCTGTAAAGCCATCAAAAATCACCACACTACCCGCAAGCAGGGCAGACTTTTCCAGAGCGCGCGCCAACACATCCAATTTCTCCTCCGTGGTGATAAAATTGCCATGAATATATTCCAGAAAACCTTGATAGAGCACTTCCAGATCCTTTAGCTTATACAGCAGGGCTCCCCGCCCCTCAGCAAAATCAATCAGCTTTGAGACGTCCTCCACGCCAATGCCGTACTGCATAAACTCTGACAACGCACTCTTCACCTCATGGATATAGCCCTGACGATTTAAAAGCCCTCCCAACGTGGGCATCTCATCCTTTAGACCGGCCGCCACCCGCTGCAGCACAAGACTTTTCCCCGTGTCATCCAGCACGGGTACATTCTCCCAGCCTACCTCCTCCAGGATGCGGTGCGTCAGCCGCCCGAAGCTCAACACGTCGATATTCATGATGCCGCCACAAGGCGACAATGTCACCAAATCCTTCTGTGTCTGCATGGTAAACTGATCGGGCACGATCACCAGGAAATTCTGCCTTGGATGTTCCTGTGCCCGATCCAATATTTCCTCATACAGCTGTCTGCTCTTGCCCGCCCCCGACGGTCCAAAATAAAAGCGTAAACTCATCGCCACCCCCAACGCACCCTACAACGTCATTGCCATGAATAGGGACTTATTCTATCACAAGCTCCACCGGGCAGTGATCCGAACCCATGATATCCGGATGAATCTTTGCGTCCTTCAACCGATCCTTTAAACTTTCGGAAGCAACAAAATAGTCAATACGCCACCCCACGTTCTTCGCCCTGGCATTTGCCATATACGACCACCAGGAATAGGCATCTGTCACATCAGGATAAAAATATCGGAACGTGTCTATAAAACCACTCTCCAACACCCTGCTAAAGCAATTCCTCTCCTCATCCGTAAAACCCGCGTTCTTGTGGTTTGTCTTGGGGTTTTTCAGATCAATCTCCTGATGCGCCACATTCAAATCCCCGCAAAAAATCACACCCTTATTCTTGGAGAGCTCCTTGATATATTCTAAAAAAGCTGCCTCCCACTCCATCCGATAGGCCAGCCTGGTCAATTCCCTCTGGGAATTGGGGGTATAGACCGTGATCAGGTAAAAATCTTCAAATTCCAGCGTGATGACACGTCCCTCGTGATCGTGCTCCTCCACCCCGATCCCGTAACGCACGTTGACAGGCTCCCGCCTAGTAAAGACAGCGGTACCCGAATATCCCTTTTTCTCTGCATAATTCCAATATTGATAAAAACCCGGCAGTTCCAAATCATGTTGTCCCGCCTGAAGCTTCGTCTCCTGAAGGCAGAAAATATCCGCATTCAACCCCTGAAAGGAGTCCATAAAGCCCTTTTGCAGACATGCTCTAATTCCGTTTACATTCCAAGATATCAGTTTCATACTCGCTCCTATCCGCGCGCTTTTTCGCACCACAATTCACTAACAGTTCAGCCCTCACATTCATAAAAGCGTCTGCTTCGCATCCGTCGCCGCTATGCGGCTCACCTTTTATTTCATATGAGGGCGCTCCGCTCATGAAATAATCTGTAAGCAGTGCCTTGTGTGCAAGCACCCACGCACTGCTTACAAATTATTTCATGGCTGAACTGTTACTTCATGTATTCTAACATATTTTGTCCTGATTGACCACACTTACTATAGAAGTTTCATTTGTGATAAGATACAATTCATGATATAATGAGCGTTAGCAAAAAAGATGAGCCTGCTCATACGGCGGGCGGCGAATGGCACTAATTATGGGATGGTTGTGAAATGAAGAGTATAGAACGCTTAAGAGACAAAAAAATATTTTTATTTGACATAGACGGCACGCTGGCTGTCGGTGACAAGCTCTATGACGGCAGCCGACAGCTCTTGGAATACATTGATTCCATACAAGGCAAGGCATGCTTTATCACCAACAATTCCACCAAGAGCGGCACGGATTATGTGGAGCGCTTTCACCAAGTTTTCCATCTGGAAACCACAGAAGAGCAATTTGTGACCTCCGGTTATATGACACTGAAATTCCTCTCAGAAAACTATCAGAACCGGAAAATATATGTATTGGGGACGACATCCTTTATCGCGGAACTGCGCAGAAACGGGCTGAATATCACGGAACAGTGCGAAGAAAATATCTCCTGTGCCGTGGTCGCGTATGACAGCGAATTAAGCTATGAAAAACTGACGCAGGCCAGCAAGGTGCTCCTCACCACAGACGTCCCATTCTATGGCACGAATCCAGACCTGCGCTGTCCTATTGACTTTGGCTTTGTCCCCGACTGCGGCGCTATCTGCCGGATGCTTACCGACACCACGGACAAAGAGCCCATCTATCTCGGCAAACCCAGCTCCAAAGTCGTGGAATTATGTCTTGAGCGCTTCGGCTTTACCAGAGAAGAAACCCTCGTGGTGGGCGACCGGCTCTACACGGATATCGCTTGCGGCATCAACGGGGGCGTGGACACCTGCGTGCTTTTCACCGGGGAAGCTGGGCCAAAGGATATGGAAAACACCCAATACCCTGCGGATTATGCCTTCGAGAATGTCAAAGAGCTTTGGAAAGCAATTACCACTTAAACACCGATATCGACCAAACTTTATGCCTTTTCTATGATACCGAAGCCCAACGGGTGAGGACCCGTGTGCACGCTGATGGTCGCGCCAATCTGAAAGATGGGGATATCATCAATCTCATAGCCCTCCCCACGCAGCGCCTCCAATGCTCTGTCGCGGAACGCCTTCGCTTCCTCGTAATCATATCCAAATCCCACAGCAATACTAAAGCGTTCAAATCCCGCATTCTGTTCCTTCAAATAATTCAATAACAGATCGATACACTTTCCGGTGGTTCCTTTGCGGCTTCTGCCAATGCCGGAGGGAAAAATCTCCCCCTGCTTCAAGGTGATAATCGGACGGATGCCCAGCACACTCCCAGCGACTCCCGCCACCTTTCCAATCCGGCCCCCATGCTTTAAATACTCCATATCGCCAACTGTGAAGAAAATACGGCCGCTGTCCTTAATCTGCTCCAATCTTGCACAAGCCTCCTCATAGCCCGTGCCCTTGTCCCGCAGCTTCACCGCCTCCAGCACATAAAGCCCCTGCAAAACGGTATTTATCGTGGAATCAATCACCGTGATGCTGGCATTGGGATAGTCTTCCAGAACCATCTCCTTGGCATTCATGGCCGATTGATAAGACCCGGAGAACTTTGTGGTGATGCAGATGCAGATGATGGGCATATCAGCCTCCACATAAGGCATAAAGGCATCTATATAATCCTGCACGGAGGGCATGGAGGACTTGGGGTACACCTTGGGATTATCCACCATCCTCTGGTAAAAATCCCGAATCCCGATCTCCACAATCTCCTTCTCATAGTGCTCCCCTTCAAACGTCACATAAAAGGGAACCACGGTGATATTCTTCTCTGCCGTCAACTCCGCAGCCAAGTCACAAGACCCGTCCGAAATAATATGAAATGCTTCGTTTTTATTGTTATTCATTAGAGTGTAAACCTTTCTTGTCATATCGAGTTCTCACATCCGACACCATTTGGACATGCACTCATAATGTATTGCTGTCACAAATATGGGTATATTATACCACGTTTTGCACAGCATTACAACAATAAGTCAAATCTTTTTCACAATAAATAGTTTTGAAAACCACTTGCAAAATTACTTGCAAATTCGTCAAAGCGTGGTATAATAGAATGCATGGAAGCATAGCTCAGCCGGGATGAGCGTTCGCCTCACACGCGAAAGGTCAGGAGTTCGAGCCTCCTTGCTTCCATTTTTTGTTGCCATTGATTACGGGAATGCCGGACAGATTGCCTGGGATGTCTTGCTCGATAACCTCATAGGACATTCTTCTTTATTTTCCTATTAATGTAACATCTCAATATCCATTCTACAAATATTTCAGCAAGCAAATCAGCTCAAATCAATCAACCCCAAAGCACCTTGATAATTGAATAGACTTTGCATCTGGATTGTGGTATATTCATTACATTGGGAGGTACAAGCAGATGGACAATGAACAGTTATTACAATCTATATCTGATATGATGGATAAAAAGTTTGATGAGAAGCTTCAGCCTATCAATAACAAATTCGACAACATGGATAACAGACTCGACAACATGGATAACCGGCTTGAAAAACTTGAATCTGAAATGTCAGCAATGAGAGTTGGACAAATGGAGCTGAAGAAAGAAATACGGGAAGTAAAGCACAAAGTCAATGATACCTATGAACTTGCCCTTGAGGCATGGGGAACAAGTACAGAAAATAGGGTATGGCTTCAAAACATAGAAAGCACAACCTAACTACATAACCGAATATATATCGCATGAAAAATGCAAGGTCTATTGAATTATCAAGGTCTTTGCATTATTTATTACTCCTCTCCCCTATTCTTCTCCAACAAA
Source organism: uncultured Lachnospiraceae bacterium (assembly GCA_947175035.1). Classification (GTDB taxonomy): domain Bacteria; phylum Bacillota; class Clostridia; order Lachnospirales; family Lachnospiraceae; genus Acetatifactor. Next base: position 1,918 of record CAMWLG010000025.1, on the reverse strand, counting down.
GATATAGAAGAAAAACGAGGCTTCTGGCATGATAGTGGGTAGCCTGCCAAACCTCTGATATAAATTGGGTATTGAAAAACCACCTGTGTTTCTGTAATGTATTAGCGACCAAACTACACATTCAGAGATACCAGAGGTACCCACAGATGGTTTCTGCTAATACATTATGCAAAAAGTTGCTAAATGTCAAGAGTGCAGTGGTAGAAGGTGCTGATTTCTACTCCGATCAGGATGGAGTTGCTCATATCAGGATCAAAGCCCGACCGGACAGGCGACATGAGAATGACTGTCCTTTCTGCCATAGGCGTTGTAAGCGTTATGATTCCCAGAGCGGCCTCCCCCGGATATGGAGAGGGCTTGACTGGGGAGGGACGCTGGTGGAGGTCGAATGCAGGACACATCGCATTGAATGTCCCGTTCATGGTGTCCTTGTCGCCGATGTCCCGTGGGCATACCTGAGCAACGGCTTTACAAAGGACTTTGACCTCACGGTCGGATGGCTCGCGACATATCTGCCCAGAAGCACCGTATCCGAGTATATGCGCATCGACTGGGAAACGGTCGGAAGGTGCGTGCACCGGACATTGAACGACATTGAGCCGGAGCGTTCCAGACGGCTTGACAATCTCGTGAATATCGGCATCGACGAGACCAGCTATAAGAAAGGTCACAAGTACATCACGGTCATCGTCAACCACGATACAAACACGGTCGTGTGGGCGGCGCAGGGGCACGGCAAAGGTGTCCTGACGCAGTTTTACAGGCAGCTTACGCCACAACAGCTTTCCTCTATCAGGGTAGTCACCGGCGATGGGGCGAAGTAGATCACGGAATGCGTGAATGAATTCACCCCCGACTGCGAACGATGCGTCGATCCCTTCCATGTCGTTGAGTGGGCAATGAAAGCCCTTGACGAGGTGCGCCGTGAGGTATGGCGTGAGGCTTACAGCGAGGCTTTGCAGCTTGCCAAAGAACATCCCAGAGGGAAAGGCCGTCCCAAGGCGGATGATGCCGAATCAGCAATGGTAAAAGCCGCCAAAGCAAAAGCGGAGGAGATAAAGAACTCCGCATACGCGCTCGGCAAAGCGCCCGAGCACCTGACAGAGAACCAGCAGGCAAAAGTGGCAATGATCGCGGAAAACAACAAGCGGCTTTACCGTGCCTACCGCATGAAAGAGATGCTCCGGCTGCTTCTGAAGGTCAGGGATGTTGATGAAGCGGCGGCGGAACTGAAGCGGTGGCTGTGGTGGACAAGTCATAGCAGGATAAAGGCTTTCAGGGAACTGTATCTCAAGATCAAACGCCACAGGGGGCACATACTCAATGCCATACGGCTCAGGATGAGCAACGCACGGATTGAAGCAACCAACAACAAGATCAAGCTGATTGTCCGCAAGGCCTACGGCTTTCGCAATATTCAAAATATGTTGGACATGGTGTATCTGGTCTGCTCGGATCTGAAGGTTCCTCTTCCCAACCGAAAACCGAAAGCCGCCCAATCAGCATAAACACTGGGGTTGTGGGTGTTTTTCACCCACTATTACCCCCAAAAAGCCAAATTTTATTACTGAAATATTTATAGACATATTTGTTTTCATTTCATAAAACAATGATTTATTCTGTATTAACAAATCATAAAGCTTATCCTCTATCTTTTGCTTTTTACTTTCCTTATACTTTTTGATTTCCAACTTGTTTTCAAAATATTTTCCAAAAATCATAGCAATAATACCGTTAAATACTATTGGAATTAATATGGAAATCCAATCTTTTGTTTCCATAATCTCCTATTCTCCATTGAAATTTCACTTTCAAGGTTTACAGTTACCACAAGGTTTATATCCATTGTATTCTAAAAATTTTTTAGGGCATTTAAAAATAATTTTATTTTCTGTTTTATTTTTATTGGATTTGGTAC
>CAMWLG010000024.1 GCA_947175035.1 uncultured Lachnospiraceae bacterium | reverse complement strand
AAAATCCACACACAACCTGCACGAAATCCTGCAAAACAGGTAAATATAAACTTACAAAATAATTTTATAACAAAAAAACTAACAAATTTTGCAATATAAATTGCAAAATAACACCAGTTATGCACAATATTGCTGAATAGAAAGGAAATCGTGCCATGATTACGAAGGAAATGACCCAAATTGGCGAAGAGGCATACCGAGCTGCAAAGGAGATTTTAGAGGAGGCCCATTTGGAACAGGGAGATTTGTTCGTGGTGGGATGTTCCACCAGCGAGGTAGGAGGCGCGGGTATCGGCACATTCTCCAGCCCCGAGGTTGCGGAGGTGGTGTTTGGCGGGATTTATCAGGCGACGCAGGAGGCGGGAGTCTATTTGGCAGCACAGTGCTGTGAGCACTTGAACAGAGCTTTGATTATAGAAAAAGAAGCCGCAAAACAATACGGCTTAGATACAGTGAATGTGGTGCCCCAGCCCAAGGCGGGGGGATCTTTTGCCACCGCAGCTTACAAAGCGTTTGAGCATCCCGCAGCGGTGGAGCATATCAGAGCCCATGCGGGTATGGATATTGGAGATACGTTAATCGGTATGCATTTGAGGGATGTGGCGGTGCCTGTGCGCATCCGCACGCATCAGATTGGGGACGCCCATGTGGTGTGCGCCCGCACTCGCGCCAAATTTATCGGTGGCGAAAGAGCCATGTATGATGACAGCATTATTTAGCTGCCGCTTCCTCAATCAATTTCATAATCTTGGGGATGGAGTCCATCTGGCCGCTCTGACTCATGGCGTTCGTGTAGCTTCGCCTGTTGGAAAATAACTCAAGCACCTTATCCACCAACAGATTGGTGGTCAAGTCATCCTCATTGATCACGATGGAGAAGCCCTGTGCCTCAAAGGATGCAGCGTTTAAGAGCTGATCTCCCCGACTGCTTGCGGTGGGAAGGGGAATGAGGATATTGGGCTTTTTTAATGCCAGAAGTTCGCAGATGGCATTGGCTCCCGCCCGTGAGATAACGATATCGGACATGGCAAACAAATCCTTCAATTCCGCTTTAATATATTCAAACTGTTTATAGCCGGGAGTGCTCAAATATAGATTGTCAATCTTGCCTTTTCCGCACAGATGCACCACCTGAAAATCATCTAAGAGCTTGGGGAGTGCCTCTCTGACCGCTTTGTTGACACTGGCGGCGCCTTGGCTTCCGCCAATCACCATGATGACGGGTTTGTTGGCGGTAAAGCCGCACATATCCAATCCGGCAACTTTATTGCCCTGCGTCAGTTCGCTTCGAATCGGTGAGCCGGTGAGAACAGCTTTACCCTCCGGCATATTTTGCATTGTTTCGGGAAAGTTACAGCATATTTTATCCGCAACGGGAATACAAAGCTTGTTTGCAAGTCCAGGCGTCATATCGGATTCATGGATGATGCAGGGGATATGGAGAGAAGCTGCCGCCCGCACCACGGGAACACTGACAAAACCTCCCTTGGAAAACACCACATCCGGCTGTAACGCCTTCAAATGCCTTCTCGCCTCACCATAGCCCTTGATGACACGAAAAGGGTCAGTGAGATTCCTGATATCCAGATAGCGGCGGAATTTTCCGGTGGAAATGCCTGTGTAGGGAATATCAAAATCGGCAATCAACTTTTTCTCTATTCCGTCATAGGAACCCATATAGGACACTTCATAGCCCGCCGCCTTAAGAGAGGGGAGCAGGGCTATATTGGGAGTTACATGGCCCGCAGTACCGCCGCCAGTCAACACAATTTTCTTCATAGTCATACCTTCCTGTTCCATATCTAATGTATGCTATAGCATGCTCTCCAGTGCTTGTGCAAGTTGGTCAGGGCAGGAGGTGCTCTTCATGCCGCAGCGAATCCCCTTCAGACGGCTAATAGCCTCCTCGGGCTTCATGCCTTTGACCAGAGCCGCAATGCCCTGCAGATTGCCATTGCAGCCATTGGTGAATTTCACGGATTCAATCACACCATCCGCAAACTCTATGTCGATTGCGGTGGAACAGGTTCCTTTTGTCTGATATCTCATAGTATCCTCCAAAATATAAAATATGTATTAACAATTAAAAGATATTATAGCAGATTCCGGTTTAATATGCAAATTCCAAACAGTTCAGCCATGAAATCATTTGTAAGCTGTGCGAGGGTGCTTGCACACAAAGCACTGATTATAAATGATTTCATGAGCGGAGCGCCCTCACATGAAATAAAAGGTGAGCCGCAAAGCGGCGACGGATGCGAAGCAGACGCTTTTATGAATGTGAGGGCTGAACTGTTGGCATTTCTCGAATCTAAATATCCTCGTCATAATCCTCCGCCAGCGGCAGGGAGAAGATAAATTCGCTGCCCACGCCCTCTGTGCTGATTACATTAATATTTTCATTGTGAGCGTTAATAATCTCCTTCACGATGGACAGACCGAGTCCCGTGCCTTTCTTGTCCTTGCCCCGGGAGAGGTCAGACTTATAGAATCTGTCCCAAATCAGCTTTAGATCATCCTTGGGAATGCCAATCCCCGTGTCCTTTATGGAGATAAAAAGCTTGTTATTTTTCTCATAGGTTTCTATTTTGATGACGGAATCATGATGGCTGAATTTGATGGCATTGTCCGTCAGATTATAAAGTACCCGTTGGATTTTATCCATGTCCGCATGAACAAACATCTCGTCTCCCGTGAGAACCACTTCAATGGCGAGAGTTTTCGCGCGGCAGGTTCCCTCAAAGGCAGCCGCGGTGCGGCGGATGACCTGATTGATGTCAAAATCCGATTTGTCCAGAAGAATCCCCTTGGTATTCAGGTTATTTAACACCAAAAGGCTGTTGGTGAGTTTTGTCAGGCGGTCGGTTTCATTCAACACAATGTTCAGATATTTCTCATGAAGTTCCGGTGGAATCGTGCCGTCCAGCATGGCTTCCAGATAGCCGTGGATGGAGGTCAGCGGGGAGCGGAAGTCATGGGAGACATTGGCAACAAATTTTTTCTGATCGTCCTCGGCGCGGGCAATCTCACTCGCCATGTAGTTCAGACAGGCTGCCAGATAGCCAATCTCATCCTCGCTGTCCACCTGAAATTCGTAATGCATGTTGCCCGAGGCGTACTGCTCTGTGGCATAGGTAATCTTTCGCAGGGGCATGTAAACCATTTCCGTGAAAAAGATCAATATGATGCCTGACAGAAGAAACAGGATGACCATTGTAATATAGGAAATACTCAAGAGATTATTACTGGACGCCTCAATGGTTGTCATATCACAAATAATTACCACGTAGCCCTTCACCTTATAGTCGGAGGTGATGGGGGCGAACACACTGAGCACATCGAACTCATAATTTTCAAAAAAATGATCCACTGTGTAGTAGGAACCCCTTGTGACAGTGGGGTCAAAATTCTCAATCATCACAACATCTTCCACATTGATGGGGGTTTCCGTGTCCAACACCAACCGTCCGGAGGGGTTGATGATGCGGATGCTGCTATCCAGATACACCGCCAGCGCGTCCAGCTGTGCCTTAACCTCCTCCAGACTGTTTTCGCTGGTATAGAGACCGCTGGCATAGCTCTGGGCGATCAGCATAGCTTCTGAGTAAAGGTTCTCCGCCTTCTCCCGCACCAACTGTTCCTTGGTCATACTTGGCACAAAGGTGGTCACGATGATAAAACCAAACATGAAAAAAATAAAATATGCAAGTACAAATTTTAGATACAGGGTTTTCTTCATAATCAATTCCTAACTTCAAATTTATAACCAATGCCCCAGATGGTCGAAATCTTCCAGTTAGCATGGTCTTTGATCTTCTCTCTGAGACGCTTGATATGGACATCCACAGTGCGGGTGTCGCCGATGTATTCATAGCCCCATATTTGGTCTAAAAGCTGTTCTCTGGTGAATACATGATTGGGGGAAGCAGCCAGAAAATACAAAAGCTCCAGCTCCTTGGGGGGCATATCCACCGTTTCTCCCATATACATCACGGAATAGTTGGTGAGATTGATGGAGAGATCCTGATAGTTGACACATTTGTCATCTTGGCTCTCTGTCACGGCGACTACGGGCTTATAACGGCGCAGCACCGCCTTGACACGCGCCACCAGCTCCTTGGAATCAAAGGGCTTTTCAATATAATCATCCGCACCCAGCTCCAGCCCCAGCACCTTGTCAAACACTTCGCCTTTGGCGGAGAGCATAATAATGGGTACGGTATACTTAGCCCGTATCTCTCTGCAGACCTGATAACCGTCAATGCCTGGGAGCATCAAATCCAACAGGATGAGATTGGGAGTAAAGTCCTCATAGGCGGGAAGCACGGACTCTCCGTCATTGACGATCTTGGTTTCATAGCATTCCTTGGTCAGATAGAGGGATATCAGCTCTGCAATGTTGTTGTCATCATCCACAATGAGAATTTTTTGTTTATTTGCCATTGGTATTCCTTTCTACAAAATCGTATTATTTAAAGGTTACGATTGTCACGCCGGCGTCGCCTTCGCCGTACTCTCCAAGGCGATATTCTTTGACATATCTTAATTTTTTCAGATGATTGTGAACGGCTTGTCTAAGGGCTCCCGTTCCTTTGCCGTGTACAACCCGCACGCTGGGCAGATGAGCCAGATACGCGTCATCCAGATATTTGTCCAGCTCCGCCAGAGCCTCGTCCACGGTGCGTCCTAAGAGATTGATTTCCGTGGAGACGGACAGGGATTTGGACATTTTCATGCCGGAGGAGGTGCTGCGCTTGCCGCTGTAACCCGGCGCGGTAATGCTCTCCTCCTGTAAAATGGCAATGTCGTTGATATTGGCCTGTGTGCGCATGATACCGCATTGGACGAACAGATTGCCCTTAGCGTCAGGCAGAGAGCTAATTGTGCCCTTAAGCCCCATGGAGATGATCCTCACACTGTCACCTTTTTTCAGTTTTTTCGGGTCAAGGGCTTTGGCGGCATTTTTCTGTCCTTTTTCCTTGGAGTTCTGGCTTTGCAGACTGAGGTGTTCATTCTTTTCATTAATCTTATCGCGCACCTGCTGTCTCTTGCGCTCCAATTCTTTCATGTCCATGCCGGAGGAGGCTGCCTTATTGAAGTCCCGGATGGTCTCGTCCGCCACCTCTTTTGCCTCCTGCAGAATCTCTCTTGCCCGCTCGTTGGCTTCCCTTAGGATGCGATCCTTTGCCTGGTCAATCTTTTCATTTTTTTGGCGCAGCTGCCCTTCCAGGGTGCGGATGCGCTCTTTGTATTCCGTGATTTCCCTGCGTTCGTTTTCAATCGTGACACGGCTCTGCTCCAAATCAGCGATCACATCCTCGAAGCTTTCGTCCTCCTTGCCGATCTGCTCCTTTGCGGCATTGATAATCTCATCGGGAAGCCCCAGCTTGGAGGAAATGGCAAAGGCGTTGCTCTTGCCGGGAATTCCGATCAGCAGGCGATAGGTGGGACGCAGGGTTTCCACGCTGAATTCACAACAGGCATTTTCCACAAAATCCGTGGAGAGCGCATAGATTTTCAACTCACTGTAATGGGTGGTCGCCATGGTGCGGATGCCCCTGTCATGAAGATGATTCAAAATAGCGATGGCAAGGGCGGCGCCCTCGGTGGGGTCTGTGCCCGCTCCAAGCTCGTCAAAAAGACAGAGGGAACGCTCGTCTGCATGCTTCAAAATATGCACGATACTGGTCATATGGGAGGAAAATGTGGACAAGCTTTGCTCAATGCTTTGCTCATCCCCGATGTCCGCATAAACTTCCGTGAACACCGACAGCTCCGACCTGTCCATGGCGGGAATATGAAGTCCTGCCTGTCCCATCAACACAAAGAGTCCCACGGTTTTCAAAGAGACTGTCTTGCCGCCCGTGTTGGGGCCCGTGACAATCAACAAATCAAAATCCCTGCCAAGATGGATGTCTGTGGGCACGACCTTCTTCTTGTCCAGAAGGGGGTGACGGCCCTTGCGGATATTGATATAACGCTTTTTGTTAAATAAGGGTTCTGTGGCATTCTGCTCCATGGCAAGCTTTCCCTTTGCAAAGATAAAATCCAGCAGCGTCATCATCTTCTGATTGGCGGCAAGCTCCTCCGTGTGTTCTCCCGCCTGGGCGCTGAGTGAGGCAAGAATGGACTCGATTTCCGCCTGTTCCTGCAAATCCAGTTCCTTTAACTGATTGTTCAGGTTTACCACGGCAGCAGGTTCGATAAAAAAGGTGGAGCCGGTGGAGGACTGGTCGTGAACCATGCCATTTACCTGTCCTTTGTATTCCGCCTTTACAGGGATGCAATAACGATTGTCCCGCATGGTGATCACCGCATCCTGAAGATAGGTGCGATAGGGGCCGTTTAACATGGAGGTCAGCTGGGAGTGGATTTTCTCATTGGTGGAAAGCTTACTCCTGCGGATGCTTTTCAGTTTTGGGCTGGCATCATCCGCAATCTCTTCCTCGGAGAGAATGCAGCGGTTGATTTCATTGGCCAAGGCGGTTAGAGGGGTCAATTGTTCAAAGTACCCATCCAGACTATCCTGCGGGGTATCCTCCCGCTCCTTTCGCCCATAGGTCTTAATACGGTTCACATTGTCCAGCATGGCGGCAATTTTCAAGAGCTCCGTGATGGATAAACTGCTCCCAATCTCAAGGGATTTGATGGAAAATCCCAAATCTCTGTTGCTGCCAAAGGAGGTGCTGCCCAGCTTAAACAGCCGCCCCAGCGCATCCTTGGTCTCTCGTTGGTTTTGGCGGATTTCCTCCAAATTGGTGGAGGGCACAAGCTCCCGACACAGTTTTTTGGCAGGCTCGGAATCCGCTTTCTCAGCAAGCATCTGTATGATTTTGTCATATTCTAAGGTTTTTAAAACTTTCTGGTTCATGATAATTTCCTCAAATATTTCTTAATAGCTTTCATTATCCTCAAAATAGTATATCATATTTTTAGAATCTGGAAAAGGGTGGAATCACTACTATTTCAGAGCATTTTTGCAATTCAACGTGGCATTTGTAAATGTTATATGATAGAATATGAATGATATTTTATCAATAATATTCTGTCAATGATATTTTATCATTTGGGATGGAGTAAGGATGAAACGAGCATTTTACGGTGTTTTTTCCATAAGTCTGATTGCCATACTGATTACCGTGATTTTTAAGCCGCAAAATAACCTGATTCCCGCAAGGATGTTTTTATATATGCTGGTCTGGGTGTTGATTCTGTGTGGTATCAGGTGGGGGATTTGGATGCTGGAAAAGTTCCTTAAAGATAGGCGTGTTGATCTGGGGAAGCTTTCCCGCAGGGGTTTGATCCTATATGTGGTCGTGTATGGCATTTCTTTATATGTAGTGAGTCTGATCCTTCGCAGTTATCCCGTCACGGATTACGGCAGTGTCTATGAAACGGCATATCAGCTGGCGATGGGACAGACTGTGGACGATTGGAATTATTTCAGCATGTGGACCAACAATCTGAGTCCTTTGACCATATTGACTTTTTGCATGAAATTAGGAGTTTTTCTGGGTTTTTCTGACCCATATTATTTTGTGCTGGCGATCAATGTGCTACAAGTGACCCTTGTATTGGTATGCATTTTTTATCTTATGGGAAAAATTGGATTAGGCGGAGCGGTAACACAGTGGTTTGCCGTATTTGTCTATACGTTATGGACACCTATATGGGCATGTACCAACGCGTTTTATTCCGATCAATTAAGCTTTGGCGGCAGTATCATAGCGGTCGCCTTGCTGGTCTATGGCTGCGGTGTCCAAAGCAGGAGAAAGTGGGGCGCCATCATAGGGGCGGGACTGATCTGGGGCGTTGCTATCGCGGCGAAGGCAACTTCCGCAATTGCTTTGGTGGCATTAATTGTTACTTTGATTTTGGTAAATTCTGCGAGAAGATGGAAAGAGCTGTTGACGCTCGGTGTGGTGATGGTGCTGACCGTGGGCTCCCTGTCAGCCATCTCTAATTCCTATCCTTCCAAGGCGGAGGAGTATCGGCTGAAATTCCCCACAGAATATTGGATTGCCCTGGGACTGATGGAAGATGGTACCTATGGGGCAAATGCGGATTTTATTAAGGAATGCTATCTCAGCAAAAATGTGGATGAACGGAGAGAACTCTGTCTTCAGAAGATTCGGGAAAACTGGAAGAATCTATTTCAGGGGGAACATTTGGTGGATAAGGTATCTGTCATCTTTGGGGATGGCAGCATCAGCCCTACCTCACATATCTATCCCTACCAGGAAAGTTTGTTATGGCATTGGGTCTATTGGGAGGGTGATTATTTTTGGAAATATGCGTGCCTTTCCACTGGTTTTTTCTATGCAGTGCTATTATTGATGATTGTGGGAGCGGTTTTGCGGACTTTTGGGCACGGGAGCTCCCTGGAGGTCAAATCAGGGGAATTTTGTTTGACCTTTATGATATATCTCACCGTGTTTGGCACGTTTTTGTTTCTCATGCTGTGGGAGACCCAGAATAAACAGCTTTATAACCAAATTCCTTGGATGACGTTGGCTGCGGTCTGTGGATTGGAAAGCGTATGGGATTATGTTATAATGAGGGTATCAAAAGGGAGGTTCGCGCATGTCGGACAAGGATCAACGACAGTTGAATAATTTAAACACTCAAAATGAATTTGTGATAGAGAAGATCAAGGAGCGTCCGGTCAACAAAAGAAAACTGATCCGGCGCACTCTGATGACGGCGTCTATGGCGGTGTTTTTTGGTCTGATCGCCTGCGTGACTTTTTTGGTTTTGGAGCCGGTTCTCAGCAATTGGCTTTATCCTGAGGAGGAACCGGCTCCTGTGTATTTCCCCGAGGATCAGCAGGAGATGACGCCGGAGGAGATGTTGGCGGAGAACCAGACTTTGGAGGATGACCGGGAGACGGGAGGGGATGAAATCTCTTTAGAGCAGGAACAGATTCAGGAGATTTTGTCAAAAGTGGTTCTGGACAAAGAGAATTACAAGCAAATATACAGCGCGCTGTCCTCCTATGTGACAGAGTTGAATCATTGTATGGTGACCGTGACGGGGGTGAGCTCTAATATTGACTGGTTTAACAATGTGGAGGAGAGCAGAAACCAATCTTCCGGAGTGATCATTGCTGATAATGGCAAGGAGCTGTTGGTGTTGGCGGATTATACGCCATTGCGGAAGGCGGAGAGTCTGACCATGACTTTTTCTTTCTTGAGTGCCTCCACGAGTGACAATCCGGCATATCATGTACCGGCGAAATTAAAGAGCCAGGACACGGCCACGAACCTGGCTGTATTGTCCGTGGATTTGGAGGATGTCCCCGCAGAAGTGAGGGAGGGCGGACTGGAAATCGCGACTCTGGGTTCCTCCGTCAGCAGACGTATTGTAGGCACTCCTGTGGTTGCGCTGGGAAGCCCCATAGGAAGCAGCGGTTCCGTGGGTCATGGGATTATTACCGCCACTGTTGACCAAAGCAATCAGGCAGACACGAATTACAAGCTTTTACAGACGGATATTTATGGAAGCCAAAATGCCGGGGGCGTGCTTTTTAACTTACAGGGGCAGGTAATTGGCGTGATCACAAATCAGAAACCCGGAACGGACATGAAGAACATACTGACGGCATATGGTATTTCTGAGTTGAAAAAAAGTATTGAAAAGATGTCCAATGGGGAGGAGATTGCCTATTTGGGCATCAGCGGCATTGACGTGACGGCGGAGGCGAACGAGGGGCTGGGTGTGCCTTATGGAACTTTTGTGCGCGAGGCGAAGATGAATTCACCCTCCATGCGGGCGGGGATTCAGCAGGGAGACGTGATCACGGAATTTGACGGGCGGAGTATCCACAGTTATAGTGATTATATTTCCGCGTTGATGCAGGCAGAGGTTGGCAGCACGGTAAAACTGAAAGTGATGCGGGCGGCCCAGGGGGCGTATCGGGAGATGGAGATTTCAGTCACCTTGGATAAGCGGTGACGAAGAAGGCATAAAGTTGAATATAGGAGGCAGGGTATTCATATGAGATACATTAAGGAAATGAAGGACGGTGACGCTATCTCCGGCATCTATCTTTGTCGTCATAAACAGGCGGCCGTCACCAGAAATGGCAAGAACTATGAAAATGTGATTTTGCAGGATAAGACAGGCAGCATTGATGCCAAGGTCTGGGAGCCCAACAGTCAGGGAATCGGGGAGTATGATGTTTTGGATTACATAGATATCTGTGGCGATGTGTCCAGCTATCAGGGAATGCTCCAGATCAGCATCAAACGTATCCGTGTCTGTCAGGAGGGAGAATACAATCCGGCGGATTACCTGCCGGTGAGCTCCAAAGACATTGATGTTATGTATCAGGAGTTGTTGGGACTTATCAGGAGCATCCGGACAGATTGTTACAGAGAGCTGTTGGAGAGCTTGTTTGTCAAGGACGCCGATTTCGTAAAGGCATTTTGTAACTCCTCCGCTGCTAAGACCGTACACCATGGGTTTATAGGCGGATTATTGGAACACACATTGAGTGTCACCAAGCTGTGTGATTACTATTGCGGTGCATATCCCATATTGAACAGGGATTTGCTCCTGACAGCGGCGGTCTGTCATGATATCGGCAAGACCCGGGAAATCTCACCATTTCCAGGGAATGATTACACGGATGACGGACAGCTTCTTGGTCATATTGTGATGGGCTCCCAAATGGTGGCAGAGCGCGCAGCAGCCATTCCCGGTTTTCCCCATACGCAGCTGACCCAGCTGCAGCATTGTATTCTGGCTCATCATGGCAAATATGAATTTGGCTCACCAAAGATTCCCGCGCTGATGGAAGCGCTGGCGTTAAATTATGCGGATGACACAGATGCCAAGCTGGAAACCTTTAAAGAAATTTTGGAAAATAATCAGGGCAACAACGGTTGGTTTGGGTATAATCGCTTGTTTGAATCAAATCTGCGGGCGACCAAACCCTAGAGGACGAATATGCGGCCCAAAGTTTGCAGGTTGAGAGAAAGGCATGGTGATTAAGATGGAGAATCAAAGTGGATTGGACATAGATCTGTTGAGAGTCGTCGAACTTGTGCGGGAGGCGGGAGAGCTGATGATGGATCGGAACATGGAGGTTCAACAAAAGGGAAACAACTCCAATTATGTTACCTCTTGCGATATTGCGGTGGAAAAATATCTTACTAAGATGCTTAAAGAGCTCTTGCCCGGAAGTCTGGTGATCGGGGAGGAGAGCGAGGATAATCCTCTGGAAGGTGAGCTTTTGTGGGTGATTGACCCGATTGACGGCACATCGAATTTTATCAGGGATATTGGTATCAGCGCTATCTCTGTGGGTTTGGTGCAGTCAGGGGTGCCCTGTTTGGGCGTGGTATACCAGCCTTATCGGGATGAGATATTTTATGCAAAAAAGGGGGAGGGCGCTTACAGGAACGGCGAACGGATTCATGTGTCAGACAGGGATTTTGCCCATTCCCATCTCTGCTCCGCCATGAGCTTATATGACAAGCGCTATGCTCCGCCATGTTTTCGTATTATAGAGAGGGTTTATCAAGAGTCGGATGATCTGCGCCGTCTGGGTTCCGCCGCGGTGGAGTTGGTTTATCTGGCATGTGGCAGAGTGGAGCTCTATTTTGAAATCAGGCTGTGTCCCTGGGATGTGGCAGGAGCAATTCCCATTATTCAAGAGGCGGGTGGGCATGTGGAGGCACTTTATCAGGATAGTTTTCCGTTGGACAGACCTTTTCCTGTGATTGCGGCTAACACGGCAGAGAACTTCCGGCGGCTGAAAGAGATTGTGACGGAGGAACTGCCCCAAATGCCGTATTAAAATACTCAAGTTATTAAATGTACCATGTCAAGGGTTTTTCAGGCAAATCTTTTGAAATATGACTCCGAAAAGAATATGTTTGTTTTGACGGCAATCGCTGTCAAATAAACATATTAGGAGGAATATCATTATGAAACCATTTGACAAAACTTATGCGGACACCTTATGTACTATCATTGCATGCGGGTTTATGAGTCTGGCGGGCAATCAGACAACCTTCATCTATGAGACTGTGCCGAAGGAGGACACCACAAGAATGACAGGAGAAAAGGCGGCAGAGTATCAAAAACGGGTTGACAAGATGAATCAGGATATCAGCAGACATGAGGACTTGGCCCGAAGATTATCGGGAATTGTACCTCAGGTAAGATTCAAGCCGCAGCAGGCGAAGAAGGAGTTCCCGTTTATTTTTGCCAAGTCGGACTATCTGCCAGACTCCGTGGCGGAGGGACTGGTCGGGGAACTACAGGCAACGGTTGACTGTTTGGAGAGATCCGTGAACAAGCTGCCTTCCGAACTGCCTGGTGCGTATATTGGTGGTTTGAGCACGATCAGCTCCCTTGAGCTGTGTGGCGGATCGGATTTGTATCAATATGCTCCCGAGTACCGCACAGATGCCCAGACGATGCATAGCACTCTATCGGATTCCTATAATAAAGCGGTAGATGTAAGCAATACTTTGGCCAATGCATTGGAAAACTTTAGATATCCCACCAAAGGCATCCATTGGGGCGCGATGCCCATGAAATATGTCGCAAAGGGATGTGATGAAGGGAAGATTTTTGCCAGTGTGCATGGGATGACCCGTTCCATAAATTATTACCATGCCAATAGTGATAAGTCCAAGGTTTATTTAGAACTTGCATTAGGCCGGGGCACCTGTAAGGTTGCGTCCTGTATCCCGTGCAGCATATTTATGTTCGCGAACGGACATCCCGCTACGGCCACCCATATGGGGCGGGGTGACAACTGGAATTTGCCGGAGGGCTTGCGCAAGGCTTTGTATGAGAATTCTACGCAATATGTTATGGTAAATGTATGGCGGCAAGTGGTCAATGACTGTTATGCGGAGGGCATAAAACTCTTGGCGGGGAACCCTTTTGTGGAGGACTGGAAAAAAGAATACACGGATCATTCCTGGGCAGGGCAGATTCCTAAATTATTTTTGGAGGCTTTGACCTATGAGAGTTCGTTTATGGATAAGATGTGTGGAGTTCTTCCGCCTAAGAATTGATTTTCATTAGGTAGTCTGCGGACGTTGATCTATGAGGCGACAGAAAAAGAGGAAATATGGCATACAAGAAAAACGATTATTTGACAGTGACAATTGAAGATATGGGCAGTGGGGGCGAGGGAATCGGCAAGGTGGAGGGCTTTACCCTGTTTGTAAAGGATGCAGTGATCGGTGACACCGCACAGGTGAAGCTTGTGAAGGTCAAAAAAAATTACGCTTATGCCCGGTTGGAGAAGGTTCTCACCCCTTCTCCCTATCGGGTGGAGCCGGTCTGCTCCACATACAGACAATGCGGCGGCTGTCAATTGCAAGTGCTTTCTTATGAGCGTCAGCTGGTCTTTAAGCAGCAGAAAGTCCGCAATGACCTCATTCATATCGGAGGCTTTGCACCGGAACTGGTGGATCAGGTTATGGAGCCTATCATTGGCATGGACAATCCCCTGCGCTATCGAAACAAAGCCCAATACCCTGTAGGAACTGACAGGGAGGGCAATCCCGTTGCGGGCTTTTATGCGGGCAGGACGCACAGCATCATCCCCAATATTAATTGTTGTCTGGGTGCGGAAGAAAATGAGGAGATTCTGAGGATTATTTTGGATTACATGCGGGAATACAAGGTGCCTGCCTATGACGAGACGACCGGGCAGGGGTTGATTCGCCATGTGCTGATAAGAAAGGGCTTCTGCAGCGGGGAACTGATGGTGTGTCTGGTGATCAACCATTCCCAGGGCAAAGGCATTCCATCTCAAAAGAGTGCGCAGAAGGAATTTCTGCCCGGGCAGCAGGATTTGCTTGACAGATTGACCAAGCTTCCCGGTATGACCAGCATTTCTGTCAGTGTCAACACGGAGCGCACTAATGTGATCATGGGTGAGGAGATTCATATTTTATGGGGACAGCCAACCATCTCCGATACCATCCATGTGCGGGATATGCAGAAGGAGGGGTATCCATTGACCGGCAGGGAGCTGACCTTCCATATTTCTCCATTGTCTTTTTATCAGGTCAATCCCGTACAGACGGAGAAGCTTTATAGTCTGGTGTTGGAGTATGCGGGGCTTACCGGCAGGGAGACCGTGTGGGATTTATATTGTGGTATTGGCACGATCTCGCTTTTTCTGGCAGGGCAGGCAGGCAAGGTCTATGGTGTGGAAATCATTCCCCAGGCTATTGAGGATGCCAGGGAGAATGCAAGGGAAAATGGCATTGCCAACGCGGAATTTTGGGTGGGTAAGGCTGAGGAGGTTCTGCCGGAGTTCTATGAGAAACTGAGCGGTGGGGAGATGTCGGGAGCGGATATGCTGCACCCGGATGTCATTGTGGTTGACCCGCCCCGCAAGGGTTGTGACGAGGCTTGTCTGGACACGATGCTTAAAATGCAGCCGGAGAGGATTGTGTATGTGAGCTGTGACCCGGCAACGCTGGCAAGGGATTTGAAGGTGCTGTGCGAGGGTGGGTATGAGATAGGGAGGGTGCGGCCGACGGATATGTTTGGGAATAGTGTGCATGTGGAGACCGTGTGCCTCTTGAGCAACCGAAAATCTGATATGAAAGTCCGTCTATAAACATTAAATACAGAGCGGTAGCACCCGATAGTGGATGTTGCCGCTCTTTTTTAATCCTGAATTGTGCCAGCGATATTTTGTTGTGATTAGAGATAGTATATGCTACAATCGAAAGTGAAAACTCCAACGGTCAAGTAGATAATAAGACGGCAAAGATGATTATATTTTTGGGTGGAGGGATGCCATGAAATTATTTGATGATTTTGATGCGGTGAAGTTTACAGAAGAAAACTTACTCTTTATAGCAAAAAATGGATATTTGTACTACATCTATAACCCCAAATATGAATGTTGGAACAAGCATAGAAATGCAGGAAACGACAGCATAACAGTTGCCAACTATGTAGATGTCCCAAAGGAGGAACTCATAGCAGCAATGCAAGGTAAGTTCCCAGAAAAGGAGACGGATTTTATGAGACTGTGTCACCCGTCACAATTATGGATAAGGGACATGTTAGATCTGCTTAAGGAGGATTATGAGAGCTACATGGCTGATTATTCAATTTATCATTCCGTGCAGGAATTATTATCTGAATCGGATATCTGCTATAGGTCATTTTTAAAAATACAAGATTTATTTAATCATGCCATTGCGTCCAAACTGAATAATGAGCAAGTACTTATCCAAGTTAAAGAATTATGTCTTGTCATATTGGGTAGGGATATCTTTAAAAAGGAGATAGGTATTGTAGATGGACACGATTGCTCATCATACTTTTGGATTAGGCCGGTAAGAATTTTTGATTCTAAATATATCTATGACATTGATGATGTTGCGGAAATGCAAGGTGTGGAAATATCGATTGAAGAAGATGATGTCAATTCTTACCTTACTCCTTTCCTATTTAAATATTTTGACGGAGAGCTTGAAGCCAATAAAAAAAGAGTAGATGAATATTGGACGGATGAAGATGGAAATGAGAAGGCATCATATGTTAGAGACTTTGAATGGAATTTGACACATAATTTTTACACCTTGGAGTCTGTAAAGGAAATGTTAGACGATGTGCGCGATACTATTGATGCCTTTGATTCTGAAAGAGAAACTGATCTTACAACGAAATTAAAAGAGAAAAACAATGACCATTTAGATATTGAACTTGTTGTTGATTTCTATCATCGGTTCATATATAGGATGGAATACATGATTAAAGTGGCTGCTGAAAAAGGATACGATTTAATTTCTTTTATGGGCCCATGATAAAAGAGGTGATTCATTTGAAATATTATGACTATTCTGTAAAAAATATTCTTACCGATTATTTTGGTGAAGATACCGTATTTGCGATGCGCAAGCCTCATGAGTCCGTTCACAAATCAGAGGATGATGTGACGAACCTTCTTCAGCTTGAATGGCAGTATGCAGATGAAGAGGCAATGCATTTGTTTGTTGATTCGGTTTTTTTGGCGGATACCGTCCTTTGCGATGACTATATCGCATATCTTGGACATTTCGGAGAAGAAAAAATCGCATACCTTATGTTTATGCTGACAGAGGATGAACCAGATTTTCATATAGAAACCAGATATGCAAAAAAATTAATAAGCGAATGGAACGAAAAAGGATATAAGACATTAATTCTCAGAGAGTGCATTGGTATTGAATATTATGGGAACGGTCAATCTCGTGGTTACCATTTTAGTACTCATTCTACACCGAGATTTGGTCATGCGTTGTATGAGATAAAATCTGTCAACGGCAATGACTTACTTGTGTTTTCAAAGCATTCATGCTGGGAGAATTATTATAGGAAAATCAAGTCAATATCATCAAGCGCAGTTTTGCCGGAATATGAGTGCCTTTTTGAGCCTGATGCGATTATTTCTACCGGAGAAGAAAAGAAAAAAATTATTCTTTCAAGCGGTATTGACAGAGTAATGAGATTCTTTTCGGATAATTTACCAGTTAAAATAGCATATAGGGAGTTCGGAAATACAGAGACTTATTCGCAGATACTTGTTGCTGGCGAAAAAGGTCTTAATCTTTATGTTGACCGATTGAATCTCATATCGGAACTAAATATATATGAACTTAATAAAAGTGATAAGCTGATTTTTGATCAAACGGATGATGAACATATTAGTTTGCTTGAATTGATTCCAAGCATAGTTGATCTTCGAGTTCTTGATCCTGTTCAGATGCACAGTTTTGCATTACAGATAAATTATGGAGAAGACAATGTACGTAATTATTACATTGCTTGCTTTGATGAGAGGATTGTTCCTGCTACTTGCATTGTTGATGACCATGAATTTACATATGATATCCTATGCTCAGTTCATGTCGATGAGAATGGCAATTTGTGTTTTTCCAATGGATATATTATTCCAAGGCACATTCTTTACCATCACAGTTTTCGACAAGTGCAGCCTAATTACACGGGAACATTGGTTTATGATAATAATGGAATAAGAATCAGATCTTTGTATAAGCTGCCGCTAACAGAGTTTAAGGACCACTTTTCGGTTCGGCAGTATTGGGGGCATCCGGATGAATGCTTTGGACCTAAAAAGGCCTGGATGGATGATAATGGGCAAAGAATCAGCGATATAACTATTTCAATTGAAGAAGCAAATTATGAGAATGAAATAACGCTGGTTTCGGTTGAACCTACATACAAATACGGATTTATAAAAGATGACGGTACTTGGCTTGTCCCTCCCATCTATAATCAGGCGGAAAAACCATTCGATTTCCCTGCTGATGTTGAATCATTTACCAATAACAGAGGTGCTTTTAATGTAGAAAAGTGGACAGGTGAATCGCCGGATGCCGGATATTACAGGGATTATGATGGGGTAACGCCCGGTAAGTGGGGCTTTATAGATTCTGAGGGTAATATTATTGTTGAACCCAAATATGTTTTTGCTGCCGGATTCTATAACGGCGGAGGGGAACATTCAGTTGTTGCCCGCTATGTTGATGGAAAACTCTGCTGGGGTGTTATTGATCTGAATGGGAACGAAGTGATTCCATGCAAATATCCGGGATTGTACTGCAGGTGGGGTGAAGCCGTTGCTTTCCAGACCGAAGAAAACGGGCCTTATGGGGTCATGGACTTTACAGGGGAAGTGATAGTTGAACCGCAATTTAACTATGTGGAAGAGTATGATCCAAAGCATAGATTGGTAACCGTCGGTGAGGACGAGGAGCATTTAGGTGTCTATTCTGTGGAGTTAGGGAAAATGCTGATTCCGACAGAATATGATTGTGTCGATTATTATGATAGAATGATAAGCTGTGAGCCAACATGGACTTGTAATGAGCGGTATTTTGATTATTCGGGAAACGAACTTGACTTCCCTGAATACGATAGGGTGTGTGAAGAGAAAGAACTATTAATTACTTGGAAGGATGGAAAGTGTGGTCTGATTGATGGGAATAAGAACATTATTATTCCGGAAGTGTACTCTGAAATCTATCTGAACGGAGATTTTGTAATTGCTTCAAACAGAGCAAATGGAAATTGGTGCTTGAACGATTCTCTTTTCACTATAGATGGAGAACTGATCATGTCCGGTACACTTAGGAACATGCACATCGATTTCAAAAAGAAGAGAATGTCCGTTGAAACACCAACGGGCGTGGAAGTATTCGAATTGGAAGTATAAACATATTGATATGTTTCAAGTAGTAATGTGTACCCATACAAAGAGTAGTATGCTTTTTTTGCAAGTTCTGGAAGGAACTGGAGCAGATTGGATATACATATGCAAGGGAAGCCGATTTACTGAATGTGGCATTGTTTGGCAAAACTGCAAAACAATGGCGTACAGAAAATCCCTGACCCGTGGTTCATCATTAATGGTGAGATCACAGGCCAGGGATTTCGATTTGTTCTTCGATTGACTTCCCATTTGTAACGTTTTTGATTATAGTGTGTCTAAAGTATATAACCGGGAAAGGAGGATACCCATCTGTGGAATTAGGTGATCTATACGAAGAATACGCAATCATGATTTACCGGTTTATTTATCTGAAGTGCAGAGATAAGAACCTTGCGGAAGATATCGTGCAG
Organism: uncultured Lachnospiraceae bacterium; assembly: GCA_947175035.1. Taxonomy (GTDB): domain Bacteria; phylum Bacillota; class Clostridia; order Lachnospirales; family Lachnospiraceae; genus Acetatifactor. Next base: position 26,277 of record CAMWLG010000024.1, on the reverse strand, counting down.
ACTACTTTTTTAAAGGCAATTATGCAAATTGATTCCTTTAAGGGTGAAAGTAAAATATCTACATGGCTCTGTCAGATTGCCCAAAACGAATACTTGAATTATTGCCGTAAACACAATAGGCAGGAATCCTATGATGAATACGTGGAAAAGAACACGGAATTGTTTCTTCAGAAGACGAAGTCTTTTCATGATACAGTGCTTGAAAAAATAATTTTGAATGAGCAGGCAGATGTGATCAGAAAAATCCTTCACATTTTGGAGGAACCATATAAAGAGGTGTTTATGCTGCGGGTATATGGAGAGTATTCCTTCGGAGAAATCGGGGAGCTTTTTCAGAAGAATGACACATGGGCAAGAGTAACCTATTATCGTGCGAAAACAAAGATCATTGAGAAATTAAAAGAGAAGGAGGAGTCTTTATGAAATGTAATATTGTCAAAGATTTATTTCCCTTATATCTTGACGGATTGTGCAGCGAGGAGACAAGAAAACAACTGGAGGAACATATAGCGTCTTGTGAAAACTGCAGACAGTTAAAGCAGAGTATGGAGCAGGAATCGGTTCTGCCCGGTGATAGTCAGGACTGGAAACAGTCTATTCTGCCATTGAAAAAAGTTAAGAAAAAGATGCGCAGGAAGAATCTGATTATTTCTGTATGTGTGTTTTTCTTATTACTGTTTGTGGGGGTAACGGCAGTTCTCGCTTACGGACAGATCACCAAAACAGGTATCAGTTTTGAATTGATATACGATGCAGTTAGATTCAAACATATTGGCGAGCAGTTTGCATCAGGAAACATAGAGCCTTTATATGAACAACTTTCTGACGGATTCATTATGCGGGATGAGGAAGCGGCGGTCGTTCACATGGCTTATGCAGACAAGACGACTTATGATGCGGAAATGAAAAAAGCCATCATGAATAAATACCGCCAGTATTTTGGGGGCAAAAATCTGACCTACAAAGGAATTGAGGAAATCTGTTATAGTGAACCGTCTGGGATGGGGGAGTATAGGACGATATATATCGCCCTGAAGTTTGAAGGAACAGATCATATTGAATATTATATAGGGCTGTATAAGAGTTTGGACGGGAAATATATAGCAAGTGATTATTTTGGAAATCCCTATTTGTCTTATACAAGTGAAATGGTAAAGGATGGGGCAAATTCTGAGTATGTGGAGTCTTATCACACAGATGACAGTTTGTTTTCTTGTCTGCCCAATAGATTGAAGGATGGCATGATGGGTTTGACGAAACAGATGATACTCTCTTCCGGGCAGCGTGCCATGCAGGGCGACACGGCTTTGGCTGAGTACGGGCAGATGAGAATAGGCATTCAATCAGAACAGGATATGGCGGAGGGTACAAATGATTTAAGGAATACAATCAATCAAAATTTGGACAAATTAACAGAATGGGATTATTATGTGACAGATATTTCCTTTCATGTCAAAGAATACGACAAAGCGCGATATCTGTATCGATATCAGATGGACATAGAGCTGACCAATCCAAGCAGTATGGACTGCGTTGTTGTAAGTTTGGATTGTTACAGAATTTCTGAGAATTTCATATACATTGATGGCTCGGATAAAATATATCGCGAAGGAAATGATTTGCCGCTGGAAGTTATGCAGATATTGGAGAGATTATTCCAATAAAAATCAAACTTAAGGAACTTCCTTCTTTTGCTCAAGAATTCTAATAGAACTGCCGATTGCGGCAAAAAAATTAGATGAAAATGTTGCATAAATTTTCTATAATAGGTATAATCCATATGAGAAAAATGCCAACAACGGCAAAAATATTAGATAGAGGACAATATGGACAGTAACGATTTTAACAGGGATCAATCATCCCAGATAAACTATTCCCAGCAGACGAATGATTATAAGTCACCTTATCCTAATACCGGCGGCTATACATCGTCGGATTATTCCAATCCTTACGGGAACAATCCGGTGCAGCAGCTCAAGGCTCCGAATATATTCGGACAATTTGCATATGCTTTTGTACCGCCTAAGTATGGCAGTCTGACCAAGGTAAAAGTGGGAAGCATGATTGGTTTTGTGGTGCTTCTGACATTGCTTGCAACGATTTTGTCCGCTGTGAAATTTTTCATTGCTTTCTCTCTCATTGGCTCTTCTTTGGGCATTTTGGATGATCTGCCTGATTTTGAATTGAAAAATGGCAGATTTTATATTGACGAAGAGTATAAGTTTGATGATGGGGATATGCTTGTATATCTGACGGACGAAATCGATGAGTTTACCTATGATGATGTGGAATATGCCAAGGAGTTGGGATATTCTGAACTCATTCTCGTAGGCAGGGACAAAATATCACTACTGAATAATGGGCAATATCAGGAAAAGCGTTTCAAAGATATGGATCTGAGTGGAGATATTACAATCAGTAAAGAATGGATCAAGGAAACGTTGATGCCTATCCTGTCGATTCTTATAGCGGTAGGATATGTTGTGTTTTTTATTTTCAGAACTTTATGGTATTTCTTCTGTGCAATGCTGTATTTTCTGGTTGCGTTGGTGGTGGCTGCGATCATGCAGAGAAAAGTGTCTGCGGGAGCGCTGTATAAGACGGCCGTATATTCCAAAGTACTGATGTTTGTGGTGGGAACGGTGCTCGGACTGCTTCCTTTTGTACATATCAGTGTGCTGGGAATCATTAATATAATCATAACCATCACATTTATGAGTTTTGCGATTTACATGCTGCCGAAAAATGTCTGATGTCAAGCACCTTGCGGCGGTGGGAGAGTTTATTCTCCCATCGCCACTTTTCTTGGATACCATTTCTGGAACCACACGGTAAAAATTCCCATGAAAATCGGTACCACCGAATTAACCGCACCGATATATGGTTTCACCATAGTTCCCATAAGAAGATAAGTCCACACGGATGTCATCAAATATAAAATTCCCCACAGTAATGTCAAAATCCGGTTTGTTTTCATAAAAAGCGGATTCAGCAATGCGTCCTCCCCATTATAGGAATTCATGGAATAATGTGCCGTGAGCGGTATTTTCACCAGACAGGTGGCACTCCACATGATTCCAAACGACAGATAAGACAGGGGCACAAGAATCCGGCTGGACCCTCCGCACAATGCCGCCATGGAAAATCCACTGATCAACGCCCCGCTTAAAATATCATAGAATGTCTTTTTATTCTGATAAAATAAAAGCGGTACAAGCGCACAGACGCCAATACTGATTAGGCTTCCGAGATAGCTGTCAATGGGCGCTGCAACCCAGAAAACAATCCACGGAATGAGCATAATATTCATATTGGTTTCTCTTTGGGGAATATGTATTCCGCTGACGGTCTTCTGGCCGTTTGTCTTCGATGCTCCCCTGTTTCCGTTCGTATTAGTTCCCGCATCACCAAAATACTCATCCCACTTGAGCATCAGGTTAAAATCACCCTTCACCTTATAGAGCTTCTGCATCAATGCTTCATCGCCCCGTATTTCTCCCGCCGCAATGGAACGCCACACCGACAGCGGCGTCTCAATTCTGGTAGTGGCATGCTCCGAACCATCCGTGACAACGCGGCTGCCTTCTTTTCCCATGACAATCTGATAGCATTCGTCAATATCTGTATAGTACATTTCCAATACCTGCTCTTTGCCAGAATAACTCTCCTTTCGATAAAGCACCGCCATCTGTCTGGTAAAAATAAGGGCATCCGATTCCTTTTCTCCTTTCTCCTTATCAATGCCCCAGCTCAAATCCGCCCAAGTCTCAAAAGTTTCTCTCGGATACAGCAATTCCTCCAGTTTTGCTCTTGTCTCCGGCAGAATGCCTCCCAAGACATACTCTCTTCCCGCGTTTTGCACATATCCCAGATATTCATTCGTTCTCTTGGACAGATCGGGCACCCGGAACAGTTCCCCCTGCCCACAAAAAATGGTCGTATAATTGTCTCTTCCGTATGCATGGTCAAACAGGCTGTATATTCCGTCATAATTTCCCTCTGCGGTATAAAAACCGCAGGTAGAAATCACCACCGTCTTCTTGCCGCTCATGTCATATCTTGAGGGATGGCTCCCATTGCCGCTCACATCTTCATTTTCCACCATAAAAGGCAGCGCCATTGGGAGCTGTCGGTCTATCAGGTTTTTCAGGCCGCCCGGTACCGTATAGTAATAAAGCGGAAAGCTCCATATGGTGATATCTGCCCATAACAGCTTCTGGATCACTTCCCGCATATCATCTTGTATGCAGCAGCTTCCGGGCGTTTTATCCCAACAGGAGAAACAGCCGAGACAGGGACGGATCTCCAGACGGCTCACCCAGATTTCCTCCACCTCGAAATCTTCTTTCGCATTCTCCGCGCTTTCCTTCATTCCCGCAAGAAAGGCTTGGGTCAATTTGTATGTATTACTTCGATTCCCTTTGGGGCTTCCGTTAATGACAAAGATTTTCATTCTTGATCGATCCTTTCCATCTGTTCAATACAGCTTTGTGCCCACTCCATGCACATTTGCATACTTCTTCGTCCGTAATCTACCGTCATCTTCCAGTACAGCGCTTTTTCCCTGTCGTCAATGTACGAACTATATTCTTCTATGTACTCCGGCACGGCTGTGAGACTCTCCATAAACATGCTGCAATATGATTTCAGCCCTTTGAAATATTGGATATTTTCTTCCCGGCTCTGTTCCCCCATAAAAAACACTTTCATCAGAAGCGGGGTGCGCGAATTCAGATTTGGATTGTCGTCCGCAAGCCATTTTAACAGTTCGCACCGTCCTTCTTCTGTGATGGAATAAACATTCTTGTCCGGCTTTCCCTGCTGTGGTACAACCGTTTTATCAACCCATCCCTTACTTTCCAATGTCTGCAGTTCCCTGTATATCTGACTGGTCTGCACTTCCCAGAAAAAATTCAGGGAATCTCGGAAAGTCCGCATAATCTCATACCCGGTCATTTCACGATAATTTATCAAGCCCAAAATTCCATGTTTTAACATTTATGTACCCCCATATCACGGACTTGCCTGTGAGATCGGGCAATAAGTCGGCGTTTATTTTACGTTAGTATATTCCACTTGTGGAATATTGTCAAGTGTGTACTTTTTCAAATAGATTATAATTACATTGTTCACTCCGAATTTGCTGAGTTAATGATTGGAAGTTCCATAAAAAATACGAAATAGGTTGTTTTCTAGCTAGAATTTGCATATAATATAGTTGAAAGTGAGGTGCATATAAAATGACAATAGATACAAACACGATGATTTCAATTACCGAAGCGAATCAAAATTTTTCAAAGGTAACCAAAGTAGTTGATGAACATGGAACGGCGGTTATTTTGAAAAATAACATACCCAGATATTTGGTCATAGATTTCAGCAAGGTAGAAGACTTCTCCAATAGAGAAGCAGAAAAGGTTGCTAGTAGTGAAGACGTTTTTGCAATATCTGAGAGGTTGATAAAACAAAATATGGAAGCGTACGAGGTTCTTGCGAAATGATTGTTTTGAGCAAAGAACAAATATTACAAATGCATGCAAGTTTGATAAATGCTACTGGAGGAAGGGAGCTTTATCCGAGCATTCAGGCAAAGGCAGCACGGCTTTGTTTTGGATTGGTTAAAAATCATGCAATGTTAGACGGAAATAAAAGACTCGGTACGCATGTGATGTTGGTTTTTCTTGCATTAAACGGATATGAATTGTCTTACAGTCAAAAGGAATTAAGTAATATAATTCTTGCATTGGCATCTGGTGATATTGGTGAAAAGGAAATCTTACAATGGATCATTGAACATCAAAAATGAGCCTAAACACAATCATGATTTGAAAAGGACGAAAAGTATGAAGGATTTTATTCAAATCTCTGCTGACAATATCATAAAGGAATCAAAAACACAAATATCCCGTTATTGTGATAAACAATATATTATCTATATAGATCCTAATAATTCTCACTATAAAATTCGGATTAATACTTATTATTTAAAAGGAACTACAGTCAGTCTGTGTATTCATTACGACCGTGGATTGTGCAATACAATAGAAGAATACAACCATTTACCTATAGAATATATCGAAAGCCAAGCATATGGTTCGTGGATGGACGGAGCACGATAGTTTGAAATTGTATATCTGCTGAAAACAGATTATAATTACACTGATAAATCGGGATTTTGAGGAGATGATTTGATTTAATGATTGCAATTGATTTTGGAAATTTTTGGAATCAGATGAGGAATTTTACGATCATTGGACTGAAATGTATAAAAATCGCGTTAACTTACCAGCTTCTGCTGATGATATAGCATGGATGAAATCAAGATTGGACGCAATGAATGAAAAGGTAAATATTCTATATGACCCAGTAATCAAAGCAGTAAATGTTATCCCGCCCAAATGGAATGATCAAACCTTAGGATTAGAAACGAAAAGCGAGTACATTTTATATTTATGGGGTACATCGGCTTAAATTCCGGTTTGTGGAGTAGTTAATGGGAACACTTTTCCGAAAAGGGAGTATAAAAATTGAACTCTCTTATTTATCTGTGATATAATTATTATGGTAATAGTTACATACATGGTTGATCAATTTTCATTTATGGAAAGGAGATTCATTATGTCAGTGCTTTACAAGGAACCCACAGACGATAAAGACTATATTTCCGTTTCACTCAAGGAAGAGGGTGTGACGATATGGATTGACATTGAATCATGGTTTGATCCTTACCTAATATACAGTGAGGAGTCCATAGAGAACTTGGTGCCGGAGCTCAAGGAATTTATATTGAGATGGCGTGAGAATGCAGAAAAAGCCAAAGAGACATTTGTACCGAGTTGTCCGGAAAAAAATGCAGGAACCCAATTTGTCTATCAGGATCAATTCTATAAGATCCCCGGAATGCCGGGAATCAGTAACGAGTTATATGCAAAGGTATCGTTGGATATGGAGAGAGAACTAAAACAAATGGGAGCCTTATGGGTTACTTATACCGGATCCATTGATTAAAGGTCACAAAGAAGGAGTCCGCATCATGGCAATTTATCTCACAAGTGACTTGCACGGGGATTTCAGGCATTTCCTGAAATTACTGAATCTCATAAAGTTCGACCCTGACAAAGACTTTATGTATGTTCTGGGAGATGTTTTAGATAGAGGAAGTGAAAACCTTAAGCTGCTCGATTATGTCAGAAAATACATTGATGCAGGAAAGATGCTTCTAATCAAAGGCAATCATGAATTGTTCGCACAAATGTATCTGCAAGGTTCGTTAGACCCAAGACAGTGGATCTTATGGGGAGGAAGGCAGACGCTGATGGAAATCAATGAATTGAGTTCCTCCCAAAGAGAAGAACTAAAGACCTTTCTCTGCGGACTGCCATTCTATCAGATTATTTCCACAGCGGATAAAACTTTATTACTGACACACTCCGGTTTGGATGCGGATCATATTGTTGAAGCTGACAACAAACTGGACGTGGAGGAATCCATCAAAATGGCTGTTGCCAACGACGAATTTCAATATTTGGTTTCAAACGATATTCACTATATGCCGTGGAGTCAAATCAAGAAGATGGACTATTATGTCGTTGTGGGGCATGTTCCCGTTATGCGTCTGAATGAAGATGCTTCCTGCAAGATGGTACATACAGAAAAATATATGTGCATAGATACCGGTGCAGGATTTAGAGAGAGCGGTGGAAAAATGTCATGCTATCGCTTAGACGATGGCAAGGAGTTTTATGTGTAGACATCGCAGGCAGATTTCCTGTTACGAATTGAATTTAATATGCGAGGTAAATCTATGGCAACAAAAATATTAGAATCAACGGAAAACAATGAAAATTTGATATGGGAGGAAATCCGCACGGAGCATATTGTGCAGGATCAATGGATTGATTTCAGGCGTTCCGCTTACCGGTTCCCGGACGGGAGTGAGTTTGAGCCCTATTACAGTTACAGCCGCAGAGACTATGTGGTGATCGTGGCATCGGATGAGGACGGGAATTATCTCTGCGTCCGTCAGTTCCGCCATGGGATCAAAGAAGTGACGACGGAATTTCCCGCGGGAGGGATTGAGCGAACGGATGGCAGGGAGTATGGATCGGGACGTGGCTCGTCGGCGGCAGAGGATGCGCTGGAAGCCGCCAAAAGAGAGCTTCTTGAGGAGACCGGATATGTGTCGGAGGATTGGAGCTTCCTGTTGACGGTGCCTTCCAATGCCACCATAGCAGACAATTACGCGCATATTTTCATGGCAAGAAACTGCCGCAAGTTCGGGGATCAGAATCTGGATGAGACAGAGTTCCTGAATGTCAGGAAATATTCTGCAGATGAGATCGAAGACATGATTGACAAAGGCAATTTCCAACAGGCGGTTCACATCATGGCGTGGCTGCTGGCACAAAGGGGATAAAAGATGCGGGAAACGGTTTTTACTTATATCAAAAAGAAATATAAAACTTCTCCAGAATATCCTTGGGCAAAATATGACAGCAATGCCGTTTTTCGACACAGTGACAATAAAAAGTGGTTTGCTCTGGTAATGAGTGTAGGAAAAGAGAAGCTGGGGCTTTCGGGATACGGATATGTGGATGTGATCAATCTTAAAATTGACGATATGATGTTTCGTGATATACTGATACGTCAGGAGGGAATCTTTCCTGCTTACCATATGAATAAGGAGCATTGGATCACGGTGCTTTTGGACGGCACGGTGGAGGAGGATAAGGTCTATGATTTGATTGATGTAAGCTTTACGGCGACTGCATCTAAGAAAAAGAAGGAGAAAATCCGTCCACCGAAGGAATGGATCATTCCGGCGAATCCCAAGTTTTATGATGTGGAACAAGCCTTTGAAAAGTCGGATACCATCCATTGGAAACAGAGCAGCAGTGTTAAGGTTGGCGATACGATTTTCATATATATGGGAGCTCCCGTAGCTGCAATCCTCTACAAGTGCAAAGCCGTGGAGGTGGATATTCCTTATGATTATCAGGACAAAAACCTGACCATCACCAAGTCGATGAAGATTAAACTTTTGCGAAAGTATGATCCGGAACAGTTTTCTTTTAACAAATTGAAAGAAGATTATGGTATTTATGCCGTGCGCGGACCGAGAGGGGTGCCGAACAGCCTAAGCCATGCGCTGAAATAAATTACTATGGAAAAATTTTAGAGGACAGTTATCTATGAAACGTCTTATGAATCCAAGAATCATGCTCATCATTTCAATGACGGTATTTGGCACACTTGGTCTTTTTGTGAGAAATATTTCTGTATCTTCCGGTGAGCTTGCTCTGTACCGAGCCATTCTTGCGGCATTGCTGATAGCAGCTTTTTTGTGTATCACAAAACAAAAAATTCCATTCAGGGAAATCAGAAAAGACATCCCTCTTCTTTTGTTGTCAGGTGTGGCTATGGGCTTTAATTGGATATTGCTCTTTGAAGCTTATAAGTACACTACGGTTTCCGTTGCGACTCTCAGTTATTATTTTGCTCCGGTGATCGTGACGGTGGCTTGTCCTATTTTATTTAAGGAAAAGATGAAAGCAAAGCAGTGGGTATGCTTCTTTATGTCCACACTTGGTATTGTATTGATCACAGGTCTTGGAGATCTGTCGGTCGGGAACAATCACTTTATCGGCATCCTTTTTGGTCTGGGAGCTGCCTGTTTCTATGCGACGGTTATTTTACTCAATAAGTTTATTAAGAAGGTCGAAGGTATCCACAGAACATTTTTACAGTTTCTTGCCGCAATTTTTGTGCTGATTCCCTATGTGGGACTTACAAGCGGAATCACAATTTCCAATCTTGACGGTACAGGCTGGGTTTGTCTGCTGATTGTAGGTCTTGTGCATACAGGAGTGACCTACTGTTTGTATTTTTCCTCTCTCAAGGAGCTTCCAGGGCAGAAAGCCGCAATATTGAGCTATATCGACCCGCTGGTGGCTGTTCTTGTATCTGTTTTGATTTTGGGAGAAAGCATGACTGTCCTGCAGGTACTTGGTGGCATTTTAATCTTGGGTTTCACATTGTGGAATGAAATCAAGTAATATCCCAAAGACTTAATTGTGTGGTCAACTCTTTCTCCTCAAAGGTATGCAGATACTGAAATATCTGATCATTGTTATGCACAATTCCTCCTGTGCTGCATTTCTGATCAAATAACTGCATCAGTTGATGATTGTTTGGACTGTCAACTACATACTGATTTCCGTAGGTTCGTATATATTTTTCTTTTAAGTGGGGGAACAGACGGTCTAACTGCTTATAAAAATACTCTCTATTCCCCTCGCGGAGTGTCAGTCCCATGCCGAAACAAATAATGCCATATACTTTGGCTTCCATGCACATATCTAAAATTCCAGAAATATTTTCTTCCGTATCATTGATAAAAGGCAAAATGGGGGTCAACCAAACAACGGTAGGTATCCCTGCATCGCGGAGTATCTTTAAGACCTCAAAACGTTCCCTTGTCGTGCAAACATTCGGTTCGATTTTTCTGCACAAATTTTCATCGTAAGTAGTCAATGTCATTTGCACAACGCATTTGGTCTTTTCGTTTATTTTCTGCAAAAGATCCAAATCACGTAAAATGCGGTTGGATTTTGTAATGACAGTAAATCCAAACCCATGCTCATATATTAACTGCAGGGCTTTTCTGACATTCCCGATTTCCATTTCCAGAGGAATGTATGGGTCTGTCATAGAGCCTGTGCCTATCATGCACTTTTTCCGTTTATGTGTAAGTGCGTGCTCTAATAGATCAATGGCATTTTCTTTCACTTCGATATCTTCAAAATCGTGTTCTATATGATAGCATTTACTTCTGGAGTCGCAGTAAATACACCCGTGGGAACAGCCACGATATAAATTCATTCCATTATTTGAAGATAAGATTCCTTTTGATGTCACAAAGTGCATTTTATCCCCCTCATGTGTTGGCACAATTCTTCTTATGTGCTTTCAGCTTCTTCATAGCCCAATCGTAATGGCTTGACGTATTGCTGACAAAGTAGGAACCTAAAACGCTTCCCCCAACCCAGCTATAAACCCCTTTGGAAAACAGTTCTTCATTTGAGAAGGTTTCGGCCAATTTCATGACTTCAGCGTGGGATTTTTGAAGCATGTCCCTTGCATCGTCTAATGATGTATTCTGGTGTTTTCTCCAGAATTCCTCATTCAATTTTCCGTATGTTTTCCAGTTATAGGGCCTTGGGAGAAACGGTTTGTGATCACCGTTTTGATTTGCTTCTACCCAGTTCAGCAAAAGCTGATGCCATTCATAAAGATGGACTAAAATATCACGAAGGTTTTTATCTCTTTTCCAATGGGCTTCTTTCTTCGATGCACTATCCGAAAAATCAAAAGGCGTACTGAGCTCTTTTTCTGTCATTCCTGCAATAAGAGCATTCAATTTTTCATAGTTTTCGGCTGCTGCGGTTAATAAGTCTGCTTTGGTTGTTGGTCTTCCCATGTTGATCTTTTCCTTTCTGAGTGTAATAGATTAGGTGATGTCAAGATTTGTTTTTTTCATATATCAATTTCCCCTGCTCCGCCAAAACATCTTTCAGATAGATCGGAGAAATTATTTCCACCTTCGCTCCGAATGAGAGCAGAAAACTTATCAGCCACGAATCTTCAGGCATATTTGCAGAAGCGATGATATCACCGTTTTCCTGATGCTGTATCTGTGTTTCATCAAATTCATCATATACGCGATATGCCATTTCTTTCGGGAAACGAAGTGTTATTTGATTGTATTCTCTCTCATAAGTCTCCGTTGGTTTTGGATAACTTCGACGTGGAAAACTTTCATTCAAAATTTCCAGATCCAAAATACGATTTAGCTTGAAAATCCGCCAGTCTTGTTTTTCTGTGCAAAACGCCTTCAAATACCATGCCTTTGATTTGTAAGTAAGTTTACATGGCTGCACGATTCTTTCGCTTATGATCCCGTAGGAATTTGCATAATGAATTTTGACATTTTTACACTGGATTACCGCCGATTTCAGTAACTCAAATTTTTTATTGTCAAATTCGCTGTTTCCCCATCCTGAAAAATCCACTTCAAGCCAATTCTCCGAATTGAGATTGAATATTGCAGAGAGTTTCTGTAATGTTTGGCTGCTATTGATATTTTGCGCAGCATTTATGCTTTGTAAGGCTGTAAGAATTTCCCGTTTTTCTCGTTCGGACAATACGGCTTTATCCAAAACAAAATCATTCATCAAATGAATGCCGCCATTTCTGCCCGCTTCTGCATAGATGGGAATACCTGCTCCGCTTAAAGCATCAATATCTCTATAAATCGTTCTCACGGATACCTCAAACTTTTCCGCTAATTCTGGAGCTGTAGCCTGTCCCTTATCAAGCAAATAGTATAAAATCTTAAATAGCCTGCTTTCCTGCATTTACATTTCTTCCTTTCACAATAGAATAGCACTTAAAACTTGACAAGGTATGTCAGGTTTTATTATACGTACTTATCTTTTGTGGTTCAAGCAAAATATGTGGAAGCCTGACTTTTACTTTTGTATGCTTTTCATGGGAGAAATGATAGGAGACAATCTTCTCATTATGTGGTATGATGAGAAAAATGACAAGTTGTGTGATTGGATTAGGAAGGTGATTAAATGAGTTTCACAGATACAAGTAAATTTATGAGTTTGATTTTGCGTCATAAGCCCGAAGCAATTGGAATCAGCCTGGATGAACATGGCTGGGCTAATGTTGATGAGTTGATTGCAGGCATTGCCAAGACCCATAAATTTAATATGGATATCTTAGAAGAAATTGTCCGCACGGATAACAAGCAGAGATATTCTTTTAATGAAGATAAAACTTTGATCAGGGCGAATCAGGGACATTCTATTCCCGTTGATGTGGAATTAGATGAAGCGGAGCCGCCGGCGGAATTATGGCATGGCACAGGTGAAAAATTTGTTTCTTCCATAGACAAGCAGGGGCTGATTCCTAAGAGCAGGTTGTATGTGCATTTATCCAAAGATGAAGAAACGGCAACGAATGTGGGGAAACGCCATGGTAAGCCGGTTCTCTATAAGGTCAAGGCAGGAGACATGTATAAGGATAGTTACAAATTTTTCTTGTCGAAAAATGGTGTATGGCTTACAAAGGAAGTTCCGGTGAAGTATTTAGAGAAGATTTGATGTAGATAGAAAAGGGTGAATTCACAGGAGGGATCGCAAGTGATAGATTTATGTATGCTTTGTACTGACTTAAGAGACCCTCGTTCAGATTTGTGCAATGAATCAAAAAATCTTATACATGATATCTATACATTTCTCAATACGCCATCGCCCAAAACCCGCAAAATAATTGAGGCATGGAAGGAAGAATTCCGCTATATCTATGGAGATGTCAATTCCAATATTTCCAGCAACAACAAACTAAAACCATCACAGTTGTTCACGAGGTATGGGATTTCATTTTCCCAGGAAAAATGGGTGGAAGAAATACAATTGTTGTTTTTCTCCGTGCAAACATATTTTAGCCTGTTAATTAAATGCGTGATGAAGCAGATATTGACAGGTAGTGATGATGAAATGAACCATGAAGATATCATACTGGGCAGGTATGCCAAGAGAGTCGGAGTCCAAAATTATATTTACGAGGATTGGTATTGTTGGCCGGTGTTCGAGATGGCGTCAGGTTTTGACGGGGTGATGGGGAAAATCATTCATTCAGTCCATAGGTATTCAAAGGATATGGAAGTGGATGATTTTGTAAAAAAGAACAATTTCGATTATATGAAGCAGATGTACGAGGCGGTGATTCCCAAAGAATTAAGGCATGCGCTAGGCGAGTATTACACGCCGGATTGGATGGCTGAGATGACATTGAAGGAGGTATGCAGCTCAGGGAAGGTCAACATCAAAACAGCGTCTTTCATCGACCCAACCTGTGGCTCGGGAACCTTTCTCTTCAAAGCGATTATGGAAAAGCGGGAAACGGGAGTTGGTCTGGAAGAAATCATAAAAACCGTCTATGGTTTTGATATCAATCCACTGGCGGTATTGACGGCAAAGACCAATTATTTGTTGGCCGTGCTTGATTTACTGCAACCGGATTCTGTTATTTCACTGCCTGTTTACAATGTGGATGTGGTGCGAATCGGAGAGGATGGGGATGCCGAAGCACTGAACTTTTCCGATGGGGACGACCCTGCCCAGGCGATAAAGAACCGGATCATGAATGATAGAAATATTATTGGGCAGCTTGAGAAATTCGATGCTATCATCGGCAATCCGCCCTGGGTGAATTGGGAATATATGCCGGAAAAATATAGGATCAGCTCTCAGCATAAGTGGGTAGATTATCATTTGTTCTCGGCAAAGGGTAGAAGCCTAAGCTTCTCAAAGGAGGATATCTCTGTACTTATCACATACATTGTCATGGATGTGCTCCTGAAAGATCAAGGGGTTTTGGGGTTTGTCGTCCGTCAGGGCATGTTCAAGTCGGTTCAAAACGGAGTGGGATTCAGGCGATTTCGAATCAAGGAGGACACGCCGGTCAGAGTGCTCAGGGTGGATGATCTGTCAAAATTTAAGGCCTTTGATGGTGCTGTCAACAGTACGGCTTTATTTTTTGCGAGGAAGGGCGAAGAAAACGTTTATCCCGTCCCTTATTTTTTATGGGAGAAAAAGGGTTCTTTTACGGATTATTCTGGGCTGAATGAAGTGTTGAACCAGATGACCATACAGGAACAGGAAGCCATGCCCGCAGTCGAGGGTGATATCACTTCCATATGGGTGACGGGTGCAAGGGACTGTCATGAGGTGATGTCAAAGATTCTCGGAACTAACGAATACAAGGCACGCACGGGCGTGTTTACAGGCGGGGCAAATGCGGTATACTGGCTAAAGGTGGAAGCGGATCACGGTGAGACGGTAAGGGTGTCAAATCTGGTAGAGAGAGCAAAGCGCAAGGTTGCTTCTGTCTCGGCAGATATTGAAAAGACTTATGTTTTTCCCATGTTAAAGGGAAGTGACATCAAAAGATGGAACGTCACATATGATACCTTTTTGCTTTGCCCACATACGATTGAGACGAAAATGTGGCCTGTACCACAAGAAATAATGAAGTCTGAGGTGCCCGGCACATTTGAGTACCTGTTGAAGTTTAAAGATGCTTTGGACAGCAGAAAAGGTTTTGCTGGATGGGAAAAGGATATCCAGCGGCAGGAGTTCCATGCGGTTTTACGCGTGGGGGATTACACATTTGCTCCTTATAAAGTGGTCTGGAGATATATTGCCAAGGAATTTGTGTGCGCGGTCATCAGCACGGTAAACGACAGATATCTGGGAAAGAAAATGCTGATTCCAAATGAAAAGGTAATGTATGTCGGTTTGGATAATGAGATGGAAGCGTATTATCTTTGTGGAATACTCAGTTCCACCTATGTGGCAGATTGTGTGAAAGGTTATATGAATCCCACCAGCATTTCCACCCATGTGTTGAATAAACTAAATATTCCCCTGTTTGATCAGGATAATGCGGATCATATTGAGATTGCAGGCATATGTAAGGCAGGGCATGGAAAAAAGGACACGAAGGATTTCGTGACTCAAATTGATGACATTGTGGCAAGAATGTATCGATTGACAAATGCTCTGTCGATAAAGGACAGAATCCGTTGAAAAAGCAAAGGTTCCCGCACAATATGGCGATGTGATTGTGTTCAGATTTGGCTGATGATGCGATATAATTACTTTGATGCCAAGAATTTGAAGCCAAAATTGACGAAAGCGGGGGAAGAATATGATAGACTTTATGAAAGCTTTTTCAAGGAATCCGGTGATCAGCACGGGGATCTTTCTATTTTTGTTTCTAAGCGTTTTTACACAGATTCTATTGGGCTTCCTGTATCAGAATATGATAAAGGAAGCGGACAATATGGCGACAACGGACAATAAGCTATTAAAGCAATGCAAGTTGAAATTTGCCAATTGCTACCAGCTCAATCATGGTGTGGCGAACATTCCCATATTTGTGGACAAGTTCCTCAACAGGCTGGCATGGGGGCCTTTTTCTTTTGAGACCCTTTATCATCTGGCGGGACAGAGCATGTTGGTTTCCGTGATTTTCGCAGGGATCGGCATCTGTAAGAATATTGCGAAAGGTTTGACCTTGGGAGAGGTTCTGCCATTTTATATTGTGAGTTTTCTGGGGTTATATATGTATTTTTCTATTTCTGCTGTGGTGGATGTCAAGGGCAGGAAACGTATATTGAAAGTCAATCTGGTGGACTATTTGGAGAATCACCTCTCTGCCCGCATGGGTGTGACAGAAAGCGATATAGAGATGCTTTACGGAGAGGCGGCTGGCGGCAGCCGTCGGAGCAGACAAACGGTTCCCATGGAGACAGGCGGTCGTAAGAACCGGCGCACCGTGGAGATTATGCCCTTTGCCAACCGCGCCCCGGAGGTGGCGGACACGACACCCATGGCAGAACAGGACGATCATGCTATGGAGGAACAGGAAACCAAACTGGATATGTCCTCTGACCCATCCGACTCTTTCCGCATTACGGATGAGGAATTAGAGGCCCTCATTAAGGAATTTTGTTGAACTGTTTACTGAAAATTCCTCTGACATCTTGAATTTATTGTACAATTTTGCTAAACTTAGGGAAGAGTAGGCGTGGCATAAATTGGGAAACCATATTTACCGCGTACAATAAATGGAAAAGGAGTAAAGCTATGAGCAAACAGGTTACATTTGACTATTCTAAGACGGCTTCCTTTATCTCTGAGGAAGAAATCGGCTACATGAAGAAGCTGACTCTGGACGCAAAGGATGTATTGGTGTCTAAAAACGGAGCCGGCAATGATTTTTTGGGATGGATTGATCTTCCCGTGGATTATGACAAAGAAGAGTTTGCACGTATCAAAGAGGCAGCTAAGAAGATTCAGAATGATTCCGAGGTTTTGTTGGTGATCGGTATCGGCGGTTCCTATCTGGGAGCGAGAGCTGCGATTGAATTCCTGAGCCATAGTTTTTATAATGTGGTGGACAAGAGTGTACGCAAGTCCCCCGAGATTTATTTCTGTGGGAATTCCATAAGCTCTACATATTTAAAGCATCTGATGGATGTTGTGGGAGACAGGGATTTCTCCATCAATATGATTTCTAAGTCCGGCACCACCACCGAGCCCGCGATTGCGTTCCGCGTGTTTAAGGCAAAGCTTGAGGAGAAGTATGGCAAGGAAGGCGCAGCCAAGAGAATCTATGCCACCACCGACAAGGCAAAGGGAAGCTTGAAGAATCTTGCCAATGAGGAGGGTTATGAGACCTTCGTGGTGCCCGATGATGTGGGTGGCCGCTTCTCTGTTTTGACGGCTGTAGGACTTCTTCCCATCGCTGTCAGCGGAGCGGATATTGACAAGCTGATGGAAGGTGCTGCCAGTGGAAGAAAGCGCGCTTTGGAGAATGATTTTGAGAGCAATGACGCTTTGAAGTATGCGGCAATGCGCAATATTCTGCTGCGCAAGGGCAAGAGCGTGGAAATTCTGGCGAATTACGAGCCTGCGCTGCATTATGTGAGCGAGTGGTGGAAACAGCTTTACGGCGAGAGCGAGGGCAAGGATCAGAAGGGATTGCTGCCCGCCAGCGTGGATCTCACCACGGATCTGCATTCTATGGGTCAGTTTATTCAGGATGGCGCCAGAATTATGTTTGAGACCGTGCTGAACGTGGAGACCTCCCGTGAAGAGATTATTATCGGTACAGAGCCTGTGGATCTGGATGGTTTAAATTATCTGGCAGGAAAGACAGTTGATTTCGTGAATAAGAGTGCCATGAACGGTACGATTCTGGCACATACTGACGGCCAGGTGCCCAATTTTGTGGTGAATATTCCCGAGGTAAACGAGTTCTATCTGGGCGAGCTGTTCTACTTCTTTGAGTTTGCCTGCGGCGTCAGCGGATATCTGTTGGGAGTAAATCCCTTTAACCAGCCTGGTGTGGAGAGCTACAAGAAGAATATGTTTGCTTTGCTTGGCAAGCCTGGTTATGAGGCACAGAGAGAGGAATTGTTGAAGAGATTGTAAGAAGCTTTGGAGAATCACAGCATGAAAATAGTACTATTGGAAAGAAACAGCGCCGGCACAGATGTGCCGGTTGACTGTTTTACAGAACTTGGTGAGGTAAGTATCTATCCAAACACAGTTACGACCGCGGAGGTTGCGGAGCGGGCGAAGGATGCGGATATTATTGTCTGTAATAAGGCTCCCATGAGAGAGGAGTCCCTGAAGGACTGCCCTAATGTAAAATTAATCTGTGAGCTGGCCACGGGTTTTGACAACTGCGATCTAGCATATTGTAAGTCCAGGGGTATTCAGGTGAGGAATGTGGTGGACTATTCCACGGACATGGTGGCACAGCACACTTTTACACTGGCACTGGCACTCTCCCAAAAGCTTCCCCATTATGACAACTATGTCAAGTCGGGTGCTTACGCGGCGCAAGACAGGTTTTCTAATTTTGACATTCCCTTTTATGAGTTGGCGGGCAAGACCTGGGGCATCGTGGGAATGGGCAATATTGGCAGGCGTGTGGCCAAGATAGCCACGGCCTTCGGCTGCAAGGTTATATTTCATTCGATTACGGGGAAAAGTACATGTATGGATTATCCCAGAGTGGA
This sequence comes from uncultured Lachnospiraceae bacterium, assembly GCA_947175035.1. Lineage (GTDB taxonomy): Bacteria > Bacillota > Clostridia > Lachnospirales > Lachnospiraceae > Acetatifactor. Next base: position 7,610 of record CAMWLG010000024.1, on the reverse strand, counting down.
TAAGGATACTTTGCTTGCAGAGAGCGATTTTCTTTCTCTGCATTGTCCTTTGAGTGATCTGTCCCGCAGCTTTATCAACAAGGATGCACTTACTAAGATGAAAAAGACAGCGATTCTCATCAATGTGGCGAGAGGACCCGTGGTGAATAACCATGACTTGTATGAGGCCCTGAATGCGGGTGAGATTCAGGCGGCAGGTCTTGACGTCATTGAGAAAGAGCCCATCACAGCGGACAATCCCCTAAGTCAGATGATGGACAGCAACAAACTGATCATAACTCCCCATTTGGCATGGGCCAGCGTGGAAGCGCGTACCCGTTGTGTACAGGGCGTCTATGAAAATATACGGACTTTCCAGCAGGGGATCTCCCGAAATGTTGTAAATCCTTGACAAATGTCGAAATTCATTGTAAGGTAAAAATATTGTTGGCTAATAGACCCAAGGGCTGGGCTAGAAATGAGGATTTGCAATCATGGAGAAAATCAAGGAACTTTTACTCAAATATGAGGAAATTATCGCCTATTTGATTGTGGGCGGATTGACCACACTGGTGTCCTGGGGGGCAAAATTTTTAGCCAACTATTTTCTTTTTGACAATACCATGTATCCGACAGTTTTTCAAAACGGGGTTTTGAGCATGATTAACTGGACTGCCGGGGTTATTTTTGCCTATTTCACAAATCGCAAGTTCGTGTTTAAGAGTCATGACTCTATGCTGAGGGAGGCACCCAAATTTGTGCTCTCCCGGGTGTCCACATTGATTCTGGATGTCGTGGTGATGCAGGTGCTGAATGTCATGCTCAAGGTTCACCTGATGATTGCTACGATTGTCTCTGCGGTGTTGGTCATCATAGGTAATTATGTGTTCAGCAAGCTTTTTGTGTTCAACAAAAAGGACGAAACACAGTAATTACAACAATTTCCAAGACCCGCCTCCTAAACGGCTCTTTACCATCTGATACATACCTTGAAAAAAGGAATCTCATGTTGGGTTCTGCGATATCGCAGAAATTTCTTTTTATCATATTTGTATTCATAAAAATAATCTGAGCTGATTGAAAACTCTATCAATCCATAGTTTTCAAATTCTTTTCTCAACCTGTTTATAACATTATAGGCGACTACCATTGCTGCAAGTGTCCATATTGACTCTTGTGTTTCGTTGCACACGATACTGCCTTTGCGATAGGGAGGACATGAGTCATCCTCGGTGCGACAGAGCATTTGAACTTCTTTTTTTTGTATGATGCATCGCTCTGGGTCCCGAACCAAATATCCGTTGATTACCCTTGAAGTAGATCTCTCGCATTCCTTTTTTATAAGATTGATAAGGCATTCTGTACTTTCTGCGATATCGCTATCTAATGATTCTAAAGACATGTTACACCTCCTATGATGTGATAATTGCATACTATCCTTATAATACCACAAATAAATTTACATTTGCGTCCATTTTAGAAACTTTGTAATATAATTTCGGGATATACTAATACTATGAAAAATGAAGAAAGAATTTCACAGGACAACAACTTAATAATCGGAGAGAATATTCGCCGACTGCGAACAGAGTGTAATCTGCGGAATATAGATGTCGTGACGCAGCTACAGCTTCAGGGGGTTGCTCTCAGCACCAGCACGCTCAGCAAGATAGAGCGCGGAAACAGTAATCCCACAACCCAGCAGTTGATTGCGTTGACAGATGTTTTTCAGTGTGATTTTAACGCCTTTTTCGAGGGAAGTAAAGAAAGCCATACAGAGTATTAGGTCTACTCTGTATGACTTTGTAAAAGAGTGCTTTGTGATGCGGGGAAGAGCTTATAGGTATTGTATCATGTCTTCTACTAGCTTGGCAGAGCGCTCGGCGGCAGCATTTTCAAAGAGGGGATAGTCCATCTCCGCGCTGCCGTCCGCTTTGTCGGAAATGGCGCGGATGATGACAAAGGGGATTTGGTTCAGATACGCACCGTGGGCGATGGAGGCGCCTTCCATTTCTGCACAGTCCCCATGGAATACTTGAATCAGTCTGTCCTTCACAGCGCTGTCAGAAATAAATTGGTCACCGCTGACGACTCTGCCATAGATGGCGTGAACATCGCTGCAGACTTTTTCGCAGGAGGATTTAGCCACTTCCATCATCCGGGCGTCCGCTGGGAATTCCAGACGACCCATCTGGGGAACCTCGCCCAATTGGTAGCCAAATATGGTCACATCCATATCATGGTGTAGGGCATCCCTGGAAATCAGAATGTCACCGATATCCAAGTCAGCATTCAGGGAACCGGCGACACCTGTGTTGATCACATGGGTTACTTGGAATGCGTCCGCCAAAATCTGCACACACAGGGCGGCGTTTACTTTACCGATACCACAACGAACCACCACGGCAGACACTCCGTTCAGAGTGCCTTCGTGGAATTCCATGCCGGCCTTTTTGACGATTTGTACATCTGTCATATGGGATTTTAGGGTTGATACCTCTAAATCCATAGCTCCAATAATTCCAATTTTGCTCATTTTGTATTTTCCTCTCATTCTGCCGTCTTGGCGGTCTTTTGCTGTCGAATACCCCGCTGCCTGCAGCAGGGTATCCGACTCATTGAGTTAATAAACCAGTCGATCTTCCTTGATATCATACAAGACTTCATCCAGATATTTTTTGGCAAGGTATTTTGCCATATTCAGGTTCATGTCCAGATAATTGCCGCAGTCTTTGGGGGAGGCACCAGGCACTTCGCCCTCGAAATCACGGATAAATTCATACATTTCTATCATTAATGGCACAATGTCTTTAGAAGAGTAGTCTCCTGCCAACAACAGATAAAAACCCGTGCGACAGCCCATAGGACCAAAGTAAATGGTCTTATCTTTGTATGTGGCATGATTGCGCATAAAGGTTGCGCCTAAGTGTTCAATCGTATGTACCTCCGCCGTGTTCATCACCGGCTCCTCGTTGGGGCTGGTCATGCGCAAGTCAAAGGTGGTGATAATCTCTGAACCCACGGTATCCTTCCGGGACACATAGATACCAGGCTGCAGTTTGATGTGGTCAACGGTAAAGCTTGCTATTTTTTCCATGTGATACCTCTTTTCTACAAAATATGTTTTCTTGAGCAATGAGCCATAAGAGAAACCTGCTTTTCATGCTTGAAAATATGAAAAGCAGGTTCTTTTCGTTAAATTACTTACCATTTTTCTGCGCCGGCGGCTCTTGTACGGGGCCAATTGTTGAATTTAGTGCTTTCACTGACCCGTTCCGCCGTATAATCCGTACTGCTGCTCCATGTCATAAAATAATTGTCATACACACACTGGAAATATATGATTTCTCCGTATTCGTTATATGCCATTGCAAACACAATCTCCCCATACTCATTGGGATGAGCGGCAATGTATTGGGTGGAATGGCTGTCACCTATGGGAGACTTATCCTTCAACAGATCGGATGTGATCTCGCTGTCTGCGCCAGGGATGCTGCCTGCTATCAGCTGTGCAATATGATAATCTGCTGCTTTGGAAAGAGCGCTGCTCTGACTGGGGGCGCCGTTACTCTCCTGGAGAAATTTGTACAGGGATTGGTTGCTGAACCTCCCCATCCTTACCGATTCCCCATCTATGGTTTCTTCGAATTTCAGCGCATAGCGGAAAGCCTGCTCCTCATACGTGGATGCATCGATTATGGCGAGCTGGGAAGCCTTGTAAAGTGCCCGGGCACAGGCAAGCGCTCGAGTTTTTCTGGCCTCCTCTATATAATGTAAGTAGACGGTCGCCAAAAGGCTTCCAAGAACCGCCATAATTGCAATGACAATAATCAATTCAACTAACGAGAAACCGGCATTAGAATTTTTCTTCTTATCACTCATTTTGACCTCACATTTTTTCAGAGAAATTGTGTTAACCAAAATACTTTTCCAACAGATTTTTTAATGCTTTGCCATGTCTTGCCTCGTTGTGTGTCATTTCATGAAATATGCCATGAAATCCACGTCGCTGGATTTGTCAATATTGTAGCATTTACAAGGGTTTGCGTCAAGAGAAAAGGTAGCAAATATCAGGATAAAAAAGGAAACTTATATCGATGCATTGATAAAGAATCTAAAAAAGATGTAATTGTATATAGTTACATACACCAGATAGAGAGAAATTTGTTGAACTGTTGTATTTCATAGTGATAATAGAAAAATTCTCTCTATCCTTCAAGAAGGGAGATTAAGGAAATGGAAGAACTGTATTCAATTATGAGAGATTTTTTAGAGGTAGAGTATAATCAAGAATCCTTGTTGTGTCTTTTAAGGGCAGCAAAAGCCGCATATTGCAGCGAAAAAGAGGATTTGATTGTAAACAGTGCAAAATTCTATTTACAAGCTTTACAGGAGGAATTAAAAGTAGCAATCAATAGATTAGATTCCTACATAGCAGAAAACGCAAAGAAACAATAAAAACAGCTGGCAGCGGCATTATGGATATAAAAATGCTGCTGCCTATGCTTTTGGATATTCTGATTTGATATTGCTTGCCCCTGTGATGTAGTCCATAGAAACATTGTAAAACTTTGCAAGAATCATAATATTGTCAATAGGGATTCTTGTCTTACCACTTTCATAGTCTGCATATGTTCTTTGTCCTATGTGTAGCAGCTCGGCAACTTTTTGTTGGGTTAGAGAATTATCCTCTCGGATTTCTCGTATTCTCTCGTTATATTTCATGGTTGATGCACCTCTGAAATAGTATAAGTGATAAGCGAAAAACTATTGACAAATAGAGTTATAAACTCTAAAATAAACTGTATAAAATATGATATGTCCTATCCTAAGAAAGAAAATATCATGGAAAAAGGGTAACAGACAATTTGATGATTGGTAGTCGCAGCAATTATTAATATAAAGGGCTATAAAATATAGAAAGGGAAATAAACCTATGAAAAAGTCAAAACAAAAAGCAATAGAAGAAAGAATTTCAGAGTTATCTAAATTCTACAGCAGATATTATAAAAAGTGGTATAGTGGATAATGCCATGTTAAAAACAGGAAATTATTCTTATAGAACGAAGAGCAAATAACAATTCGAAAGTTTTTTGAATATAAAATATTTTTAGATGGAGGAAAAATGAGAAAAGTAAAAAATGTACGGAAACTTTTTTTGACGCTTACATTGTCAGTGGCAATGCTTGTTACGGAAATGCCTATGACAGCTTTTGCGGTATCAACCGAAACAGTCAGTGTCGGCGAAAAAGAAGAGACAGAGGAACAAACGCAAACAGAGGTAATTCCTGAAGAAGGTTTACCAGAGGATGAGACTGAGGAAACTACCGAAGAAGTAACAAAGGAAGACGAGGAAAGCAGTAAAGACGAAGCCTCGGATGAAGAGTCGAAAGACGAAGAGAGCAGCGAGGAGAGTAGTGAAGAGGGCAGCGAAGAGAGCAGTGAAGAGAGCAGTGAAGAAGCAATTGCGGAACAGGATGAAGCGGGGGAGTTTTACGAGGCAGTATTGCTGAGTTCTGATTCGGATTTCGTTATTAATGATGGTGTATTGACTGGTTACAATGGTACAGCTGAGGATGTTGTGATACCAGATGGTGTTGTGACAATTAAAGCCAGTGTATTTAAGGACAATACGATTATAAAAACGGTCAGCTTCCCATCATCCGTAAAAACAATAGAAAATTACGCATTCTCTGGTTGCAGTAGTCTGGGATTGGTGAATTTAAACGAGGGGCTTGAAACAATCGGCATAAAGGCATTTTCCGGTGCCGGGCTTGGAGAAACGTCTGATACAGGTAAAATAGGGCCCGGAACATTGACCATACCAAGTACCGTCAGGAGCATAGAATTAGGAGCATTTTATAACTGTGCACATCTGGGAGAGGTGATTTTTGCAGACGGTGATACGGCAGTGCTGGAGATCGGCAGCGGATGGCCTAATGGGGGAGCGTTTAGTTCATGCCCCAATCTTAAGAAGGTAACCCTGCCTTCCCGGCTGAAAAAAGTATCCACAGAAGCATTTAGGGATAATCCTCAATTAAGTGAAGTGATAATGGGAGATCATGTTGAAACAATAGGGGAATCTGCGTTTTCCGGTTGCAGCAGCCTAACAGGCATCAGTTTCCCATCCTCCCTAAAGACAATAGAAAATAACGCATTTTACGGTTGCAGCAGTCTGGGCTTGGTAAATTTAAACGAGGGGCTTGAAACAATCGGCATAAAGGCATTTTCTGGTACTGCGCTTGGAGAAACATCTGATACGGGTAAAGTAGAGCCCGGAACATTGACCATACCAAGTACCGTCAGGAGCATAGAATTAGGAGCATTTTATAACTGTGCACATCTGGGAGAGGTGATTTTTGCAGACGGTGATACGGCAGTGCTGGAGATCGGCAGCGGATGGCCTAATGGGGGAGCGTTTAGTTCATGCCCCAATCTTAAGAAGGTAACCCTGCCTTCCCGGCTGAAAAAAGTATCCACAGAAGCATTTAGGGATAATCCTCAATTAAGTGAAGTGATAATGGGAGATCATGTTGAAACAATAGGGGAATCTGCGTTTTCCGGTTGCAGCAGCCTAAAAGGAATCAGTGTTCCAGCATCCCTAAGAACAATAGAAAATTACGCATTTTCCGGTTGCAGCAGTCTGGGCTTGGTGAATTTAAACGAGGGGCTTGAAACAATCGGCGTAAAGGCATTTTCCGGTGTTCCGCTTGGAGTGACATCTGATACAGGTAAAATAGAACCCGGCACATTGACCATACCAAGTACCGTTAGGAGCATAGAATTAGGAGCATTTTATAACTGTGCATATCTGGGAGAGGTTATATTTGCAGACGGTGATACGGCAGTGCTGGAGATCGGCAGCGGATGGCCTAATGGGGGAGCGTTTAGTTCATGCCCCAATCTTAAGAAGGTAACCCTGCCTTCCCGGCTGAAAAAAGTATCCACAGAAGCATTTAGGGATAATCCTCAATTAAGTGAAGTGATAATGGGAGATCATGTTGAAACAATAGGGGAATCTGCGTTTTTCGGTTGCAGCAGCCTAAAAGGCATCAGCTTCCCGTCATCCCTAAGAACAATAGACAATTACGCATTTCAAGGTTGCAGCAGTCTGGGATTGGTAAATTTAAATGAGGGGCTTGAAACAATCGGCATAAGGGCATTTTATGGTGTTTCGCTTGGAGAAACATCTGATACAGGTAAAGTAGAACCCGGCACATTGACCATACCAAGTACTGTTAGGAGCATAGAAGCAGGAGCGTTTTATAACTGTGCATATCTGGGAGAGGTTATATTTGCAGACGGTGATACGGCAGTGCTGGAGATAAGCGGCGGATCTTCTAATAATGGAGCGTTTGGTTCATGCCCTGATCTTACCAAGGTAACCCTGCCTTCCCGACTGAAAAAAGTATCAACAAGTACATTTAGGGATAATCCTAAATTAAGTGAAGTGATACTGGGAGGTCATGTTGAAACAATAGGGGAATCTGCGTTTTTCGGTTGCAGCAGCCTAAAAAGCATCAACTTCCCGTCATCCCTAAGAACAATAGAGGATTACGCATTTCAAGGTTGCAGCAGTCTGGGCTTGGTGAATTTAAACGAGGGGCTTGAAACAATCGGCGTAAAGGCAT
>CAMWLG010000023.1 GCA_947175035.1 uncultured Lachnospiraceae bacterium | reverse complement strand
GAACTACCTGAGCACCGTGCTGGGCGTTGAGTTCGATGAGTCCAGCGCAAAGAAGGATGCCAAGGACAACCTGAAGGCTATTTACCTGAAGGAAGAGATCGGCGGCTTTGCTGTTCATCTTGTTCAAAAATAAGAGACACGTAAGTGTGAAATAAAAGAAAGGAATATAAAACAATGGCAAAAGTAATTACCATGGGTGAGATCATGCTGAGACTGTCCACCCCCAACAACGAGAAATTTATCCAGGCTGACGAGTTTGATGTATGCTACGGCGGCGGCGAGGCGAATGTTGCTGTATCTCTGGCTAATTATGGTCATGATGCAGAGTTCGTTACCGCGGTTCCTGACAACGAGATTGGTGAGTGTGCAGTTGCTGCTTTGAGAAAATATGGCGTTGAGACCAAGCATATTGCAAAATGTGGCGAGAGACTTGGTATCTACTATTTGGAGAGCGGTTCTTCCATGAGACCCTCTAAGGTGGTTTATGATAGAGCGCATTCTTCTATCTCCACGGCAAAAGAGTCTGATTTCAACTTTGACGAGATTTTTGCAGGGGCAGATTGGTTCCACTTTACCGGTATCACTCCCGCTGTATCTGACGCTGCTGCAGAGCTGACGGAGAAAGCTCTGATTGCTGCAAAGAAGCATAACGTGAAGGTTTCCGTTGACCTGAACTTCCGTAAGAAGCTGTGGTCCTCCGAGAAGGCTCAGAAGGTTATGAAGAACCTGATGAAGTATGTTGATGTCTGCATCGGTAACGAGGAGGATGCGGAGCTGGTACTTGGCTACAAGCCTGGCAATACGGATGTTACCAGCGGAGATCTGGAGCTTGCAGGTTACAAGTCCATCTTTGAGCAGATGGTTGCGGATTACAATTTTGAGTATTGCATTTCCTCCCTGCGCGTGAGCCATTCCGCTTCCGACAACGGTTGGTCTGCATGTATTTACTCCAGAGATAACAAGGAGTTCTATCACTCCAGAGAGTACAGCATCCATCCTATCGTTGACCGTGTGGGCGGCGGCGATTCCTTCGCAGGTGGCGTGATCTGCGGTCTTGTGGACGGCAAGGATTTCAAGTCTGCTCTTGAGTATGGCGTTGCTGCTTCCGCTCTGAAGCACACCATCCCTGGCGACTTCAACCTTGTTTCCAGAAAAGAGGTTGAGACCTTGGCTGGCGGCGATGCTTCCGGACGCGTACAGAGATAATTGTTTGACAGAACGGATACACAGGTGGGTCTTGCGCTCACCTGTGTTTTTTTGCGCAGAGCCGCATATGGAAGAGACGGGATAGTGAGGTAGGGCAATGATTATCAGAAATGCTGATGTTTACACGGAGGACGGAAGATTTCTTCCCAGAGATATCTATATTGAAGGAGAGCGGTTTGCGGCCTTGGGAGAGGCGCGGAATGATACTATTGTGATAGACGGCAGTGGCTGTTATGCCATTCCGGGACTTACGGATATCCATTTTCACGGCTGTATGGGTTATGATTTCTGTGACGGTACATGGGAGGCCATAGCGGCCATGGCGGAATATGAAGCGTCTGTGGGAGTGACAGGTATTGTTCCGGCCACCATGACACTGGGCGAAGATGTACTGTCCGGCATCTGCAGAGCGGCAGCGGAATACTATGGGGCGACAGACAAAAAGCGAGGAGCCGGATTCTACGGCATCCACATGGAGGGGCCATTTATATCCTCTGCCAGAAAGGGGGCGCAGAACGAGGCTTATATCCGCAATCCTGATTTGGAGATGTATGACAGACTGCAGAAGATTTCCGGTCATCTGATCAGGCTGGTGGATATTGCCCCGGAGATGGATGGAGCAATGGAATTCATAGAGAGTCTGCAAAAGAGATCTGAGGGAACCGTGATTTCCCTAGCGCATACCGCCGCGGATTACGATATGGCTATGAAAGCGTTCCGCAGGGGCGCTTCCCATGTGACCCATCTCTATAATGCCATGAACGGATATACACACAGAGAGCCGGGACTTGTGGGTGCAGCTGCGGATTATGAATCTGCAGAGGTGGAGTTGATCTGCGACGGGATTCATGTGCATCCGGCGGCAGTGAGAACCAGCTTTAAAATGTTCGGGGATGACCGAATCATCCTAGTCAGCGACAGCATGAGGGCAACAGGCATGGGGAACGGAGAATACGAGCTGGGTGGTCAGATGGTGAAAGTGACGGGTAATCGGGCAATCTTGGAGGACGGCACGATTGCCGGATCGGTGACAAATCTGATGGACTGCATGCGCAGGGCAGTGCTGGAGATGGGGATTCCTCTGGCGTCTGCAGTGAAGTGCGCAGCTGTGAATCCAGCCAAAAGCGTTGGGATCTATGGTGAATGCGGCAGCATTACTCCCGGGAAGCTGGCGAATCTGGTACTGTTAAAAAAGGACAGTCTGAAGACCTCGCATGTGATTTTAGAGGGAAAGCCAATCTTATTTGTCTAAAAGAGGAGACATATCCTTTTCTGCTGGTATTTTGGGGGGGAATGTGATAGAATGACCTTGTTCGCAATATGCGGGGGGAATCAACATGAGATATGAGTATCGGTATACTAAGAAAGATGTCTTGAATTTTATTCGGATTTGGCGTTGGAGGAAAGAAAATCGTAAAAGTCTTATCCTGAGGCTATTTTCTTTTTGCATTTTTTGGATATATCTTGTGGAACTCTTGCTCTACAAGCAAGGTATTGTGGTGCAGTGTATCGCGGCACCAGTGGTGATTCTGGCGGTCTGCGGGGTGTCGCTATATAAGATGTACCGTCATGTGTCCAAAATGATTTTGGGAGTGTATATCATTCTGATGCTGGAGGATGGGTATCTGAAGGTGGTGGGACACTCTTATACGGAGCATGATCTGGCAGGGACAGGAGAGACCATCAGTGATGGAGGATTGATTCTGATACCAGTGAACAAGGAGCCGCCTTCGGTGTTCGTGCTGCTTCCTGACAGAGTTTTTGCCGACGAGTTGGAGCGGAGGCGTTTTCTGGAGGAATTAGAGCGTCAAAAGGAATATGCCAACAAACGCCAAGGGGAACTTCTTGTCCAAGAACAGAACATCTTGGGGCAGCAGACGGATGCGAAACAGGGAGGTTCAGATATCGCCATGCAGCAGAATGTTCCCGAACAGGGAAGGGGAGCGACAGGCAGAGTCGAATTTGACATTGTAAAGACACAGCGATGGCCGGCAGCAGTGATTGCGATTCTTTTGGCAGGGCTTGTGGTGGCTGCCTTGTGCACAAGAGATTGGCGTTCGGTGGGAACAGATTATGTGGCGTGGGGAATGGAAGACCCCATGTATGGGGTGTCCGTGCCCGTGTCTGTGGAGGAACAGATACGGGTTTTGGAGGAATTAGGGCTGCCCGTCAGTGCTGAGGTGAGAGCTTCATTGGCGCAGTTGATGCGGGAGAATCCGGAGTTCAGAAGCTATATAGAAAACGATCCTTATGCGATGCTATTGTCAATCATGGGATATCCTCAATATGATTATGACACTTGGGAAGTTGTCACTTATCCGAAGGATGTCTACTGTTTTGATGTAGAGGCGTTTGCTCTGGAGGAGAGCTACATAGAGTTGCTCGAGGTGATGGAATATTTGAGCGATGGCGAGGTTCGGATGGAACTGCAACATTTCAAGGAGGACGCTGTGGACTGGGATAAGGGAACAGGGACGCTGACCATGGCGTTTCGCTGTAACGGACATCCCTACACCGTGGATTTGGCAGTGATGGATGACTGGATGGATACGAGTATCGTGGCAGAGCTGAATGAAGTGTTGGAGCAGGAGAATTGTGCTGACAGATTGTATGTCTGCATGGTTGGTGGGCAGGAGCTGGTACTCTTATACAGGGATGCGGAATGGGCGGAGAATTTTGAGAGGCTCACCGGCTTGGAACTGGACAGTACGGCTGGCTATACTTGGGACTGGTATTAATCTCTTGTGAAGGTCAGGAGAAGTGTGTAAGACATTGGTGTAGGGTGAATAGCGGGAGGGAGCGGAGCAAGGTTGAGAAGTGTGGTCAGAAAGGATTCCAAATCAAAGGGATTCTCCAGCAATACGAAAAATACCATATTTTGGGCCATTCTTTTGGGCGTTACTATCTTGTGCGCGTGGATGACACAGCGGGCAGTTCCGGTGATGATGGATGATGAGTGGTACAGCACTATTTTATCCGCCGAGGAGCCCCTTACCTCTCTGCAGGATATTGTGCAAGCTCAAATCTGGCATTATTACAATTGGGGCGGCCGTACCGTGGCACATACTGTCGCACAGATAATTTTGCTATATTTGAGCGAGCCTGTGGCGGACGCTTTGAATGTGGCGGTCATCATACTTCTTGCATGGATGATCAATGCCATGATGGGGGAGCGGCGACTGGCTTTTGTGACGCTGACCATAGGATTTTTACATGGACTGAACGCCAATTGGAAGATGAGCATGTATTGGCAGACGGGGGCGTGTAATTATCTTTACATGACAGTAATCATATTGGCTTTTCTGTGGCTTTATCTGCGGGAGTTGGATGAGGAAACTCATAAAATGGTGCCGGGGTCTTTGGTGTGGGTTTCTATATTGGGGCTTCTCTGTGGCTGGACCAATGAGAATATGGGGCCTGCTGTATGGGTGTTGACCTTGCTGGTCATGTTGATCCGGCTGCGTGAAAAGAAGCCTGTGAAACCGTGGATGATGTCGGGCAGCGTATTCTGTTTGCTTGGCAGCGTGATGATGCTTTTGGCGCCCGGAAACGCCCTGCGCAGTGCAGAGGTTCCCGAAAATTCCTATGGGGTCTTGTGGCGGGTTTTTCTGCGTATGTATGGCGTGTGCAAGGGGGCATGGGAGTATCTTTTCCCGACGCTGCTATTGACAGGGATTTTAATATTTGTGAATGTCTGTATCTTGGGCAATCGGTTACAGAGGAAAGAGATGCTGCTATTAGCCGGGGCGTTTTTGTCATGGGGGGCCATGGCGCTGTCGCCTCATTATCCGGACAGGGCCTCCTTCGGAACCATGTGTCTGTTATTGAGTGTGTGCGTGTCGCAGGCGGCTGCGGTGATGAAGAGCAGGGATAGTAAAAATTGCCGGATTGCAATGGCGGGGATAGGTATTTTTATTTGGCTGCGGGGGATGTATTTCCTTGGCGAGTTCTTATCGATTAGTTGGGGATGGATTCGCTAGGACAGAAGGAAGTGGTGGAGAGTGTATCGTATGGTGCGAAAAATGAACGGAATGAAGATGCGGAGGAAGCTTTTTAACACGGCGAAGCCCTTTGATACCCGCAAGACTGAGATGCGTTTTGTGCGGGCTATGAGAGAGAACTGCCGGTTCCAATATGAAAATTGTCCGGCCTACAGGAAGATCTGTGATTCTTTTCGGTTTCGTCCCGGGGAGTTGAAGCGTCCTGAGGATCTGGGGAGGCTGCCCTTTATTCCTACCGTGAATTTTAAGCGGCACAAACTGTTTTCCGTCCCGGAGGAGCGGCAGCTTCTGCAGGCTACTTCCTCGGGCACCAGCGGGCGGTACAGCACGATTGGTTTCGTCTTCGGGGATCTGTGGTGCGGACTCAAGATGGTGTTGAAGATCGGCAGATGGAGAGGCCTGTTCTCCCTTCGCCCCACCCACTATATTGTGATGGGGTACAAACCTCACAGAGGGAACCGGACGGCGGTGACCAAGACCGCTTTTGGAGCCACATTGTTCTCCCCAGCTCTAAGCCGCACTTACGCATTGAAATATAGTAAGCAAAAACAGGCGTATGAGGCGGATCTGGAAGGCGTCATCACCGCGCTGAAGAAATTTGCCGCGCCCCGAGCCATTGGAGGGAGAGGGGGTGTGTCAGGATTCCCCGTGCGTTTTATGGGATTTCCGTCCTACACTTATTTTATGTTAAGGCAGATGGAGGAGAGAGGTCTTCACCTAAAACTCCCCCAAGGTTCCAAGATCATGTTGGGCGGAGGGTGGAAACAGTTCTATAAAGAACAGGTGGATAAAGAAGAACTCTACAGACTGGCAAAGAAGACGCTGGATGTGGACGAGGAAAATATCATTGAGTTTTTTGGCGCGGTGGAGCATCCCATCCTCTACTGCGACTGCGAGCGGCATCATTTTCATGTGCCGGTATACGGCAGAGTGCTGATTCGGGATGTGGATACGCTGAAACCTGTGCCAATAGGACAGACAGGGCTGGTGAATCTGCTGACACCCATGGTGAAGGCCACGCCCATTCTCAGCGTGATGACGGATGATCTGGGCGTGCTGCATGAGGGAAGAGAGTGCGGCTGCGGTCTGGACGCTCCATATCTTGAGATTATCGGCAGAGTGGGTCTGAAGGATATCAAGACCTGTGCGGCGGGCGCCGTGGAGCTTCTCGATGAAGACACTGCCACAAAGTCTTAAATAGTTCATTCGTTACCAAAGGGCAAAGCCGTTTTCGGTTCTTGTCCTTTGATCATATTAGAATGTACATTTGCCGTCAGCTGATGCACAGGATGAAGGGCGAGATACTTGCCCAGATCGATGGCGGGGATATCGTGGTGACGGCGGTTTTTGGAGAGCATGAATTGAAATCCGGAATTGACTATGATAAAATCAGGATAACACAACAAGCTGGATTTTGTGTGGAGAAATGAAATGGTCAAATTAAAATATGGAAATACAAATACTTTTTTCATTTCCGGTGACAGTGGCAATTTACTGATTGATACTGATTATGCCGGCACTTTGTCGGCTTTTTATCATGCAATAAAGATGAATCATATTCAAGTCAGCGATATAACATATGTGTTGGCTACTCATTATCATCCGGATCATATCGGACTTGTAAGTGAACTTATGAAGCAAGGGATAAAGCTATTATTAATAGATGTTCAGATGGAACATATTCATTACGCTGATGATATTTTTAGCCGGGACAGGCATTTGAGATATACTCCGATCAATAAAATAGATGCAGTTAAGATAAGCTGTGATGAAAGCAGAGAATTTCTTTGCCATATGGGTATTTCAGGTGAAATCATTTCCACTCCAAGTCATAGCGAGGACAGTATTTCCGTAATTTTGGATGATGGAACTTGTATTGTTGGGGATTTAGAGCCGATAGAATATCTATATGCCTATGAAGAGAACATGATGCTGAAAAAAGATTGGCAGCTTATCATGGGTTACAGTCCCAAGATGATTTATTATGCTCATGCAAATGAAAAAATAATGAATGGATGTTAAGGAGCGGTTGTATGATATTGACGAGTGGGAAACTATATGACTCTTCCCTGCAGGGGGAGATTTTGAACGGACTGGAGCGGAAGATCAACGAGACGAGAGAGCGGGAAACGCTGCAGGCGGAGACTGTGATCGCTGCGGTGGAAGTCCTTCGGGAGAAAATCCTTTCGGGAGAGTTCGACGAGCGGATCGACAAACTGGCGGATTCCGGGGCCTACGGCGCAGAGAATCTGCGCGGACAGATTGCGCAGGCCTTGGAACTTTTAAAGCGGGAGAATCTGGAGTATAAGCTGCAGGTGGAGCTGGGGCTTGGGACAGGCGGCCCTTCGGAGCAGAAGAGCACAATCAGGACGCATGTGCTGCCCCTTGGCACGCTCTTTCACATCGCGGCGGGCAATATGGACGGACTGCCGGTATACAGCGTATTGGAGGGGCTTTTGACAGGCAATGTAAACATTTTGAAGCTGCCACAGGCGGACGGGGGACTCTCCGTAGAGATTCTGTTGGAACTGCTCCAAATAGAACCCGGACTGGCGCCCTATATCCATGTCTTTGACACGCCGTCGGAGGATATTGCGGCCATGCAGAAGATGGCGGATATGAGCGACGGCATTGTGGTATGGGGCGGCGACGAGGCCGTGAAGGCGGTGCGTCGTCTGGCGAATCCGGGCGCAAAGTTGATCGAATGGGGGCACAGGCTGGGATTTGCCTATCTTTCAGGTTACGAGGACAGGGAGCGGGAGCTGACGGCGCTGGCAGGGCATATTGCAAGGACGAGACAGCTTTTGTGCAGTTCTTGTCAGGTCATTTTCATAGACACGGAGGAGATGGAGGAGGTATACGGATTCTGTCAGGAGTTTCTGCCGTATTTACAACGGGCCGTGGACGAGCTGGGACAGAGGGAAGAGGAGACAGTGGGGACACGGGCGGAGATCGCCCTGCGCCGTTATGGCGACATGATCGACAGGGTCTTAGCGGAGGGGCCGCAGGAGAAAAAGGCAGAAAAAAGAGGAGTGTATTATGGCAGAGGGTGTTCTCTGACCGCACTGCCGGACAGTGCTTTGGAGTGCTCCTATCTGTTCGGCAACTGTCTGGTGAAGCGTCTGCCCCGCAGCCGGATTTTTACGCAGCTTCGCAGATACAAGGGATATCTGCAGACCGTGGGATTAGTCTGTGACAGGGACAGGCGGGAGGAGCTGACGGAACTGTTTGCCGCCTGCGGTCTGGTGCGCATCATGCGGGCCGGCAGCCAGTCGGACGCCTTTGTGGGGGAGGCACATGACGGGGAATATGCCCTGAGAAGGTATGTCCGTATGGTGGATGTGGAACTGTGAGATTCTTGAAAAAAGCGATTGACTTTTTGATTTGGGAGTGATATTATATTATTTGCGTGATGCGGAAGTGTCGGAACTGGCAGACGAGCAAGACTAAGGATCTTGTGGCAGCAATGCCGTGTGGGTTCAAGTCCCATCTTCCGCATTGGTTTAAAGTCTGGGAAGCCTTGATTTTAAAGGTTTCCCGCTTTTTATGTTTCGGGGAAATTTGTTTCCAAATGTTTCCAATCCCCAAATTTCAAGGATTTTGATGCTATTTCCCTTGTTTCTTGTCTTTTCTTACAAGTACATGATAATGGAAAGAAGAATTTGTTACACCGTTACTTTCCCAAAATTCTTCGATATGGGTAATGCTGAGAATTTTGAAACGTTCAAACAGTATTTTTATAAGTTCATAATCCGCATAGAAATGAGGAACTTTATATTCGGTTCCTTCTTGCATACAAATTTTAGTGTTTTTATCAATCGAAGGCCACTCCTTTTGTTTAAATCCCCATGTTTCTTTTGAGCAAAGTGTTAAATAACACTCTGCACCTGTATTTAGCACACGGTATATTTCAGAAATCGCCTGTTGTACCCCTTTTGTATCTGAATGGGAAATAACATTTCTACACAATATACAGTCCATGCTTTTATCTTTATAAGGGAGCTTTAGCATGTCTCCTGTTGTATATTCAAAAGTCAGCTTCTCACTTCTTGCCCATTCTTCAGTTCTGGAAATTGCCGCTTCGCTGATATCAAAGCAGTGAACATTAAATCCGTTTTTTCCAAACAAAATAGAATGTCTGCCTAAACCACAACCCAAATCGAGAAATTCTGTTTTGTTTTGAGCTTTCCAACGATTAAGGAGATAGTAGGATTCTACACTTGGATTCTTCCAAATACTGTTTTTATCATCTTCAACTATTTCCCATTTCCATCCTTTTGATTCAACCATGATCTCAATCCCACTCGATCTCGTCGCCTTCCTCTTCGACGATTCGATACAGCTCCTCTTCATCCTCGATCAGAGAGCGGATGATTTCCGCGAATTTGTTGGCTCTCGCCTCATTCTCCGGTGACGTCGGATAATAAGCTGCATACATTCCCGCCTCCGGGTCTGTCTCCATCTCCTCCAAGACATCCGGCGCATTTTTCTCAAGATAATAGTTCAGAAAAGCCTCCCAGTTGTAGCCATTCATATAAGCATCCTCGCAGATGGCATTCATCTTTTCCCCGATGGTCAGGATCTTATCCTCCTCGACATACAAGCACACACTGATGCTTTCATCGCCCTTGACTACTGCTACATAATCGCTCATATTCCATACCTTCCTTTCCGAATGCGGCGGAGAACGCCGCCCCAATAAGATTTTCCTATATTATAACTTGCTTCTTCTGCGAAGGCAACCGTCAAATCCGTACGGATATATCTTTGAGATGTAACGTTTAACCTCTCTCAATCTTCTTAAAAATAACCGTTTGTTCTTTCATGGATATTTTCCCAACTTGATAGCCGTATTCTGTTAGTTCCTTTTTGTATGTTAGAAAGGAGTGGTCTATTGGTATCCCTGCAATATTCTGTATTTCTTCAAATGTTAATTTAAAAGATGGACTTCCATTACTCTGCACATATTCCCATAAAGGATTATATTTGCTCATTGTGTTTTAACCCTTTCAAATCTTTCACTGCCTGTTCCCAGCATTCTTCCGGTATATTTGGCCAGTTGCATGCTCCAAATTTCTCCTTACATATTGTCATTGCCCTTGCTAAGACTGTACCATGTGATATTTCACCCGTTCTCAATAAGTGTTCTGATACTTTACACCAATATGGGGCTTTTTTATTTAATCCTGAAGAATACAAATCCGCAATGACATCCTCTATATGATATTCCAAGCTGACAAACTCATAGTCCCACATATTTTGCATGCCTTTCAATATCATAAATTGTGCCTTGCCATTACTATGCATTGGAACACCTACCGAACCGGCATTAAGCACAATTTTTCCATTATGCTCTATTTTGCTCTGGATATGGGTATGCCCACATAAAATATAATCGCTGGGATTATTTTCCATAATCAGAAATGTGTTTTCATTGTCAGGCAGCAATTTTTCATTTGCTTTTCGGGGGGAACCATGGCAAATTGTGATTGGCAATAAACCGTCAAATTCAAGTTCTTCTTTAAATGAAAGAGATTTAAAAAATTGTAAATCTTTTTCAGTTAAATTCTGATATGTATAATAAAGACAGCCTGTAGTTGAATCATATTCGTTCCAACCTTTCGGCTCTCTCTCATAGTTTATCCAATAATCTTCCTTATTTCCCTTAATAAAAAAGCATTTATACTTTTCTTTTACGGAATATAATATGTCCATTGTTTTTTGGGGATATGCCAGTTCACCAAGATAATCTCCAAGAAAGATGAAAGTATCTATCCCTATATTGACCGCATAATCCAAACATTTTTGTAGAGCGACATAATTGCCATGTATATCTGATAATACTGCTATATTCAGCATACTAATTATCCTTTCTCAAGCTCTGATTTGTCTTCTTATATCTGATTCAGCCAATACAACACATATGACAGCAAAATAAATGATGCAGGAATTGCCATCAGCAGCAATATCCCGACGAAATGATTCTTCTTTTCGGTTCTTGATGCCGTCAATCCATATGGCTCTGTCCACAAATGTGTAATAGTCAAAAAAATGTATATGATCCAATATGTACATGAAGGGATTGCTGCATATCCTGTCCATTCTGAATCGGTTAATACAGTTCCTCTCTCAAATAGCAAAAAGCTTATAATTGAAATAATTGGACAAATATAATGCAACAACATATTGGCTTTCTTTGGTTCCAATCCTCCAAATAAATCTGTATGGGATTTACTTTTTCCAGATTTGAATCGTGGTGCTAAAAAAATTGCAAAAACGAACATAGTAGCTGCAAGACCACATGTGGCTGTATATCGTAATCCTTTTATTAATTCAGGAACATTCCCATATCCCAATAGTTCTCTAACAGCAAAACCACAGAATAAAATGCTTATAGCAAGAGCAATAAAATTCTGAAGAAAAGTATAGAACTTCAATATGTTAATCTTGTTCTTTACTTTTAGAAAAGTTGCACCTTCTATCAAAATAAGCAAAAGGTTAAGCATTAAAGCTATAACCAGTCCAAATGCTTTCATTCGTCAGCTCCTCTACAAATCAAATTTGTTTTATTATATCATTCGGAAATAAATTTAACAATTGAATTCAAAAGGTGCTTTTAAATGCAAAAAATGGTGTATAAACACATTGACGATTGTGTAATTAGTGTGTATAATAATATGACAAGGAGGGACACTAATGAAACAAAGGGATTTAATTAAAAAACTTGAAGATGCAGGTTTTACCTTTGAGAGACACGGTGGTAATCATGACATATACAGAAGAGGTAATGATATAGAGAAGATTCCGAGACATAAGGAAGTGAACGAAAGTTTAGCGAGAATGATACTGAGAAAATGGAAATTGTTATAAGGAGTGAATGATATGAAACAGGTTTATCCAACTTTTATTGTAAATACAAACGATGGTTCTGAGCATCCTTTTTTAGTATGTGTTCCTGATATGGAAATATTTACAGAAGGTGATACTTTTGCAGATGCTATAGAAATGGCAAGAGATGCTATAGGATTAGCTGGAATCTCAATGGAAGACAATAAAGAAATGCTTCCTGTGCCATCAGATCAAACAGCGGCAATTGAAAAAGTTAGGCAGGACACAGAAGATATTGATTTTTCAAAAGGTGTTTTGACTTATGTGGACGTTGACTTTACAGAATATAGGAAAAAAGTTGACACAAAAACTGTTAGAAGAAATGTGGCACTTCCAAGTTGGCTGAATTATGAAGCAGAACATGCTGGAATAAATGTTTCAAGGGTATTGCAGGAAGCATTGATGAATGTTTTAAATATAAAAAGAAATATATAGTGTGTAATTGGTGGACTGGTTTTGCCAGTCCACCAGGTGTATATGGGATAAACACTTCATCCCAATAGTATTTTTACTGCTTTTTCTACGTCCGCAAGAGTCAAACCTATTGTCTGGTCAGGCTTTACCTGATGTTGTTCTATTTCAATGTTATGCAAATCAAGGTCATCAAGGACTACCCATCCTTTGACATCATTATGCGATTTCAGCCATAAAAGTATTTCTTCAGCCTTCACCAGACTAAATTTTTTTGTCTTTCTGATTTCTTCTGTGGTTAAGTCTGGTGTGAATCCGTCTATGTGCAAGTCCTCTTTTGCTAATAATTCGACTAATTTCGCTGCTTCCATGCGAAGCGGTTTTAATTCAGAATCAAACCAGGTACGCCATCCGGAATGAAGAATGATTTTGGCGTTTGTTTTCTTTACTAAACACGCTAATAACTCAATCTTTTCCTCATCAATTAATGTACCATCGCTGATTTCCCTTTGATGGCTGTCATTCCAGAAATTTGAATTAAGTACACCGTCTATGTCCAAAAATAAAATGTTTTTCATAAAAAAATCACTTTCTTACTTTCACTGCCAAGGCATGAGCCATCATTCCCTCTGCCTCTGCAAGCTGAATAATATGGTCTGCATTGTTTTTCGCCCCTTTGCGGATGGCTCTGAACAGATGCAAAAAACGCTTGTTAGAGAAATTTTCCCTAACAAGCGTGGATCAAGCGTTTCGCCTAATATCAATTATGAGTGTATCAAGATAAGTAATAGTTTGTCAAGTAGAAAAAATGATAAATTCTTGCCCATCCGACCCTTTTTGAGTATAATAAAAATAGAAGAACAGATAACTTGTTTTTGCGGGAAAGCAGGTGAATTATGAAAAAAGATAAGGATATGAGATTGGTCAATATCTATATAAAAATTCATAATAAAAAACCATTGCTCATGGATGATTTGGCGTATTTGGCGCAGTATAATCCTGAGTGTTTTAAAAAGACTTGTGATAACCTGATATATAATATCCCCGAGGCAAAAACGTTGGTGGAACCTCCGGTTGATACACCCAAGCAGGAGCAAGACCAGAATGCTTTGGAGGAAACAGGGATTGACTTGTTCCGGATTTCAGAGGAGGAACGGGCGCAGATGGAAGCAAGTATCGCGCAATTCCTCGAAAACCTGAAAAATATGGAGGCCCGCGAGGTGAATACGCTGCAAAGCGTGGACGTGGCGCAGGTCAAGGACTTGGTGGGGAATCTTTATATGGAGAAAATGTTCCCGCACAGTGGTATGCCGGAGTATTTTGAGATACATAAGCAGGAATCAGCGCCTACCTTTAACGTGAGGGCATAGGGATTCAAAAGGTTGATGACTCTTGACATTCGGACAAATATGGGGGAAAATACTGGATAGCGGGTGTTCGGCAGTGTCAGTAAGATGCACGAATAGGATGCCCAAAAGATGCAATAATGCAGGAAGGATGATGGAAATGACTAAAATTGATGTGGTATCAGGTTTTTTGGGAGCGGGGAAGACCACTCTGATAAAGAAGCTTTTGAAGGAAGCGTTGGATGGCAGCAAGACAGTGCTGATTGAGAATGAGTTTGGAGAGATCGGTATCGATGGTGGTTTTTTGAAGGATGCCGGAATTGAGATCAAGGAGATGAATTCCGGATGTATCTGTTGTTCTCTGGTGGGAGATTTTGGGGCTTCCCTGAAAGAAGTGATCAGCACTTATTCGCCGGAGCGTGTACTGATCGAGCCCTCGGGCGTGGGTAAACTGTCGGATGTGCTGCGGGCGGTGGAGAACGTGGCAGCTGACTTGGACGTGCAGGTGAACAGCGCGGTTGCGGTGGTGGATGCCTCCAAGTGCAAAATGTATATGAAGAATTTTGGTGAGTTTTTTGCCAATCAGATTGAGTATGCGGGAACGATTATTCTGACCAGGGCGGATAAGGTGAATCAGGAGAAAATAAACGCGGCGGTGGAGATGGTGAAGGAGCATAACCCCAAGGCGGCGATTATCACCACACCGCTTGACCAGCTGGATGGAAAGGATGTGTTGCAGACCATCGAGGGAGCGGACAAGCTGGAGGATATGCTGAAGGAGATGTTGGAGCGCGCCCACGAGGAGCATGAACATCATCACCATCACGATCATGACCATGAGCATCATCACGACCATGACCACGACCACGATCATCATCATGATCATGACGATCATGACCACGATCATCACCATGACCATGAGCACCATCATGACCATGACGAACACGACCACGATCACGAGGGGCACGACCATCATCACGACCATGGTGAGGGATGTACTTGTGGCTGTCATGACCACGACCATCACCATGCGGACGAGATTTTTTCAAGTTGGGGTATGGAGACTCCCACGGCTTATACCCGGGAGGAGATTGAGCATATATTGGAAGAACTGGACAGCGGGTGGTATGGAGATATCCTGCGTGCCAAAGGGATGGTGCCCGCGGAGGACGGCACCTGGATTTATTATGATTATGTGCCGGAGGAGCACGAGGTGCGAAGCGGCAAGCCGGAGGTGACCGGCAAGATTTGTGTCATCGGGGCGAATCTGCGTGAGGAGAAGCTTGCGGAGCTGTTCCGTAAGTAGGCAGTAGTAGAATATAAGAAAGAAGGCAAATGTATGAAGCCTGTTTATGTGATTAACGGTTTTTTGGAGAGCGGCAAGACGGAGTTTATCTGTTTTACCCTGGCACAGCCCTATTTTCAGATCAAGGGGACGACGCTTCTCATTCTCTGCGAGGAGGGAGAGAACGAGTATCCGGAGTCAATCCTGAAGAAGAGCCGCACGGTGGTGGAGATTGTGGAGAATGAGGAGGATTTCACTCCGGAGCATTTGACGGAGCTTGAGAAAAAGCACAAACCGGAGCGCATTATCATAGAATATAATGGCATGTGGAATTACAAGAATGCAAAGCTGCCGTGGTATTGGAAGGTGGAACAGCAGATTACCACGATTGACGGCTCGACTTTTCCCATGTATTATACCAATATGCGTTCTCTGCTGGCGGAACAGATTAGAAAATCCGAGATGATCATCTTTAACCGCTGTGACGGGATTGAGGATTTAGGAAGCTACAAGCGCAATATCAAGGCGGTAAATCCTTCCGCTGACGTGATTTTTGAGGATGCCAATGGGGAGATTGACGAGATTTTTGAGGAAGATTTGCCCTATGATCTACAGCAGGAGACAATTGTGCTGGACAATGCGGGATATGGGATATGGTATCTGGATGCTATGGATCATTTGGAGCGCTACACTGGGAAAAAGCTCCAATTCATAGCCATGGTGTTGAAGCCTGATAATTTTCCCAAGGGGTATTTCGTGCCGGGACGTATGGCTATGACCTGCTGCGCGGACGATATGGCTTTTCTGGGCTATGCCTGCGAGTTTGCGGGGGCGGATGCCCTGAAGCAGAAGGAGTGGGTGAAGGTTACTGCCACGGTGTCTAAGGAGTACTGGATGGACTATAACGGAGAGGGCCCCATGCTTCATGCCATCAGTGTGGAGAAAGTGAAAGCGCCAAAAGAGGAGATTATCAGTTTTGCGTAGAGAGAGGATACAGAGGGCGAAAGGTCATAGCGAGGGGAAGTCTGAAGCGGCAAAATTTCACGCCGCAGATCAGGTTCTCTTCCTTTCCCTTCTGGTGGTATACACCGGTGTGATGCTGTATCTGTTCGTGATGCAGTGTTATGAGGTGCCGGTATTTCGCTCGGATATGCCGGATTATGTGAATAAAGTGCGGGGAATTGCGGGGGATTACGAGTTCCCATACCCGTTGTTTTTCACGCTGGCAAAGGTGTTTGCGTTGGTGGTGGGGGCACCTATGGGGGTGGCAATCACCACGGCGCTCTTGAATTCTTTGGGGGTCTGCGTCGTTAAGCATTATATGGGCGGATTGGTTCGGGATGGTCTGAACATGGAAGGTTGGAGCAGGCCAAAGGTCATGGCGCTTGATATGGCGGTGACTTGTATGGCGTTTGTATTGTTCCTGTTGGGCAACCTGTACTCGCCGAAGAACACGGCTTTTTTTGGATTTGATTATGCCTATCGCTGTATGGGGATTTATACACCCAATCCCATCTGGAATGCTACCTATCTGGCAACAAGACCATTTACGATTATCTGTTTTTGCGAGGCGGCAAAGCTGTTAAAGAGTTACAAGAAGGAATTCGCGTGGAAGCGTTGCGCTCCCTTTGCGGTGAGCCTCTTTCTGATGACGATCACCAAGCCCAGCTATACTTTAGTGCTGGTGCCGCTGATGGGGATTTTGCTCTTGGCGGATTTGGTCAAGAGTCGGGGCGGGAGCTTGAAAAATGCGTTTTGTCTGTGTGTCACCATGATTCCCACCGGATTGGATTTGCTCTATCAATTTTTTGGCGTGTTTACCGGAACCAATGTGAAGGGGGAGGAGACCGGGATTGGATTTGCTTTTGCTAAGGTCTGGAACAACTATTCCAAGAATATCCCCTTGAGCATTGTGATGGGAATGGCGCTGACTCTGGGCGTAATGGTGTTAAACTGGAGAACTTTGAGGGATAAATTTATCTATCGTTTTGCCTGCTATAATTATCTGGTGGGCACGGTGATGTTTTTGTGTCTATACGAAAAGGGATTTCGCATGCTGCATGCCAACTTTTCTTGGGGTTATATGCACGGGATGTTTTTTATGTTTATGATGTCGTTAGTCCTGGTGCTGCGCAACACAATCGAGTGGAGGCGGGATAAGCGGGTGATATTCCTGCTTGCGGAGTGGGCGGTGCTCGCTGTGCATCTGGTCTGTGGCGTCAATTTCCTGTGGTATGCGCTGCGGGGTAATGATTTGTCGGGTTTTTAAGATCAGTGAGATATTTAAAGGATTATTTTTATGGATGTAGCAGTCGGGATATTAATTCCCTTTTTGGGAACCACGGTCGGGGCTGCCTGTGTATTTTTCTTAAAAAATGAAATCAGTCCCACGTTACAGAGGATATTTACCGGCTTCGCTGCGGGGGTAATGATCGCGGCGTCCGTGTGGTCGCTGTTGATACCCGCGATGGATTTATGCGAGGATATGGGAAGGATGGGATTTGTACCGGCGCTTATAGGATTACTTGCCGGCGTGTTTTTCCTGCTGTTCATGGATCGTTTTATACCAGGTATTTATGTGAGCAGCGATGCACCGGAGGGAGAGAAACGCAGTCTTGGAAAAACCGCTATGCTGATGCTGGCGGTGACAATCCATAATCTGCCCGAGGGTGCGGCCTGTGGAGCGATTTTTGCAGGCGTTTTAAATGGTCATGGCACTGTGACAATGGCGGGGGCGGTGACGCTCGCCATCGGGATTGCCATCCAGAATTTTCCGGAGGGGGCGATTATTTCTATGCCTCTTCGCAGTGAGGGCAGCAGCCGTACGAAGTCGTTTCTGCTGGGAACCCTGTCGGGGGCAGTGGAGCCCGTGGGTGCGTTCCTCGCGATTCTTCTTGCCAATATTGTCACCCCGATTTTGCCTTATATGCTTGCTTTTGCGGCGGGGGCTATGATCTATGTGGTGGTGGAAGAGTTGATTCCGGAGGCAAACCAGGAAGAGGATTCCAATGTGGGAATCATCTCCTTTGCAATGGGCTTTGCACTGATGATGATACTGGATGTGACGCTTGGTTGAGAGCTATACTGACTAACGAAAAGATTTTCCAATTTCCGCACAGCACATGCCGCATAATCGGGCAGCATGCACTGTGCGGAAAGGAAAATCTAATTGTTAGTGAGTATAAATATGAGCAAGATGGGCGCTGCGCGGCATTTTGCAAATGGATCTGAATAGTTACACAAATTAAATAGTAGGATAACAAGATGGAAAACGAGAAAGAATTACAACAGTTAAAGAACAGGTTCCGGGAGTTGGCTGACAAGGCCTTCTCCCAGAACATGTTTGTTTTTACGGGATTTTTGGGCCTGAGCGAGCAGGATGTATTTTGGAAAATGGAGCGGGAGCTTGCACATGCAGGGTACACGCTTTACGGCGGGGCACAGGAGACGGATCGACAGGTGGTTCGCTTCGGCAATGTGGAGGAATTGGGATATGAGGTGCCTTTTCCTATTGTTTGTGTCCATGTGAGTCCCTTGATGGCAAAGTTTGCGGACAAGCTCTCTCACAGGGATTTTCTGGGGGCGCTGATGAATCTGGGGATTGACCGGAGCACCATCGGAGATATTCGGGTGGGGGACAAGGAGGCGTATCTGTTCTGTTTGGACTCTATCGCCGCGTATATCTGTGAGAATCTTGGGCAGGTGAAGCATACCAATGTGAAGTGCGAGATCGTGGACGAGGCGGCGCAGGTGCCTGAAGAGGAGCCGGAGCGGGTGAACGTGCAGGTGGCATCTCTGCGGATTGATGCCGTGATCGCCAAGGTTTACAATAAATCAAGGGAGAGCTGTCTGGAACTGTTCCGCACCCAGAAGGTTTATGTGGACGGGCGGCTCTGCGAGAACAATTCCCGCCAATTGAAGCAGGACGAGACGGTGAATGCCAGGGGATATGGGAAGTTTCGCGTGGTCGGGGAGCCGAGGGAGACCAAGAAGGGGAAACTTTCCTTGGAAGTGTTGGTGTACCGATAGGAGATGGGGATATGTTTCAATATTCTGTGGCACAATGGCTGTTTATCTTTTATTTTTATTGTCTGTTCGGATGGTGCTTTGAATCTACCTATGTGTCGATTCGGGAGAAGCGACTGGTGAACAGAGGGTTTATGCGGGGACCGTTCCTGCCGTTGTACGGGAGCGGTGCTGTCATGATGCTATTGGTGTCGTCGCCCTTTCAGGGCATGGATTTCCCATGGAATGTGATATGGACGTATCTGGCGGGTTGTGTCGGTGCAACCGCGCTGGAGTATGTGACAGGTGTGGCCATGGAGGCTATTTTTAAGGTGCGGTATTGGGATTACTCCAAGGAACCCTTTAATTTTCAGGGGCATATTTGCCTGACTTCTACGCTTGCGTGGGGACTTTTGACGATAATCATGACCTCGTGGGTGCATCGGCCCGTGGAGCAAATGATGCTCATGATTCCAGGGGCGGTGCTTTCCGGGGTGACATTTGTCCTAACAGCATGTATCGGGGCGGACTTTGCCCTTTCCTTCAAGGCGGCTATGGATTTGCGGGATATTTTGGTCAAATTGGAGCAGATACGGGAAGAGGCGGCGCACGTGCAGAAGCGCGTGGACATGATCATCGCGCTGACCAACGAGGATTTGGCGAAGCGGAAAGAGGAGCTTTTGGATAATCTGGATAATTTGGAGGAGAAGTTTGCAAAGCTTAAGAGACTGGCGCAGACCAGACCTGAGGCCTATCGGGATGGATTCAGGGAGGAGCTTTCCGAGCTTCGGGAGAAGTATCGGATGTATCGCGCCGACAAGGAACGTCTCCAAAGGATAAGGGATTTCTTCCAGCGAGGCATCCTTCGCTCCCATCCTTCCATGGTGTCCCGAAAGTTCGGGGAGTCTTTGCGGGAACTGCAGGAGAGGCTGGAGCAGGAGATTGAGGAGAGACGGAGGCATAAGAGCGATTACTAATAGGGATAAGAAGGAGGTTTTAGCACTATGGCTGAAATAAATTTAGAAGCAGATGGTAAAACACTACAATTGCTATATGGGATTTCTGATGTAATGGTATGGTGTCAAGTGTATTTGGTGAAAGATGGTGTAAGAACAAGCTTGGGAGCAGAGACAATAGATAGAATCCTTCCTAGATTAGTAATTAGTTTTATGGATATAGAAGACAGAAAATTTTTTAATTATCGTGGATTAGAGCTATATCCTATTACCAATTTGCAGCCACTCTCCACACTTGCAGGGCGTATAGACGAATCGGGAGAGCTGGAATTAGTGTTTTTGGACACACCGGGGAATATCATTCCATTGATGAAATTGACAACGGACGATAAAGTAAAATGGATTACTCAAATTTTTGAATATTTAACAGAGGATATACAAAATGTCATAGGTGGGCTTATGGTTGAAAAAAATATTAAAACCCCGGAAGTATACAAATCAATGAGTTGGCTTGGATATTTAACACAACCAAATTATTTATGGATATATGAAATGCGATGGAGGCCGATTGATAAAATATTACAATATGAATACTATGAAGATGAGTATTTTATAGAGAATAAGACAATGATCCCGTTTGCGCAGACGGGAGGCGGTGATGATTGGTTGTGGGTCCCAAATGGTGAAAATAAAGAGTATTGCGTGGGCATATGTTGCAAAGAGGAAAGAGAGGGGGTTTATTATGCAAAGAATATGGAAGACGCAATATTAAGGCGAATATTAGAGTATGTTACCTATAATTATGGAGGTTTTTGTATGGATGAATCCCAACGGAAAACACCAGACCAGATGGGTGAAAAGGAGTTAATGCAACTGTTGGAAAAATATAAAAGCAGTTTTCATGGAGTTTTGAATGTGGAATATTTAGGTGTGATTTCTCATCTTAGGGAGCGGAAGCTGCAACATGTGAAAAATGAAATTGAGGAATGGGATGCATTGCTTACTGAAGATGAATATAATGATTTGGTTAAAAAATACATCGATTTTGAATTGTTAGATCAAAAATTTGTATGGCGGATAGAAAAGAAAAGTAGGGTATAAGTTAGGTATATGGACTAAAAATAGGAGCATTATTATGATTAAATTATGTACTTTTTTTTCAGATGAAGAAAAGGAGGTATTATTACAATATGCGGGCAGAGCATATGAGGTGTTATCTTATATTGATGGAGATAGTTATGTATTAAGTGAAAAAGGTGAGTATCTTTATAATGAATGTTTTCATGCGACGGATATTGATTTTTTTGCCCAGCAAAAGTATGAAAAAGTGATGCCATACAGAATTATCAAGTTTTATCAATACTATTTGATGAATACCGAAGAAGACAAGACAGCTTGGTACAGAGGTCGTAAAGATGTAGGTGGAAATTGGGAATATGATTGCGTTTCAGACAGTTTAGAAGAGGCATTAGAAACTTTATAAATAGTGTAATACATATGTTGGCTTATAGAGGAGTCATGTAATATTTTAAGTGCAAGAGGCTTACATCATATTTGTATAATAGGTGATAATTTAGTTATAGATGTGGTCGCGTCAGAATACCCTAAAATAATATATGGTTGAGCATGGTTGACAGGGGCGGTTTCACGGAACTTTAAGGGTTTGAAACTAATACGATAGAGAGGTAAGAGGATGGATTTTAATAGTATAATAGGCAATATTGACTCTCGAGAAGATTTTATAAAATTTCTAAGTGAGTTGCGAAGTGATAAGGAGCAAAGAAGTGAAGAGTGGGAAAATGTAGAGATAACCTCATATCTGGGTGGGATATGTTCATGGGTTGAAGATATGGATGGATATTTTGAAAATATAAAAATTGAAATGCCAACAGATATTAATTGGAAATTTATTGCTACTTTGTTTTATGTTGGGACAATTTATGAATAGTAAAAGAACTTGTGTTGATTGGTTAAAGTGAGGAAGAGTTTGTGACAAAAGAAATGAATAAAAAAATATTTTTGAAAGATCTACAAGATACGGTTGATGAAATAAAATTGCAAAAAAATATTAATCCCAGTAGGTGTAGGTTTAAGATTAATCCAATAATTGAACAGGGAAAGCCAATGTTGGCCGTTTTTCATCCATTTGTTCCAATTTGGATAGATGTAAAATTAGACCGATATACTGATGAAGAAGCAGAATTTCAGTTGGATTGTAGTCTGCGGCTTAGGAAACCGTCTTTATTAAGAAATCAAGAGAGCGGTCATCCGCCTTTCAGGGCAGTTGTGTAAAAAATGTTGTAGAGATGTCCATAGCTAATGGAATAGACTTTACACTATACCTGAGTTGTGATATGCTTACACCGTAGTAATTAATACGTCCAAATGAATTTGATAGTATTTTTTTGGAGGTCACAAAACCGGACATGAAAAGTGACTGAATTGGAGGAAGCAGCATGGGATTTTTTAAGAAGCTGTTGAAGAAAGACGATAGTGGTTCTGATACTGCATCTAAGCGCAATAGCGCGAATAAGAGTAGTAACACGCTCTTGGAAGATATCCATATATCATCTGATTGGGTGGTAACAGCGTTGAATTCTTCCGGATATAAAGCGGATTATTCTTTAGATAGCATGAAGGAAATCGATCGTTTTTTTGATGAGCAAAGTTCAGAAACGGGAATTATTTCAAAAAATAGGGGTTACATTCTGTTCAGTTTAGGTGCCTATGTTGGTGAGACGGTTATTAAATTGTATGGGGGAGAATGGATTACTGATGATAATGATCCCCAAGGAGAAATTAATATTGCTGTTAAGCTGGCGGATGGAACAATTATCTGGCCAGCTCTCAGATGTATAAAAAGATATCAACTGGGTTCTGAGGAAGGTATATATGCTTATGTTTGGGTTCTGGGGGAGAGATCTGGGGCTGACAGCCCGTCTCCTCATATTTCATAAGGGTCAGTTTCTTTTTAGTGCTGGAATGGCGTGCCGATATTTTTCGCCATTTTGACAGTGGTCAAAATGCGTGTTACACTCTATACATCTTAATGAATTCTTAAAGGTTTCCCCAGTTTTTTGTTAATGAAAGGTCTGTTACAATAATGTAAAAGGATGGGAGCAGACATGTACAATATACTGATATGTGATGATGAGAGAGATATCGTCAATGCGTTAAAAATTTATCTGCATGACGAGAATTACAAGCTGTTTGAGGCTTATGATGGGATGGAGGCGCTGCGGGTCATCCGGGAACATGAGATCCATCTGGTGTTGATGGATATTATGATGCCTGCGCTGGACGGAATCTCCGCCATGGTGAAGATTCGGGAGGAGAGCAATGTGCCGGTGATTCTGTTGACCGCCAAGAGTCAGGATTCTGACAAGGTATTGGGGCTGACCGTGGGGGCGGATGATTATGTCACGAAGCCCTTTAATCCTGTGGAAGTGGCTGCGAGGGTCAAATCCCAGCTGCGCCGCTATATGCAGCTGGGCGGGGGCAATATGCGTCCTGACGTGCTACGGGTGGGCGGCATTGAGCTGGACGATGTGGAGAAGACCGTGACGCTGGACGGGGAGCCGGTGGCGCTGACACCCACGGAGTATGAAATCTTGCGGCTTTTGATGCAGAATCCGGGTCAGGTGTTCTCACCCAAGGAGCTTTATCAGCGTATCTGGAACGATCTGCCCTATGGGAGTGAGAATACGGTGGCGGTACATATCAGGCATCTTCGGGAAAAATTAGAGATTAATCCGGCGGAGCCCAGATACATCAAGGTGGTGTGGGGGCAAGGCTATAAGTGCGTCAAACGAGAGGATATGGAGTCAAGGTAAGGAGGCAGGCAGATGAAAAAGGCGGGGATTACCAAGAGTATTGGATTTCAGGTGTTATTATATTTTGTTCTAGCAATCAGCTTTGCGGCGGGAGTCATCTCAGCAGTGGGGATTGCCGTGCTTTGGGAGTTGGGGGCGTACCAAAATAATTATTCGGATTACCAGATGGAGTTTATGGGTAGGGAGGCGCACTCGCATCTTGACTATATCTGCAATGACGCGGTGTCTTTTCCGACCATCAAGGAGATGTCCGAGGCATTCCTCAGGGAGAGTAAAAATAATAACGTGAGTTATTTAATTGTTCGTAATTCTAGCGGCGAGGAGTGCTGGAGTAATGCGGATCAAGAGGCAAAGCGAAGCCCCTATGCTTATAGGGCGTATGCATACAGGGAAACGCTTAATAAGGTGACACAGGAGCAGGAGACGGAGGAGTACATAGTCACGATGTATGTGGACTCCGAATTTCCCAAGGCAGATGAGCTGCAGTGGTTAAACGCTCAGGGGATCAGGATATACAATATGAGATGGGGCTTTGTGGGAGTATTGGCTGGTGCTATTCTTCTCGGGATCATTAGTTTTATATGGTTGTTGTGCAATGCGGGGCATCGTTGGGGGAAGGAGGGGATTACCCCCGGGGTTTTGAGCAATATTTATCTGGATATCCTGACAGCGGTGTTTGCAGTGGGCGGGGGAATATTAGCGCTTCTGATGTTTGCAGTCGCGGATGAAATCGGAAATTATTGGGCAGATATGATCGTGTTTGGGCTGGGTGGCGCGGTGCTGCTGGTCTGGTGTACGATGTATCTGCGCGAGTTCGCACTGCGCTTGAAGTTGGGAAAGACATGGAGATACACTTTTGTTTATGTGATGGCGCGGTGGTGCTGGCGATGGGGAATCAGACTGGTCAGTGTGGGGCTTCGGCTGACGGGGAAAGTGCTGCATGGAATCCCCGGAATCCTGCATGTGATAGGATTTTGTAGTCTGTTTACTTTGGCGGAGGCGTTCGTGATTGTCTGTGTGATAGAGGATTTCGGAGTGGCTGTGTTGTGGCTGATGGAGAAAATATTGATTTTTCCGATTGTGCTGTACTGTGCCCTCGTTTTCAGAAAGCTTTGTCAGGCGAGCAAGGAGCTGGCGGGCGGAAATTTGGGCTATAAGCTGAACACGAGATATCTGTTGCTGGATTTTAAGGAGCAGGGAGAGAATCTGAATCGGCTCGGGGAGGGCATTGCCAAGGCGGTGGAGCAGCGGATGCGCAGCGAGCGGCTTAAGACGGAGCTGATTACCAATGTCTCTCACGACATCAAGACACCGCTCACCTCCATCATCAATTACGCCGATTTGCTGGGGAATCTGGTTCAGGGGCAGGAGGTCTTGGACGAGGCGGAGCGAAATGCGCAGATGGCGGAGTATTCGGAGGTGCTTTTGCGCCAGTCCAAGAGATTGAGAAAACTTTTGGATGATTTAGTGGATGCTTCCAAGGCGACCACTGGGAATCTGGAGGTGGATTTGCAGCCCTGTGTCATTGGGGTGTTGTTGTCCCAGGCGATCGGAGAATACGAGCCGAGGCTGGAGGAGAGGGGCCTTGCGCTGCATGTGGCCCAGCCGGAGGAGGAGCTTCGGATTCTGGCGGACGGCAGGCATCTTTGGAGGGTATTTGACAATCTGATGAATAATATTTGCAAGTATGCCCAGGAGAATTCCAGAGTGTATATCAATGTGGAGAGGCGGGATGAGAAAGCGGTTGTCATATTCCGCAATATGTCCCAGTACGAGCTCAATGTCACGGCTGAGGAGCTGGAGGAGCGCTTTGTGCGCGGGGACGCGTCCAGACATATGGAGGGAAGCGGTCTGGGGCTGTCCATCGCCAGAAGTTTGGTCGATCTTCAAAAGGGCGGGATGCAGATTGTAACAGATGGGGATTTGTTTAAGGTGATCTTGGAATTTGATGTGTTGAATCGAGAATAGTCCTTTTATTGACATTGCCATTTGCTATACATTGTTAATGTACTATATTCATAGGGAGAATGATATGATATTCAAAGCTACAATGGCACAAACTGCTTTTATGCTGAAGAAAAAAGAATCCGTTTGCGTGTTTTATATTCTGTTTTTTATGGTGCTGATTAATTTTATTGGTAATGTGTTATATTTTCAGGGCAGGGATGTTGTGGAGATGTATCACCCGATGAAATTGCTTTTGTTAAGTTATAACCGTACTAATTTAAATGGAATTAACACGTTGTTGCTAATTCAGTTGTATCCGATTCTGGTGGTATGCCCTGCAGGGTTTTCACTGGCAAGGGAATACCAACGGGGCACGCGGATGTTTTTGGTTTCCAGATTGGGGAATGATACATACCATGTAAGTAAATATTTGTCTGCATTTTTGACAACTATGATTATTTTTACGGTTCCCTTTTTAATGGAGATTATTTTGAATTATGTGTCATTTCCGCGATCTGCTATTGGCGATCTTTGGAATGCGTCAATGTATGATGACACGTATAGAAATAGTGTCAATCAATACCTTATGAAAAGTATTTATCTGTACTCTCCTTACTTATGCGCTGTCCTTGGGACGCTTTTTTGGGGCGTTTTCTCAGGTTTGCTGGGCGTTTTTACCACAGCGATATCTTCAATCATAAAAGTGAAATATAATGTTTTTCTTTTTTTGCCCGTTTATGCTGTTTTAAGTCTCACAACGATATTAGCAAGCCGATTTCCGAGAGAAATGCCCAGCATCAAATGGTATGATTATGTTTTGCTATTTAATGATGAAGTTAAATTTCCACCTCTTTTATTTGCAAGTATAGCTTTGCTTGTGCTAATTTTCATAGATGTTGTTCGCGCTGGCGGAAGAAAGGATTGTCTATAATGAAGCATAAGTATCAATTGTTGTCTGCGATAGCATTAGTGGGTGGCGTGTATCTTTCTGTGATGTATATCAATCCCTATGGTGGGAAAACAACGCTTTCGGAGGCAATCTTACAGTTGAGCGGTTCACGGGGGCATTTTGTGTTGGGGTTTTCTTTGTCGGAATTGGCGGCCTTTGCAATGCGTCTGTTTCCGTCATTTATTTTTGAAGCATATGCAGGAATCATGTTATATCGGCATTTTTGTACGGCAAGCATTTATGTTTTTTCACGTTATCCACATCGTGTAAAATGGTATATGGGAGAAGTTTTCCATTTAAGCGTGGCAGTATGCGGTTTTCACCTGCTTTTGCTAGCTACAGCAGTGCTTACGGCGGCAGTCCGCTATGAATTAGAGATAGACCATGCAGGAATCGTGTTGATAGGATATCATTTTTTGATTTTTTCCGCATGGACATATATCATGGCTCTGCTTGTTAATCTGCTTGCCATTTATTTGGGGAGCAGTACCGCATATGCATCAGTGGTTTCCGGGCAGTTGGTTTGTATTGTGCTATTAAACTTGATAGACCTTCTTGTAAGCTATTATGATGGCGGACTATCCTATGAGAATCTTGTGGTTTGGAATCCGATTGCCCATTTGGTATTAGGATGGCATGACAGTGATATGGGAATTGTCGATCCAACGCTCACGTCATCCTATATGCAGTTAGGACTGAATATTTCTCTGATCCTATTTCTTTTGTTTGCAATAGTTACCACGTTTGTGGGAGCATTTATCATAAAAAAACACGATTTATTAGTTTCGGATTTGGAAATGGAGGCAGCATAATTGGAATTGGTTGTAAATAATATCAACAAATCAATACGGGGAAAAGTGATACTTTCCAATGTCAGTCTTTGCTTGAAAAGCGGGAATATATATGGGTTTGTGGGCAGAAACGGCTCAGGGAAAACAATGCTGTTTCGCGCGTTGTCGGGACTGATGAGAATAGATTCGGGCAGTATTGTATGGGGAGGAAAGACCCTGCACAAAGATTTTTCCGTATTGCCAAGTCTGGGGATTATTCTGGAAAACGGGGGCTTGTACCCTGACTTGACAGGGATTCAGAATCTTACCTATCTTGCAAATCTGACAAAGAAAATCGGGCAGGAGAAAATTGTCAACGCGATTACACGTGTCGGATTGGACCCTTATGATAAAAGGTTATACGGAAAATATTCCCTTGGAATGAAACAGCGTCTCGCGATCGCTCAGGCGATTATGGAAAAACCTGATGTGATTATGCTGGACGAGCCCACAAATGCCCTTGATGAAACAGGAGTAGAAGAAATCCGGAAGCTTATTTTAGAGGAAAAGGAAAGAGGGGCGTTGATCTTGGTGGCAAGTCATAATAAAGAGGATATTCAGGTTTTGGCAGACGAATGGTACAGAGTGGAAAATGGATCGGTAATAAAGCAGGGGGCGGATTCATGAGACAAAAAGTATTATGTTTTTTAACTGTATGTATCTATATATCGGCAATGGTGTTTGGTATCGTGAAAAAGCAGACTTATACAGATTTAGCGGGACAGGAAAATTATTTGTCACAGATAACAGTTGCCGAACTGTCGGAAGATAGTGCAGAAAGTCAATGTGTTATGATGTCTCAGAAATTGCCGGATGCCGCCATTATTTTAAGAGTGAAGGTCACGGGAGAAATTGAGCATTTGTTTCAGGTGGACAGGCAGAAGATAGTTATTCAGGAGGTATATGAGGGGGATGGCTTGGAAAAGGGGGAGGAGATATATCTTTTTTCAAGGCATTGGTCTTTATCTGCAATCGAGGAACCGTATTCGATTGAAAGAGGATTTGTAAACATTATGGAAGTAGGGGCTGAATATCTGGTGTTTGCGGAAGTTGTCATGGAAGATTGGGAGACGGGTATTCCAGCCGTGAAAGTGTATGATGACTTTATGGTTGCACCGGTGTTTTGTTATGAGGAGCATCAGAATGTGATAATTCCTATATTGGATGGTTCCGCATATGTTTCTTATCAAGATGTGATGGATAATGAGTTTTTTGTTGCATCGGAAAATGCATTAAAGAATATAAACACGTTGAAAAATCAAATGCTATCTTTATACCCAAGAGATTAAATGATTCCCTTAGATTTTCTATTCCCATTTTCGGAAAAATGTGGTACTATGTATTCATACTATTTGAAAATGGGAGTTACGTTATGATAATCGCTTTTTTTGTGTTGTCGTGTCTGCTTTCGACCGGGCTTGTGGCGGCGGTGTGGAAATTAAATCAATATGAACATGCCGTGCGGCGTTATATACAATATCTGTTTATTGCTGCCATGCTTACGATTATGTGCAACGCCTTGTCCGTGCTGGTTGAGGATGTCAGGATTTCCACGCTTCTTCACGGGCTTTATTTTGCGGCTACCGATTGGCTGGTAATCGTGCTGATGCAGTATGCAAGGCGCTACACCAATATCGGATCTGACAACGTGCTCCTCAGAGGGGTAATCTATACAGGGGCAGTAGTGGACACGGTCTCCATGGCGGCCAATGCATGGACGGGGCATGTGTTTGTGTGTGAGGAGCAGTCGTTCTTCGGGGGAGTGTGTTACGGGGTGGTGCCCGTGATGACGGGGAAGGTTCCCGTTTATGTCCTGCATTTGATTTTCGTCTATACGTTAGCGATTCTGGTGTTTGCGATCTTTTTTAGTAAAATGAAGAACACGATCAGGCTGTACCGGGGCAAATACCTCGCGGTCATCTGGAGCTTTTTGCCGATTTTGTTAGTCAATTTTGGTTATCGTTTCCTGCACATTCCTGTGGATATCTCACCTATATTGTACACGTTTCTCGCTTTGGCATGTGTATATTTTACTTTGTTTTATGTGCCAAAGAGTATCGTGGTCAAGCTGTTGTCGCTTGCTGTCGAGGATATGGAAAACGCAATTATGTGTTTTGACAAGGACGGAAAGTGCGTCTACGCCAATGAGAGGAGCAGGGAGATTTTCGAAGCACATCAAGGATTCGCGCCTTTGGAGCGCTATTATATGAGCTGGCTGGGCGGGAGAAGCGTGGAGGAGCTTAAGGAGTGCGTCTGGAAGGAAGAACGTATCTTGTCCGACGAGGAACTCCACTATTTTGAGGTTCATTTTAAGTTCCTGTTGGACGAGCGTGGCAATTATGTGGGGAACTTTTTCTCCCTGATGGACAGAACAGAAGCCTATAGGGAGTTGGAGATGGAGCGCTATAACGCGACCCATGATTATCTCACGGATATTTATAACAGGGGGAGATTTTTCGAGTGCGTGGGTGAGCTCTTGAAGCGGACTCCCGATGTGAAGCGCGTGGTGCTCGGCATTGACGTGAAGGACTTCAAGATGGTGAATGACCTGTTCGGCGAGGAGACGGGCAATCAGGTCTTAAAGCGCATTGCAGGGCTGATGCGTCGGGATGCCAGCGAGGATACAGTATATGGCCGTTTGGAGGGTGACCGCTTTGCCATGTGCATGCGTGAGGAGAATTTCCACGAGGAAGATTATGCCCTTTATCTGGAGGATTTGAAGAAGATTGTAAAGAGCAGTGTCTATAGGATGCATGTGCATGTGGGAGTATATCATATCATTGACCCGACCATGAGTGTTTCTGTCATGTGTGACAGGACATTTTTGGCAATCCGGCGGATCAAGGATGATTATCAGCAGATTATAGCTCATTACACGGAGAATATGGGGAATTCCGAGCAGAGAGAGAAAGTCATGGTGGGTGAGTTTGACCGGGCAATCGCGGCGGGAGAGTTCCAGATGTTTCTCCAACCTCAGGTGGCTGTGGACGGCGGTGCCGTGCTGGGCGCCGAGGCGTTGGTGCGCTGGGAGCATCCGGTGCGGGGCATGGTGTCTCCGGGGGAGTTTATCCCGGTGTTTGAGAAGAGTGGCTATATTTCCAGATTGGACAATTATATCTGGGAGCTGGCATGCAGACAGCTTAGGGATTGGAAGGATCGCGGATGGGAGCATCTGCATATTTCCGTGAATATCTCTCCAAAGGATTTTTACTACATAGATATCTATGAGACATTTACCTCTCTGGTAAACCGCTATGAGATTAAGCCCTCCAACCTGAAATTGGAGATTACGGAGACTGCGCTCATGGAAAAGATAAGCACACAGATGGATCTGTTGAAGAAGCTGCGTGATTTCGGGTTCCAAGTGGAGATTGATGATTTTGGAAGCGGATATTCGTCCCTGAACACATTGCAGGATATGGAGGTGGATGTGCTGAAGCTGGACATGGGCTTCCTGCGTAAGACAAGCCATGAGGAGCGAAGCCGTACCATCATGAACGCCGTGATCGCTATGTCAAAGGCGCTGGGGCTCACAGTAGTCACGGAAGGCGTGGAGACCATAGATCAGGTGAATTATCTGACAGGGGCAGGATGCGATATTTTCCAAGGGTACTATTTCTCAAAGCCTATCCCCGTGGCTGATTTCGAGAAGAAATATTTTCTTGACAAAAGTGGGAATATGGCATAGGATATGTTGAATGGTTACATTATGAAAAATATGTACATCTTGGAGGAGAAAATTATGAAAAAGAAAGTTTTGGCATTGGTTTTGACCGCCGCTATGGCTGCGGCGGCGTTATCCGGCTGCGGTGGTAATGGCGGCAAGGAAGGGTATACGATCGGCATTTCCCAGTTCGCGGATCATGGTTCTCTTGACAATTGCCGTGAGGGTTTTCTGGCGGGGCTTGCCGAGGAGGGTATCAAAGAGGGTGAGAACCTGACGGTTGAGTATGTGAACGCCCAGGCTGACCCTGGTACAGCGGGGCTGACAGCGAGCAATTTTGTGACGAAGAAGGTGGATATGATCTGTGCGATTGCGACGCCCAGCGCGACCACAGCATACAACGCAACCATGAATGGTAATATTCCCGTGATCTACACGGCTGTTACCGATCCGGTGGCTGCGGGTCTTGCCAATGAGGATGGGAGTCCCGTGGGTAATGTGACGGGGACGTCTGACGTTTTGGCGGTGGACGCACAGCTGCAGATGATTCGTGAGATTCTGCCCGAGGCGAAGACCATCGGCATTATCTACACTACCAGCGAGACGAACTCCGTGAGCGCCATCGCACAGTACAAGGCTGCGGCAGGTAATTATGGGTTTGAGATTGTGGACAGCGGCGTGACTGCCGAGTCCGAGGTGGCTCTGGCGGCGGCTGATATCTGTGGCAAGGTGGATTGTCTTAACAATTTGACGGACAACACGGTGGTGACTGCGCTGCAGACCGTTTTGGAGGAGGCAAACAAGGCGGGAATCCCTGTGTTTGGCTCTGAGGTGGAGCAGGTGAAGAATGGCTGTGTGGCTTCCATGGGTTTGGAGTATGTGGAACTGGGCAAGCAGACAGGCAGGATGGCAGCGAAGGTTTTAAAGGGTGAGGCGAAGGCTTCCGAGATGAAGTTTGAGGTGATTTCCGAGCCCAGCCTGTATGTGAACTTTGCCGCGGCGCAGAAATTGAATCTGGAGCTTCCCGCAAACTATGCGGAGGACGCGTACCAGAGTTTTGACGAGATTATTGTGAAGTAAGGATCAGAGAATAGGAGTCGTTCATGGCATTAATCTTAAGCGTACTGGAACAGGGCATGATTTATGGAATCTTGGCCCTGGGGGTGTATATCACATATAAAATTTTGGATTTTCCGGATTTGACGGTGGATGGCAGCTTTCCCTTCGGGGCTGCCATCACTGCACGTTTAATCAGCGGGTTTGGAGTGCCGGCAATACTCACGCTTCCGATTGCATTTCTGGCGGGGGCATTGGTGGGTATATGTACAGGATTAATTCATGTCAAGATGAAGGTGAGGGATCTTTTGAGTGGTA
This sequence comes from uncultured Lachnospiraceae bacterium, assembly GCA_947175035.1. Classification (GTDB taxonomy): domain Bacteria; phylum Bacillota; class Clostridia; order Lachnospirales; family Lachnospiraceae; genus Acetatifactor. Next base: position 13,483 of record CAMWLG010000023.1, on the reverse strand, counting down.
TCATCATGATGACTGGTCTGTACACGATCAATCTTTGGATTGCTGGTTCCGCGTATGTTCCCATTTTTAATAAGCAGAATATCTTTGATAACGCGGTCGTGAACAGAATTTTTCCTGAATTCTTGAGAAACTACAAGGTGGTGATCATCATCTTTTTGATCACTATGTTGGTAAAGTATCTGTTGGATTGGTATATGAACACCAAGTCGGGCTTCCTGCTTCGGGCGGTGGGGGACAATGACACGATTGTGACCAGCCTTGGAGTGGATAAGGGTCTGGTGAAGATTGTGGGGCTGTCCATAGCCAATGGCTTGGTGGCGTTAAGTGGTTGTATCTATGCGCAGCAGCAGAGAAGTTTTGAGATTTCCATCGGAACTGGAGCGGTGGTTATTGGTCTTGCCAGTGTCATTATCGGAACCAGTCTCTTTCGCAAGCTTAGTTTCCTGCGGGTGACTGCCAGCGTGGTGATTGGCTCCATTCTATATAAAGCGTGTGTGGCGCTTGCCATGTTTGCAGGGATTAGCGCAACGGCGATCAAGTTGATCACGGCAGTGTTGTTCCTCATTATTTTGGAACTCAGCAGGGACAGAGGGAAGAAGAGGGGGAGCGCATGTTAGAGTTAAAGAATATTTCCAAAAACTACAATCCCGGCTCTGTCAATGAGCTATGTCTGTTTCAGGATTTTAATTTTACGGTGCAGGATGGCGAATTTGTGTCTGTGGTGGGCAGCAATGGATCGGGTAAGACTTCCATGTTGAATATCATCTGTGGAAGTATCGGTGTGGATGCCGGGCAGATTCTGATCGGTGGGGTGGATATCTCCGGTCAGAAGGATTTTGTGCGCCAGCGCAAGATTGGCAGGGTGTATCAGGATCCGTCCAAGGGAACCTGTCCCAGCATGACAATCTTGGAGAATATGTCGCTGGCGGAGAATAAGGGGAAGCCTTACAATCTGGGGCGCGGTGTGAACAAGACCAGAGTGGAGGCTTACAGGGAGCTTTTGAAGCCTTTGAACCTAGGCTTGGAGGATAAGCTGGGGGTGCAGGTAGGGTCTCTCTCGGGTGGTCAGAGGCAGGCGTTGGCGTTGCTTATGGCGACGATGACTCCCATTGATTTTCTGATTCTCGATGAGCATACTGCCGCTCTGGATCCCAAGACGGCGGAGATCATTATGGAGCTGACCGACAGGATCGTGCGGGAAAAGAAAGTGACGACCATCATGGTGACGCACAATCTGCGTTATGCGGTGGAGTATGGGAGCCGTTTAATCATGATGCACGAGGGAACTGTGATATTGGATAAATCCGGTGAAGAGAAACGGAATATCAACACGGAGGAAATCATGGGCATTTTCAACCGCATCAGTGTGGAATGCGGCAATTAGGGGAATAGACGATGCAGATGTACGAGGTGACCGTGTTGTCTGAGGATATGCGGACAGAGATACAAAAGAAAGTACTTGCGGCGGAGGACGAGGACGAGGCTCTGGACCAAATGCAGGAGATGCTCGAGGAACAGGGAATCGCCTATGGAATCTGTCAGGCGGCGGAGATATAGGGTACATGTCAATATCTTCGACGGTGACAGATTCCATAGGCGATTTCTATGCTCGGTATTTAGGTCTGATCCGGTCTATTTTGCCGGTTCTGAATATTTCTCCTCACAGTATTTGCATCTGTAAACCCCTTTCTGCTCGTCGGAGAGAAAGAAAATATGGGGTAATCCCTGTTCAATGGAAGTTATGCAGCGTGGATTGCGGCATTTGATGACGTTTTTAATCCGCTTGGGGAGGATTAACTCCTTTTTCTCTACGATTTCGCCGTCCTTAATCACGTTGACAGTGATATTGTGGTCGAGAAATGCCAGAATGTCCAAATCCAACATGTCTATACTGCATTCCACTTTCAGAATATCTTTCTTGTCCATTTTGTTGCTGCGGGCATTTTTGATAATTGCCACAGTGCAGTCTAACTTGTCCAGTTGCAGATGGTCGTATAAATCCAGGCTTTTGCCTGCTTTGATATGATCCAGGACGAAGCCTTCTTCAATTTTTCCAACATTTAACATAAGAATCCCCTTTCTATTTTTATTATGCCTTAACGATTCAGAACCATTCGCAAAATGCTGCTACGCAGCTCCCATTTTGCTCATATTTGGCTCTCGCCAAATGAATTTATATGAAAAATGCCTTATGAAAGCAAGCTTTCAACGTCATTTTCCAATAAATTCGCATGGTTCTGAACAGTTCTATACTAGTTCCAACAATGTCATGATCAGCGCCATGCGCACGTATACACCATATTGTGCCTGCTTAAAGTAGGCGGCCCGGGGGTCGTCATCCACCTCCACGTCAATCTCGTTGACTCTGGGTAGGGGGTGCAGCACCAGCATATCTTCCTTTGCAAGCTTCATTTTCTCCGTGGTGAGGATGTAGAAGTCCTTCAAGCGGACATAATCTTCTTCATTGAAGAAACGCTCTCGCTGGACGCGGGTCATATAGAGCAGGTCTAATTGGGGAAGAACATCCTCCAGGCGGATGACTTCCTCAAAGGGAATCTTTCGCTCTTTCAGCATTTCCAGAATATAGTCAGGAATGCGCAGCTCTTCGGGAGAGATAAAGAGAAAACGGATATTGGGGTAGCGCACCAGTGCGTGAATCAGGGAATGGACGGTGCGGCCGAATTTCAAATCGCCACAGAGCCCGATCGTGAAATTATCCAGTCTGCCCTTTAGGTTTTTGATGGTTAAAAGATCTGTCAGGGTTTGGGTTGGGTGCTGATGTCCACCGTCTCCGGCATTGATGACGGGAATCAGGGATTTGCTGCTCGCCACAGTGGCTGCGCCCTCCTTGGGATGGCGCATGGCACAGATATCCGCATAGCAGGAGATTACCCGGATGGTGTCGGATACACTCTCGCCTTTGGAGGCGGAGGAGGAGCCGGCGTCAGAGAAGCCAATCACCTGACCGCCCAAACGGGTCATGGCGGATTCAAAGCTAAGTCTTGTCCTTGTGCTGGGCTCATAAAAGCAGGTGGCAAGAATCTTGCCGTCACAGACATGGGCATATTTCTGGGGATTCTGTTCGATGGATGCCGCCAGATCAAAGATCTGGTTCAGTTCCTCTGTCGTAAAATCAAGGGGACTAATTAAATGACGCATGTTATTTCCTCCGTATTGATTTTTGAAAACATTTATGACTTTAAATCTTATAAAAAGTCGAAGAGAAAATGGAAATCCCTTCGACTTTCTTGTCATTCTTTATAGGATAGTAAATCTGTAACAGGCTTGCGTTTGGGAGCGTCAGGAGCTTGTGCAGGATAGCCAATGGCAATCAATGCAACCAATTCCTGATTGTCGGGAAGCTCCAAAAGCTTCGTTGCGTCCGCTTCATCATAGAGCCCCATAATCACGGTGCCAAGCCCTTGCTCATAGGCGGCGAGACAAAATGCTTCGCTGGCAACTCCGGCGTCGTACATCTGCCAGCCGTCGCCCTTGCCTGTGGAGAAGGAACCGTCTCTCTCAAAACCGCTGCGTCCGGTAATGACAGTTACTGCGATCACCATAGGGGCGTTGTTCATGATATTGCCGTTGCCTGCCCAGATGGTGGTACATGCGGCAAGCTTTTCCTTCATCTTGCCTTCAACGGCTATATAACGGGTAATCTGGGTATTCTTCCAGCTGGGTGCATAGGATGCTGTCTCTACAATCTGTTCCAGCAATTCGTGGGAAACAGGCTGCTCGGTGAAACTGCGGATACTTCTTCGCCCGATGATACATTCTTTTGCGGTCATAGGAATACCTCCTGTCTTTTTTGACTCTTGTACCATGATACCACGTTTGGGTGATAGATTCAATGAAATGTTTGAAAAATAGTGACAAAAAATATGAAATGAATTATAATAAGGAAAAGGAGGATGTGGATATGGTTGAATTTAACGAAAGAAAGCGTTGGCTCTTCTTGGGGCTGCCTTTTACATTTACAAAATATACGATCAAGGAAGATATGATCACGATCACAAGCGGTTTGTTTAAAACGGTGGAGAATGACTGTTATATGTATAAGGTGCAGGACGTGCAGCACACAGCCACCCTGACGGAGAAGATTTTCCAGTTGGGAACGGTGATCTGTTTTACCGGAGACACCACGCATCCGAAGTTAGAACTCCAACATATCAAGAATTCCAAGGTGATCAAGGATTTTATATTGAGAGAGTCAGAGGAGGCCCGGTTGAAGAGGCGGACGGTGAATATGCTTGATATCGGCTCCGGCGAAATAGGAGATGTTGACGATGCGCTGTGAGATCCTGCGCGGCGGGCACTTATGGGTCAGTGATAGAGCGGGACGAAATCTTTGCGGTTTCGTCCTTTAACTGTGTGTGAAGCAAAATCTGTTCAAATAAAATTCCTACAGTGAACCAATAGGGGGCATAGTCCAGACGGATGACTTTACAGATGTTGTAGCGGCTCCGGCTGTAATCCCATGGGCAGAGCCGGCGACGCTTTAACAGCTGTCCGCAGGCAAACTCCGCGGAGAAAATCATGGACATGTAGGTGAAGCCCCGAACGAGGAGTGGTTGTTTGCTCAAAAGCTTGAAAACGGGCTTCAACAGGGCGATGCTTCCATAGATAGGAAACATCCACAGGGAGGTAGTGCCCGTAAGCCGCATGTTGCGGCGGCGCAGGGAGCACAGGGCGGTGAAAAGGATTTCCATACACCAGCCGGTCAGACCGCAGCGCAGGAAATTATGGACAAGATTGTAAATGCAGGAATGATGTTTATGCATATGAACCTCACTTTTGTTTTGCTTATGCTAAAGAGCATTTACAGATTTTTCTTTTTTATGCGCAGATAATTCCCTACTCGATTACGGAGGTATCAGTTTGAAATATCAGGAGGCTATGGATTATATAGAGAGTATCCAGTCTTATGGTATCGTGCCAGGACTTGAGAGTATCACACAGCTTTGCGGGCGGTTGGGCAATCCACAGGACAGGCTGCGGTTTGTGCATATTGCGGGAACCAATGGGAAGGGCTCCGTGCTGGCATATATTTCCACCATCTTGAAGTGTGCCGGTTATCGGGTGGGGCGATATATTTCCCCTGTGATATTTGAGTATCGGGAGCGCATTCAGGTGAATGGCAGGAATATCACGAAAAAGGCGCTTTGTGAAGGGGTGGAAATAATTCGTAACATATGTTACGAAATAGTGCAGGAGGGATTGCCCCACCCCACACCCTTTGAGGTGGAGACGGCGCTGGGATTTTGGTATTTTGATAAGATGAAATGCGATATCGTGGTGTTGGAGACAGGAATGGGGGGGCGGCATGACGCCACGAATGTGATTCATAGCCCGGAGACCGCGGTATTAACGTCTATCAGCATGGATCATATGAAGTTTTTGGGCAAGAGTCTGATGGAGATTGCGGGGCACAAAGCGGGCATCATAAAGCCCGGGTGTACTGTTGTGAGCGCATGTCAGCCGCCGGAGGCTATGGCGGTAGTGCAGCAGACCGCGGAGGATATGCATTGTGCTCTGCGCGTGGCGGATGAAGGGAGTATTCGGAATCTCAGGCGCGGCAGCGGTAAATCCATCGAACGGCAGAGATTTGACTATGAAAGTGCCGACGGGCATGTGTGGAAGCAGTTGGAGATTTCTTTGGGTGGGGTTTCGCAGCCCGCAAACGCGCTGCTTGCCATAGAGACGGTGCTTGCGCTTGTCGGGAGGGGCTTTGAAGTCAAGGAGACTGCAATCAGAAAAGGGCTTCGGGAGACGGTTTGGCAGGGGCGCTTTTCCGTGATTGCGCGAAAGCCTCTGTTGGTGGTGGATGGAGCCCATAATGAGGATGCTGCCAGAAAATTGGCGCAGTCAGTGGAATTTTATTTTACAAATAGACGGATTATCTATATAATGGGGATATTGAGGGACAAGGAGTATGAGAAGGTGATTGCTCTGACGCACGGCTATGCGGATCAGATTATCACCATAACGCCTCCAAACAATCCCCGCGCGTTGACGGCGTATGAGCTTGCACAGGAGATTTCCAAGGTACATTCCCAGGTGACTGCAGTGGACAGTCTGGAGGAGGCCGTGGAGATGGCAGGGCTTCTGGCGGGGCCGGAGGATGTGATCTTAGCGTTTGGTTCCCTGTCCTATTTGGGAAGATTGATCAAAATCGTGGAAAGGCAGACATCATGATAAATCAGGACAAGATAAAGGAAGCGGTAAGGCTTTTGTTGGAGGGAATCGGCGAGGATGCAAACCGGGAAGGGCTGGTGGACACGCCGGAGAGAATTGCGAGAATGTATGCGGAGATATTCAGCGGTATGGAGCAGGATGCCACAGAACATCTCTCCAAGGTATTTACCGTGGATAACAGTGAGATTGTGCTGGAAAAGGACATTGTGTTCTATTCTATGTGTGAGCATCATATGCTGCCTTTTTATGGAAAGGCGCATGTGGCATATATTCCAAATGGGAAAGTGGTGGGGCTTAGCAAGCTTGCCCGCACGGTGGAGGTCTATGCCAGACGGCTGCAGATTCAGGAGAAAATGACAGGACAAATCGCGGACGCCATCATGGAATGCCTGGCCCCTCAAGGGGTGATGGTGGTAGTGGAGGCGGAGCATATGTGTATGACCATGCGAGGGGTGAAAAAGCCGGGCAGCCGCACAGTCAGCATAGCGACAAGAGGAGTGTTCACAGATAATGCCATGCTGCAAAATCAGTTTTTTAACATGTTACATATGGAATAGAGTAGGAATCGGGAAATGGAGCGGATTGACAAGATATTAAATCATGATTTATTCCGATATCATATACAGAAAAACTGCGAGGCAGAGCTAGAACGGCGCTTTTGCCATCATGGTATAGTGCATTTTCTGGATGTGGCGCGCATTGGCGAAATCATCAATCTGGAGGAACAGATTGGGGTGGCGCGAGAGTGGATTTATGCGGCGGCGCTTTTGCATGATCTTGGGAAACATGTGCAATATGAAAATGGCACGCCTCACGAGCTGGCAAGTGCGGAGATTGCACCTCGGATTTTGGCAGATTGCGGATTTGATGATTCGGAAACGTGTGTTATTATTAGCGCGATAAAGAGTCATCGGGATGCGACAGTGGCCATGGAGCGGAGTCTGGGAGGTGTGCTGTATCGGGCGGACAAGGCCAGCCGTGCCTGTTTTGCCTGTGAGGTGAGCGATGAGTGTAACTGGAAGGGTGACAAGAAGAATTTGACCATCAAATATTAGAAATTGTATGAAGTTGGTTTTCAAGCGGAAATTTTCCATATCAATCAGAAATATAATATTAATAATAATCTGAAAGGAGTAATTCAATGGACAATTCAGTGGACATGATGCAAATTGGGAAACATACATTTATGCGGCATGGCAAGACCTATGTCATGGGCATCTTGAATGTGACACCGGACTCTTTTTCTGACGGCGGCAAGTGGAATGACGTGGATAGGGCATTGGCTCATGTGGAGGAGATGCTGAAGGATGGAATGGATATTCTGGATATCGGTGGCGAATCCACTAGACCAGGTTATACCATGGTGTCTGAGGAGGAAGAGATTCAGCGTGTGGTGCCTGTAATTAAAGCGGTTAAATCAAGATTTGACATTGCAATCTCGCTGGATACCTATAAAAGTAAGGTGGCAGAGGCGGGAATCCAAGCGGGCGCGGATATGATCAATGATATCTGGGGCTTGAAATACAGCGGGGATATGGCGGAGGTGATTGCCAGAGGAGGCGTTGCCTGTTGTCTGACACACAATCGCAAGGAGGCGGTGTATACAGATTTTATGCAGGAGTTGGCTGCCGATCTGATGGAGAGTATCCAACTGGCGGAGAAGGCTGGGATTGCAGATAATCAGATAATTCTTGATCCAGGGGTTGGGTTTGGCAAAACCAATGCACAGAATCTGGAGGTTCTCAATTGCCTGGAGCAGTTGAATATGTTCGGCTATCCCGTATTGTTGGGATGCAGCCGCAAATCTGTCGTCGGCGAGACTTTGGATCTGCCTGTGGAAGAGAGGTTGGAGGGAACGTTGGTGACTACCGTCTTGGGAGTGATGAAGGGTTGCAGTTTTGTGCGGGTTCATGACGTGAAGGAGAATGTGCGCGCCGTCCATATGGCGGAGGCAATTTTTAACAGCTGCAAAAAGGGATTATGGTGACTTTAGAGTACCACGGAAACAGAGAGGAAGAGCAGAATGAACAGAGATGAAATCAGGATTGACAATCTGGAGGTTTTCGCACATCACGGGGTAGCCCCCGAGGAGAAGGCAAACGGTCAGCCTTTTTATGTCAACGCGATATTGTACACGGATATCAGGCCCGCGGGCTTGGAGGATGACTTGAGCCTGTCAACCAACTATGGGGAAATCTGCCACTTTATTAACAATTGGATGAAAGATAACATGTATGATTTAATTGAGACTGTGGCGGAGAGCGTGGCGGAGCAGATTTTGTTGAATTTTGGTTCCATTCATGAGCTGGTGCTTGAGATTCGCAAGCCCAAGGCGCCGGTGGGACTGCCCTTTGAGTCTGTGTCCGTGCGCATCAGGCGGTCTTGGCATCAGGTCTATCTCTCCCTTGGCTCCAACATAGGGGACAGAGAGGCTTATCTGCAACAGGGGATTGCGCAGCTGAGCGAACATCCGCTGATTCAGGTACAGCAGGTGGCTGAGATCATAGAGACAGACAGCTATGGCGGTGTGGAGCAGGAAAAATTCTTAAATACTGCGGTGAAGCTTCGCACACTCCTTACCCCCAAAGAGCTTCTGGACAGATTGCATTATATTGAGGACGCTGCGGGCAGAACCAGGGAGATTCACTGGGGGCCTAGAACCCTTGACCTTGACATTCTATTTTATGATAAAATGGTATATGAGGATAACACACTGACGCTGCCCCATGTGGATATGGAGAACCGTTACTTTGTGTTGAAGCCCTTGAGTGAGCTGGCACCGAATTTCAGACACCCTGTTCTGGGCAAAACAGTGACGCAGATGCTTCGTGATCTGGGGGATCAAACTACTAATTAACATAAGGGCCAAATATATGGAAGAAAACAATTATATTTATCTGGATGACAGAACGATACAAAAAGTGGAAGACAAGATGCCTCCTGAGGAGGAACTGCAGGATTTGGGGGATTTTTTCAAAGTATTCGGGGATGTGACACGGTTGAAAATTCTCTATGTGCTGCTGTGCTCGGAGATGTGCGTCTATGACATTGCCACCCTGTTAGGGATGTCCCAGTCCGCCATTTCTCACCAGCTCCGGGTGCTGAAGCAGATGGATCTGGTGAAAAACAGGCGAGAGGGCAAGACAATCTTTTACTCGCTGGCGGATGACCATATTGTGACAATTCTAAGCCAAGGATTAGACCATATTGAGGAGTGACACGGTTACGGTATCAAAATAGGGATTATTGGAATTCCTCATACCAACTGCCGCCCAAGGAAGAGTGGAACAGGCTGTTCTCCTCCCCGAACTCTTGAAAATACACATATTGGGAAGTGATATTGATGTTTTTGTAATTGCCCTCGGCGACCACGAAGGGATTGCTGCCATCCGTTCGCATACATTTTAACTGTGGTGCGACGGTGTCACTTTTCTGATAATAAACATATCCGTATCCCACATTGAAGCAATCTACTCTGTCATTTGTCAGTATCTCAACCATCTGTTGGGACAATGAATAGCGGCAAAGTCTGTAATTAGAGGACACATCCATATAATAAATATAATCACCATCCAACACGGGATACCACAAATTGCCGTCCGCCCAGACTGTCTGGGAGGAATCGTTGGAAGTGTTTAAACGGTACAAGGCATGATCCTCCTGAGTGCCGTTGTAATAAATCATCCCATTGGTGGCGCAGGCGGGGTTGATGTTATAGTCCGCCAAATGTACCTGGTCTGTCTTATCAATCTTTATCCGATAAAATACAGGATGTTCCTTGCCGGAGGTGAGCAGATACAGATTGTTGTTCACAAGCTGTCCGCATACCACCACATCTCTGGTGATTCCCGTCGCATTCCTGCCATCAAGATCGCAGCGATTGAAGGAATGTGTGTTCGCGACACTTCCGAAGCCATCGTTTCCCGTGGCTGCTCCCAATTGAAAATAATACAGATATTCGCCGCCCGCCAATATGTTGCAGACCTTCATGGTGTTCAGCCTGCGCTTATTGGTCTCGTCCGGGTTCATGGCATACAGCGAGCCTCCGTCCGCCGCGTTCGAGAAATAAACAGTGCCATCATACTCACAAAAGAGCCCGCTGTTATTGAGATTTCCCGCTTTATTGCCGATTGTTCCCTCCGGATTCATTTTCACGCGGCCGGAAAATATGGCGGCAATCCCCAGCGCGATAATTAGAACCCCTGCCACAGACAAAATCACTATCGTGGAAGTATGATTTTTTTTTCTTGTTTGTGCGCTCATAAAAAAACCTCCTGACGTTCAGTCAGTTACAGTTCAGCCCTCACATTCATAAAAGCGTCTGCTTCGCATCCGGCACCGCTTTGCGGCTCATCTTTTATTCATATGAGGGCGCTCCGCTCATAAAATAATTTCTAAGCCGTGCTTTGTGTGCGAGCACCCATGCACAGCTCACAAATTATTTCATGGCTGAACTGTAACTTTTACATATATTATACATTGCATTTTGCTTGCTATCAAGATTGATTTGTTATAAGATAATAAGGTAAGGTGCGAATTGTCACTTTATGGAAAATGTGGTACAAAGGAGCGGCTTTTATGGATTTGGGTGAATTGAGAAAGGGTCTTGACGAGATAGATGAGCAGATTGTGGAGCTCTACGAGAAGAGGATGGACATCTGCAAACAGGTGGCAGAGTACAAGCTGGGCACCGGCAAAAATGTGTATGACAGAGTGCGCGAGCAGGAGAAATTGAACAAGGTCAGAGCCTTGACCCACAATGAGTTTAACAGCCGTGGAGCGGGGGAGCTTTTTGAACAGATCATGTCCATGAGTCGTAAGCTGCAATACCAGATGTTGTCTGAGAATGGCAGTCAGGGGAAGCTTCCTTTTATCGGCGTGGACAAACTGGATAAGAAGGGGGCCCGGGTAGTGTTTCAGGGGGCGGAGGGAGCCTATTCCCAGGCTGCCATGCTGCAATACTTTGGGGAGGATATCCAAAGCTTTCACGTGGACACTTTTCGGGATGCCATGGGAGCCATTGACGAGGGGCGTGCGGATTTCGCGGTGCTTCCCATTGAGAATTCCACCGCGGGGATTGTGAATGAGATTTATGATCTGTTGGTTGAATTTGAAAATTATATCGTGGCGGAGCAGATTATCCGCATTGAACACTGCCTGTTGGCTGTGCCGGGGACGACGCTCTCTGATATTCAAAGGGTGTATTCCCATCCCCAGTCATTGATGCAAAGCTCCAAATTCCTGGCGGACTATCCCTGGCAGCAAATCAGTATGCAGAATAATGCATTTGCGGCACGGAAAGTAGCCGAGGAGAAGGATAAGAGTCAGGCGGCAATCGCCAGCGAACTTGCAGGGCAGATTTACGGGCTGGAGGTGCTTCAGAAGAAAGTGAACCATCTGGGCTCCAATTCCACGCGCTTTATCATTGTGACCAACCAGAAGATTTTTAGGAAGGATGCCAGAAAAATCAGCCTTTGTTTCGAGGTGCCCCATGAGAGTGGTTCCCTCTACCATATGCTGTCTCACTTTATCTATAACAACCTGAATATGACCAAGATCGAGAGCCGCCCGATTGAGGGACGCAATTGGGAATATCGGTTTTTTGTGGATTTTGAGGGAAATCTGGCGGACAGCTCCGTGAAGAACGCGCTGCGGGGGCTTCGGGAAGAGGCGGCGCATATGAAGATACTAGGGAATTACTAATTCCCAGAATTATTAATTCCCCGAAATTACTAATTTCCTGGAATTATTAAATACTGCTGAGAGGTGACATAACAATGAGGGAACAGGAATTACTTTTATATAGGGATTTTGGGGAGGATGGTATCCTTTTGCATGATATGGTGTGGCTGATGTCGCACTATAAGGAGGAGTCTGAGAGAGAGAAAGCGCGGGCGCTCTTGTATCAATGCATTCATAAGCTTTTGGAGCTTTCCGGGAATTTTGGCTTTCACGGAAATCTCTGGCACTGTTATCTCGCCAATCTTTTGGTGAACAATGAGAACAGCTACAGCAAGGCATGTGAAATCAGGGGGACGATTCAGGGGAGCGTCAACGAGGCGGCGCTCCATGATATTGTCATTTTCAAAGAATTTTATGACTACGATTTTGCGCCCATGGCAGAGTTCCTTCGGGTGCCGGAAATCTCTCTGGTTGCCGACTATACTGCCAGCAGTCAGGAGAGCAAGGTCTACAATCGCAGGATCTGTGCCAGAATCTGCGAGCTTGCGGAGCATTTCTGCGACAACCGCACACCACAGGAAATGAAGGATACCTTGACGGAGTTCTACAGAGAATACGGTGTGGGGAAATTTGGTCTGCACAAATCATTTCGTGTGGTTCATGACGACCAAGGGGTGCAAGTGTGTCCGATTTTGAATATTGCCCATGTGCAGTTGGATGATTTGGTGGGGTATGAGATTCCCAAGCAAAAGCTGATTGACAACACCGAGGCTTTTGTGAGCGGCAGACGGGCAAATAATTGCCTGTTGTTCGGCGACGCGGGGACAGGAAAATCCTCCTGTATCAAGGCAATTGCCAACGCATATTATGAAAAGGGTCTGAGAATCATAGAAATCTATAAGCACCAGTTCCAGGATTTAAATGATGTGATTACCCAGATTAAGAACCGTAATTACAAGTTTATTATCTACATGGATGATTTGAGTTTCGAGGAGTTTGAGATTGAATACAAATACCTGAAGGCGGTCATAGAGGGCGGATTGGAGAAAAAGCCGGAAAATGTGTTGATTTACGCTACCTCCAACCGCCGTCACCTGATTCGCGAGAATTTCAGCGACAGGGAGGAAATCCGGGAGGACATGCACACCGGCGACACAGTTCAGGAGAAACTGTCACTGGTGAACCGTTTCGGCGTGACCATTTATTTTGGTGCGCCAAACAAGAAAGAATTCCAGAATATTGTAACAGCTCTGGCAGAGCGCGCAGGAATCGACATGCCCCAAGAAGAACTATTATTGGAGGCCAATAAATGGGAACTTTCCCACGGCGGACTCTCCGGCCGTACCGCGCAGCAATTTGTCGATTACCTTCAAGGCATGCAGTCCTGAGTTTGGAGGCAGGCATGCGAGCTTGCTCGCGATGCCACGCATTCAAACTCAGGGCTATAGGGCGCAAGCCCGCATCCGCGGGTTGCGAAGCAATCTGCGGATGAGCATGCCGTAACAGGCGGATCACAGTGTGAAGGCAAGGCATGTGAGCTTGCTCACAATGCCACGCATTCAAACTCAGGGCTATAGGGCGCAAGCCCGCATCCGCGGGTTGC
>CAMWLG010000022.1 GCA_947175035.1 uncultured Lachnospiraceae bacterium | reverse complement strand
GGTTTAAATAAACTGATATATTTAATTGACAATAGGTGCATTTCTTGTTAAAATATCAACAATAACAAGCGGTTGCGCATAAAGCGTATTTATAATAGCTTGCTAGTAAAAAATAGGAGGAAACAAAAATGAAAATGAAAAAGTTGGTTGCATTGCTGTTGACAGCGACTATGGCATTTTCCTTGGCAGGCTGTGGCGGTTCTGATACACCCAATCAGGGAAGTCAATCCGCACCTGCCCAGGAATCAACAGGGGGGGCAGCACCCGCGACACCCGCTGAGAAGCAGGATGTGTCACTCAGAATGTGGGGCGCAGAGGAGGATCAGGCGATGCTGCAGGGCATGATCGATTCCTTTGTTGCAAACTATGCAGATGTAGCAAATATCACTGTGGAGCTGGGCGTTGAGTCCGAGGCTGACGCAAAGGATGATGTGTTGACTGATATCGAGGCTGCTGCGGATGTTTATGCTTTTGCTTCCGATCAGATCACGGATTTGTATAAGGCTGGCGCACTTCAGAATCTGGAGGAGATGGACGGCGCACTGCAGGCATATGCAGGCAAGAGCCTGGCTGATGTCAAAGCTGCCAACATTGCCAGCGCTGTGGAAGGAGCTACCATGGATGGAAAGCTGTATGCATTCCCTATGACTGGTGACAATGGCTTCTTCATGTTCTATGATGCAAGCGTTTTGACTGCGGATGATGTCAAGACTTGGAAGGGTATTCTGGATGCTGCACAGGCAGCAGGTAAGAAGGTTGGCATGACATTTGCTTCCGGCTGGTACAATGCAGCGTTCTTCTACGGTGCAGGCTTCACCACAGGATTGAATGAGGATGGCACGACGGTGATTGATTGGAACGGAACCTCTCCTGACGGATACACAGGAGTACAGGTGACACAGGCTATGTTGGAAATTGCTTCACATCCCGCTTTCATGGCAATTCCTGACGGTCAGATCAGTCCCGCGATTGCTTCTGGCGATCTGTGTGCAGTAATCAGTGGTAACTGGGATCAGGGCGCGGTTGCAGGTGATGAGGATCATCCTACCCCTGCATTCGCACAGGCTGCTTCCGGCAAGCTTCCCGCTTATGAGATCAATGGCAAGGAAGTACAGACAGGTTCCGTAATCGGCTTTAAGTTTGTGGCAGTAAACGCATATTCCAAGAATGTAGGTTGGGCTACCCTGCTTGCTGATTGGATCACGAACGAGGAGAATCAGATTACCCGTTTCAATGTCAGAGCGGCTGGTCCTTCCAATATCAATGCAGGCGCATCTGATGCGGTTCAGGCAAACCTTTCCGCAGCAGGTATCGCTGCACAGGCTCCCTATGCCAGCACACAGGTTGTAGGCGGCAAGTTCTGGGATCCCACTGCTACCTTTGGACAGATGGTTGCTGAGGGTAAGCTGAGCAAGGATGACGAGGCAGGCATTCAGGCTGCACTTGATGAACTGGTAACCGGTGTTACCGCACCCATAGAATAATTCCTGAAAGTTCACATATATTTGAGCACAAGGAGTAAATGAGGCGTCCTGAAGCGAAGGTGGAGGGGCGCCTTCTTTAAACAAAAATGTTGAAAGGAGTGTGGGTCAAGTGGAACAAAAGACGTCATCAGGAGTAAAAGCGTTCTTTGGCGGAATCGGCGGATTTTTTAAGGAATTTGGCGAGGCGGTAGTCAAAGGAGATATCTGGGTGAAGCTCTCTCTAATCTGGATGGGAGCGGGCTGCATCGGGAGAAAACAGATTATCAAAGGAATTTTAATGACGCTGTTGGAGGCTGCAGTCATTGTATTCACTTTCGGGTTCGCCATGGACTATGTACCAAAGTTTGCGAGTCTGGGGACAGTGCAGCAGGAATCCGTGTTTAACATTGTCACCATGCAGAATGAATTTAATGATTATGACCATTCATTCATGATTTTGCTGCTATCTCTTGCGAGCTTTGTGGTGTGGGCAATTTTTCTTTTTGTCTATCTGAGAAATGTTGTCAATGCATACAGGCTTGAGAAGTTGGCAAAAGCCGGAAAACATGTCAACACGTTTGCAGAGGATTTGAATTCCCTTGTAAACAAGAAGTTTTATATTACTTTGCTGACATTGCCCATAATAGGCATTGTGCTCTTTAATGTAGTTCCTCTGTTGGTTCTTATTCTGGTGGCATTCACCAACTATGACCAAAATCATATGCCTCCCAGTGCATTGTTTGACTGGGTAGGGTTCAGGAACTTTATCAGTTTGTTTGGCGGCGGAGGTCTGACAGTATCTTTCGGTTACGCTTTCCGCAAGATTTTAGTATGGACATTGATTTGGGCGTTTTTTGCAACCTTCACCACCTACTTTGGCGGAATTCTGTTGTCCATGCTGATCAATCATAAGAATACCAAGTTCCCCAAGATGTGGAGAACACTGTTTATTATCACGATCGCTGTTCCCCAGTTCGTGTCCCTGCTGTTGGTGAGAAACTTTTTTGCCAACAATGGTATCTTCAATACTTTCTGTGCCCAGATCGGACTGACAGAGCTGCTGCGGAATCTGGGTGTGATCAGTACCAGCTATATTCCATTCCTGTCGGCTAACGGGTGGGCGCATGTGATGATTATATTGATTAATATTTGGGTGGGTGTACCTTATCAAATGTTGATTGCCACCGGTGTCCTGATGAATATTCCCACGGATCAGTTGGAAAGCGCAAAGATTGACGGTGCAACTCCCAGACAGATATTCTTCCATATCACCATGCCCTACATGCTGTTTGTGACGGGCCCTGCCCTGGTGACGGATTTTGTGAAAAATATCAACAACTTTAACGTAATTTACCTTCTGACTCAGGATGTGTTTGTCACCACCGATCAGGCGATGGCCAATTCCCAGGCCAAAGAGGTTGACCTTTTGGTGACGTGGCTGTTTAACCTGACCCAGAATTACTACAACTATAAGATGGCCTCGGCGATTGGTGTCATTGTGTTCATCCTGTGTGCGGTATTTACCCTGATAGCGTTTAACAAAATGATCCAGGGAGACAGAGAGGAGGTATTTAGGTAATGAAGTTGAAGAGAACACTCAATATTATTTTCAGGCATGTGTTGCTTACGATTTTAGCATTTATCTGGCTAGTGCCCATCGTGTGGCTGCTGGTGACCTCCTTCAGCGCCTATCCGGGTCCGAACAACAGCACCTTTTTCCCGAAGGAGTGGAGTGTGCAGGCATATTCGAAGCTGCTGTTTGGCGCAGACAGTGTGTCCCAGTTCCCCAACTGGTTTAAGAACACTTTCATCATTGCCATTTTCAGTTGTGCAGTTTCCACGATCTTCGTGTTGATGGTGGCTTATGCAACTTCCTGTATGCGGTTTAAGGCGAGAAAGCCGTTGATGAACATTGCGGTGATCCTGAACCTGTTCCCCGGCATGTTGTCTATGGTTGCTGTGTACTTTATCTTAAAGACGCTGAACCTGACCAACAACCATATCGGTATGGTCATCGTGTATTCCGCCGGCTCCGGACTGGGGTATCTGATTGCCAAGGGTTTTCTGGATACGATTCCTGCATCTTTGAGACAGGCGGCGTATCTGGATGGCGCAAGTGAGTTTACAATCTTTTGGAGGGTTGTATTGCCCATGAGCCGCCCTATCATTGTATATACGGTGATCAGCTCCTTCCTGGCTCCGTGGATGGATTTCGTGTTTGCCAAAATGATGCTGAACGCGGGTGTATCTTCCCAGTGGACAGTGGCAATCGGTCTTTACAATATGCTTGAGAAGAGCTTGATCAACAGTTACTTTACCCAGTTCTGCGCGGGTGGTGTGTTGGTATCCATTCCCATCTCTGCACTGTTTGTCATCATGCAGAAGTTCTATGTGGAAGGCGTTACCAGTGGAGCAGTGAAGGGTTAAGTGCGAGAAGCTGCGCAGCATTTTGCGAATGGTTATGTGCAGTTACGAAATATGTAAGAAGGAGATGTATCAATGGACAAAACATTTGTTGTAAATATCATTCACCGTCCGGAGATGGTTCCGGAGTATGCGGAGAAGGTGACCGGACAGGGCAAGGCGGAGGATATCGGAAGGAAGGCGTTGCTCACGGAGTCCTTGGATATCTTTAAGTTCCAGCAGGATACCGCCCACAAGAACGGGCTGAAAGTGACCATTCAGATGACATACGCCAGCCTGTTTAACGACGAGGCGGTGGAGCTTGCCAAGGCGCATCATGAGAAATACGGTGATGAGATTGCCCTCTCCCTGCTGGGGCTTCCCTGCAAGGAGTTCCGCGAGAAGTACAAGACCAAAGATTTCTGTATCTGGATGTTCTCTATGGAGGACAAGAAGAGCATTGTGGATGACGTGTTCGGGAAGTTTTATGACCGCTTCGGTTTCTATCCCGAGTCCACCGGCTCCTACTATATGGATGCAGAGCTGACCAATTATATCAAAGAGAAATATCCCATGGTAAAATGTGCCGTGGCAACCTGTTGGGAGGAGGGACCCAAGGCGTATCACACCTGTAACAACTCTTGGTACACTTTGTTTGACGGCGGTCCATGGAACCCTTGGATTCCCTCCAAGCAGAATACCCACGCGCCCGCTGCCAACGAGGCGGAGGACAGTGGTATCGTGGCGATTCCGCATCTGTCCAGAGATTTGCTGGCATGTTATGACGGAAACGGCTCCAATTTTGGAACCCATCCCCAGAACGTGCTGAGGGGCATGATTTACGACACCAAGACATGGGAGTATCCCTATCTTTATAATTTGATTGACCAGTATCGCCATTTGGAAAAGTACAACAACGGTTATTCCTATAACATGATGTTCGTGGGTCCCGGGTGGCTGAATAAGATGGGACGCTGGGAGCAGCCCTATGAGCTGTTGAAAAAGTCCTATGAGGACGGCATGGCATATTATGGCCAGTTGAAAAAGGAAGGCC
Organism: uncultured Lachnospiraceae bacterium; assembly: GCA_947175035.1. Lineage (GTDB taxonomy): Bacteria > Bacillota > Clostridia > Lachnospirales > Lachnospiraceae > Acetatifactor. The sequence goes on along the minus strand of CAMWLG010000022.1, from coordinate 41,292 downwards.
AATTGGTGGATATGACCATGGCGGAGTTTGCGGATTTCTACCGTGCCAACAAGAGTTATACGGAGCCGGAGTGCGCACTGTGGAAGGATATCCTCTATGGCTCCAATAAGCAGATTTTCTGGTATGCTGATCCCTATATGAGAGCCTGTGTCAATATGGATCAGGGCGGTGCCATTGTGGACTTGCGCCCCTATGCTGCCAAGTTAAAGTGGGAGGTAGGTATCGGCACCAAGCATGTGCAGGATGCTTCTTATCCTTTCCTGATTCAGGAGAAGTACCGCGCGGGATACTTCACCCACTATGCGGGAGAGGGGACTGTGCGCAGCGCGAAGGTCTGCTATAACGGCGAGGAAGTGGACTTGTGCCTGTGCAGGACTCATGCGACCTTCTCTCAGGAGGGCAAGACGAGAGTCCTCACCCTTGACCCTGTGGACATTGAGTTCTATGACCTGACCGTGAAGCTCCAGACAAGGGTATGCTTTGAAGAGGGGGCTTCCAATATCCGTATAGAGCGCAAGGTGCTGGAGATGAGCAACCCTGACGCGGATGTGACCATCAACGAATACATGGTGGGATGTTATGGCACCACAGAATACCCTGAAGATATGTCGGGGATTACGCTGAGTGTGTCCGACGGCACGAAGTCGGAGGAGATATCCTACGAGTATAAATGCAGGGAGGCTTCCATGGCAGGCGGCAAAGTGGCAAGCGCAGTGATTCCCGCCATTGAGACCAAGGTTTCCCTATCCACGGAAAGCACGGATGGCGAAGCATATATCCGTGAGGGATATGCATTCTCCCCCATGTTCACGCTTGGGTATCAGAAGAAGCTTCACGATAAGGAGGTATTGGTGACATGGCTCAATCTGGAAAAGGCAAATTAAACTTCAGATGCCCTTCCTGCTTTATGCGGGACTTGGACATTGATATGTTTTATGACAAGGATAAGCAGGAATATTACTGCATCCGCTGCCAGTACACCGGAACGGAAAAGGATGTATTGGAGAAAAACGAGATGGTACGTTTCCGTTACCGCAGGATGATGGAACGCATCACGGATTTTGATTAAATTTTGAGATTATGTGTAAGCGCCATTAGAGATTTCACTTTTGCAACAGCTATGAGTGAGGAAATTTAATGGCGTTTACTGATGGGGGCCAAAAGGATGAACATGAAAAAACATATACTATTTCCGCAAATTGATGGTCTGATTCACGGCGGGGATTACAATCCGGAGCAGTGGCTGGACAGACCGGATATTCTGGAGGAGGATATCCGGATGATGAAAAAGGCGGGCATGAACTGTGCGACCTTGGGTGTATTCTCCTGGGCAGCTTACGAGCCTGTGGAAGGGGAGTATCATTTTGAGTGGCTGACAGATTGTATTGACCGCCTGTATGAAAACGGCATCTATACCATTCTGGCAACCCCCAGCGGCGCGAAACCTGCATGGCTGGATGAGCAATATTCGGAAAGCCTGCGGGTGGATTCCTACGGCGTGAGATATCATCATGGATTCCGTCACAACCACTGCATGTCCTCACCGGTTTACCGGGAGAAGGTGAAAAATATTGTCACCAGGCTCCACGAGGCGGTGGGAGACCATCCCGGGGTGATCTTATGGCATATCTCCAATGAGTTTGGCGGAGAGTGTTATTGTCCCTTGTGTGTGAAACGTTTTCAGAGCTATCTGGAGCAGCAGTTTGACGGGGATATCGAGAAGCTGAACCATGCATGGTGGACCAGTTTTTGGAGTCATCGATACAATTGTTTTGACCAGATTGAGCCCCCCTATCAGAACGGGGAGTTCAGCGTCATGGGGTTAAAGCAGGAGTGGCGCAGATTTACCACTTGGAATATGACAGACTACATGAAATTTGAGATAGATTTGTTGAAGAAACTTACACCTGACAGACCTGTCACTACCAATTTTATGCAGCTCTATGACGGATTGGATTATCGGAAAATGGTGGAGTCGCTGGACGTCATTTCATGGGATTCCTATCCTTGTCTGCACAATGACTATGAGGATTTAAGTGTTACTATGGCGAACAATGCCTTCGACCATGCGGTGATGCGCTGCATGAAAAAGGACAGACCCTTTATGCTCATGGAGAGTGCGCCGGGACTGGTCAATTGGCACCCCTATAACAAATTAAAGCGTCCAGGTATCCATAGATTATTCTCGCTTCATGCGCTTGCCTGTGGGTCGGATACGGTACAATATTTTCAGTGGCGCAAGGGTCGAGGTTCTTATGAACAGTATCACGGCGCCGTGGTGGATCATCTGGGGACGGAGGATACCCGCGTGTTCCGCGAGGTAGAGGCTTTGGGCGAAGAGCTTTTGAAACTGAAAGAGATCTCCGGCAGCTTGGTTCAGGCGAAGGTTGCGCTGATTCTGGATTGGGATGTGATGTGGGCGATACAGGATATGCGGGGACTCTCTGATGAGACCAAACAATATGCCGAGACCTGTATGGAAATTTATCGGACTCTCTTGGGGCTTGGCGTGGAGGTGGATGTCATCAACCAGACGGATTCCTTTGAGGATTACCTTGTGATCATTGCTCCCATGCTCTATATGCTCAAAGAAGGCGTCTCTGGACGGCTGCGGGAGTTTGTGCAAAAGGGTGGGGAGCTGCTTGCCACCTATCTGACCGGCTATGTGGATAAGGATACGCTCTGCTATCTGGGAGGATTTCCGGGAGATGGATTACATGACCTGTTTGGGGTGATCAGCGAGGAGATTGACACCCTTTACCCGAAAGACAGGAATGCGGTGGTGTTCACCGATGGGAGGGAAGGCGAAGTCAGGGACTATGCGGAACGCCTCATAGTGAAAGATGCAGAGGTACTGGGTACATACAAGGATGATTTCTATGCCGGAGAACCCGCTGTTACCGTGCGACAGAGCGGCAAGGGCCATGCGTATTATGTGGGATGCCGTGTGGACGCGTGGCGGCTGGGGGAGCTTTTTAAAACCATGTTGGAGGCAGCAGGTGTGGAGATGCGACAGCTCCCCAAGAATGTACAATACCATGTGCGCTATGGGGAGAATGTAACGTATGAATTCTATTTTAACATGGGAACAGAGAAGGTGATTGTCCCGAATGTCAAAGGCAGAAACCTTTTGACGGGGGAGGAAGCGCTGCAAGAGCTTCCATTGGGAGCATATGGTGTAGCGGTGGTGGCAAGGGAGATGGAGCGCCAGTAACGGAAGTTAGGTAGGCGTAAGTGACGGCTGGCATAGGTATACGTTCTAGCCGCGACACGCTCCCGCTCCGTGAAAAACGTAACGGACGCTAAGCTCGATGAGCTGCTATGCAGCTCATTACCTCGCTAAGCGCCGACGTTTTTCAAGGGTCGCTTGTAGAACATATACCTATGCCAGCCTGTTCCAATACGCATATCTGCCATTGGTTCAGCCTGTAATAGCGAATTGGTTAGGTGTGCGTCACTAACTGATGTTGTTTTGCCTCGCTCAGCTGACGGATGAGTATTGTTCCTATGAAGGCCTTTGAAAAACGTCGGTGCTTGGTGAGGTTATGAGCTGCATAGCAGCTCATCGAGCCTAGCATCCGTTACGTTTTTCACAGAGCGAGAGCGTGCCTGAATAGGAATAGTACCCATCCGTCAGCGTGACTTGCCGCAAGACTGAATTTTCACTTTCGCAAAATGTAACAAGCGGATTCAATTTAGAACAGGCTTTATGATAAAATAGGGCTATGAAAGTATGATACAAGGAGGAGCGCATATGTTTATTAAGGGAATGGATGTATCCACGTTGTTGGAGGAGGAGGCTTGCGGCGCCAAATATTATGACCATGGGACACAGATGGATTTGTTTGATATTCTGCAGAAATATGGCGTCAATTCCATCCGTCTCAGGCTTTGGAACGACCCCTATGACGAGCAGGGCAATCCATATGGGGCGGGCACCAATGATTTGGAGAAGACCATCATTCTCGCGAGACGGGCGATGGATCATGGTATGGGGTGGCTTTTGGATTTTCACTACAGCGATTTCTGGGCGGATCCGGGCAAGCAGGTGGTTCCCAAGGCATGGAGAGGGTTGGATGAGGCCGGGTTGGAACAGGCGGTTTATGATTATACGGTGGAGGTTATGGAGAGGCTAAAGCAGGAGAGTGTGTCACCTTCCATGGTGCAGGTGGGGAACGAGCTCACGAATGGCTTGCTTTGGCCTACCGGCAAGAAACCGGAATATGACAATATTGCCAGATACATCAATGCGGGAATCCGAGGTGTGAGGAAGGTAGACAGCGAGGTGCCAATTATGATACACTTAGATAATGGAGGCTTGAACGAGATGTATGTAGATTGGTTTGAGCACTTCATGGAGCGGGGTGAACCCTTTGACGTCATCGGGTTTTCCTATTATCCATTTTGGCATGGGACTATGGATCAGCTGGAGGCCAATATGCGGGATATGGCAAAGCGCTATGGCAAAAGACTTGTGGTTGCAGAGGTCTCCATGGGATTCACGATGGAGGACTATCGTGACAGGGAAGGGCTATCTAAGGATGAATTGAAAGGGATGGCGACAAAACCGGCGTTGGTGGAGAATTTGGAATATCCCATGTCGGCGCAGGGGCAGGCGGACTTCATGCAGGATGTCATGACCCGAATCAAATCCGTGCCCGGCGGCGAGGGCTTTTATTACTGGGAGCCCGCATGGATACCGCTTCCTGGTTGTGGCTGGGCGAACGAAGCGGCGCTTAAGTATACGGGGGAGCAGGGCCCTGGGGGAAACGAGTGGGCGAACCAGGCTTTGTTTGACTATGACGGAAACGCGCTGCCGGCGTTGGAAACAATACGGGATTTTTGATTTTAGGGCTGCAGAGGCGGCAGGATGGAGGGAACAGTGAAGAAAGTTGCCTTGATCATGGAGAGTTGGATGCGGTATTTTACATACGCATGGCCCTCTGGAATATTACAAAAAATAAAAGAATCCAACTTGGATGTAAACTTATATATTTTTAACAGTTCTGCCAACTGGAGTGATGATACGCTGTACAACCAGGGGGAGTACAACATTTTTAACCTGCCGGATTTGAAGGATTTTGACGGAATCGTGCTGGATGTCAACAATATTACAAACCACAGCGTGCGCAATGTGTTAGTGGAACAGGTGCGGCAGTCTGGTGTGCCGGCCGTGGTGCTTGGCAATTATTTTGAGGGGCTGCGCTCGGTGGCGGTTGACAACTATCAGGCGATGCAGAATGTGATGGAGCATTTGGCGGGACATCATGGCTGCAAGAGCTTTTGGTTTGTCATGGGGCCTGAGAATAATTATGAGAACCAGGCACGGCTTGCCTCTGTCAAGGATTATGTGGAGGCGCATCAATTGGTGGACAACAGGTACTATTTTGGGGATTTTGACTGTGGGTGCGGAATCGACGGTTTTGAAGCCTTGTATGCAGAGTATGAGCTGCCGGATGCTATTGTCTGTGCCAATGACAATATTGCTGTGGGGGTTTTGAGGGCGGCGGAGAACCGAGGGCTTTTCGCCCCGAAGGATTTTCTGGTTACCGGTTTTGATGATTTGGACAAATCCAGATATTACAATCCCAAGATTTCCACGGTGAGCCATATCCGTGAGGAGTTGGGATACGCAGCCATGGAGATGTTGTGGGAGCTGTGGCAGGGGCAGGAAGTGGAAAAGATTCGCTACACGGGGACGCGGGAGATTTTCTGGGATAGCTGTGGCTGCGAATCGGATATTGTCATTGATTCAAAGGAGTATTTGAAGGGTAATATTCTGTATGGAATCGAGACGGAAAATTTTGAGAAGCAGCTTTTGAAGTTAAAATATTCCCTGACCCGCTGTGAATCCGTGCAGGAGATGTTGGAGCGCATTCCACAATGCATCCCTTCCCTGCGCTGTGACGAACTTTATCTGGTCACGGATAAGAGATTGTACTGGTTTATGGGGGATGAGCCCATGGAGGAGCGGCTGAACAATCTCTTGGCGGAGGAGCAGTTTCTGGTGCAGGGATATCCTGAGGATATGCAGTTTACTTTTTCCTACACCAAGGATGGGACCTTGGAAAATGAGGATCAAAATATTGGCGGAAATCATATTTTTCCTACATTTGAGTGTGAGGAGCCGGGGGTTGATTTCCTGTTTCTGCCGCTGCATTTCAGGGACAAATGCGTGGGATATTTTGCGATTCGCAACGCGGTCTATCTGATGGAGAAGCAATTTTTATTTGATATTATCAACGCGTTGACCACGGCATTGGAGAATCTGTATTCCAAGGCGCGGCTGAGGGATATGAATCAGGTGTTGACCAAGCTTTACAATCATGATTCCATGACAATGCTTTACAATCGGTTGGAGCTGGATAAGCTGGGAAACAGGTTCTTGGGTAATCAACATGATCGGGGCAATCCGGTCTATGTGGTTTATTTGGATTTAGATCGGTTAAAATATATCAATGATAATTTTGGACACGAGCAGGGAGATTTTGCCATTAAAGCCACGGCTAGGCTGATACAGCAGCATTTTCCCCAAGACAGTCTCTGTTTCCGGTTGGGCGGGGATGAGTTTTTGGTGCTGTGTTCAGGGATTTCCGAAGATGGGATCAATGCCATTTATGACGCGATTCAGAGCGCGCTGAGTCAGGTGCAGGAGCAGAATCAGTGTTCTTATGAGCTCACGGTGAGTTACGGCCATGTGGTGACGGATATCTGGAAAGACATTTCGCTTGCAGATTACATCAAGCAGGCGGATGATAAAATGTACGCATTCAAAACCTTAAGAAAAAAGCAACGCACAGAATAAAATCCCTTCATTTACAGATACTATGTCCGCATAGGAAAAATCAGTAAATGGAGGAATTTTATATATGAAGGCAACAGGAATCGTTAGAAGGATAGATGATTTGGGTCGAATTGTCATTCCCAAAGAAATTAGACGCACGCTCCACATCCGTGAATCAGATCCGCTTGAGATTTACACGGACAGGGAGGGGCAGATTATCCTGAAAAAGTATTCGCCCATCGGGGAGATGAGCACTTTTGCAAGGCAGTATGCCGAGAGTCTGGCACAGGTGTCAGGACATGCGGCGGTGATTGCGGACAGGGATCAGTTTATCGCGGCGGCCGGGGGTTACAAGCAGCTTTTGAACAAAGCGGTCAGTCACCAGTTAGAGGAAAAGATCAACAATCGGGAGACTTTTCTGGCAGCCAAGGGCGACAGGAACTTCATACCGGTCTGCGAGGACGGTGGCAATGACTATCAACATCAGGCGGTAGCGCCCATCATCTGTGAGGGGGATATCATTGGCAGTGTGGTGCTTCTGGAAAATGACAACCGTGGCAGAATGGGTGAGGTGGAACAGAAACTGATACTGTCTGCAGCGGGTTTTTTGGGAAGACAGATGGAACAGTAGGTTATGTAAGACAGGGCGGATTGATGAAATCCGCCCTGCTATATTGCTGCAAGCTTTTCTTTAATCGCCTGAAAAGTCTCCTCGCTGATGATATGCTCAATCCGGCAGGCATCCTCCTCCGCTGTTTTTTCGGAAACACCTAATCTGACAAGAGCGTCAGTAAGCACCTGATGCCGTTCATAGACTCCGTTGGCGATCTGTGACCCGGCGTCGGTGAGGTAGATATATCCTTCCGGTGTCACGGTGACCAGACCCTGTGCCTTCAGATTTTTGATTGCAATGCTGATGCTCGGCTTTGAGAATCCAAGCTCTGCCGCAATATCAACGGAACGGACGACGGGTTTCTTTTTGCTCAGTATCAAGATGGTTTCCAAATAATTTTCCTGTGATTCGGTTCTTGCCATGACTTTGCCTTTCTGGAAAATTCGCTATGATATTAGGCGAATTTAATTGTGGTTAGTATAACATATAAACTGCAAAGTGTAAATATTAAAAGAAACCTATTGAAGGTAATTAAAGGCTTTATTTTATGCACTTTTTTTGCTGCTCATAAATGTCTGCATATTCTGATAATGTAAAGGCGGTACAGAGCATGAATAGAGGAACAAAATTTAGGAGATAGCGCGATTTAAACTCCCAAAATGCAAAAAACAAAAAAACACCAAACAGGCACACATGAAATAACGTATTGAGGGAGTGCTTTTTTCTGACGATGCCCCAAAATGCGGACGCCAAAATGGAGAGATAATAAAGTGTGATATAGACCGTGATATAGCCGTAAAACCAAGGATAATATTGTCCTTGATCGGTTACCAACTTCTTCAGAACGGGTACTTTATGGAAAGTATATGTCAGATGCACAGCTTGTGCATACATTCCGTCAGCCATTACCTTGGACACTTTCTTGATCTCGTAGGAAATATAGCTGCGGGCAGATCCATATGACTGAACCCGGCGGACAAATTCTTCCGTGTCGGCCCGCCTGCGCTCTTCATATGTAGGAAAATTTTGTGAATACCAAAAGTCTTCTGATCTATAATCGCCGTCGCCTTTTGCAGCCATCATCACCCAGTGAATTGCCGGCAGCTCAAACTGATCCGCCTCCGTGGTATCGATCCAGGAACAATGATCTTTATACAGAGGCCAGGCGGTTAAGATGGAGGCACATACGAGGATAAGGCAGATGAGTGCGTAAAGTGTTCTTCGCAGGCTGTCATGGCGAAGCACCGTGTAGATACTCATTGCAACCAACAAAATCAAGATACTGCCTTTGATCAGAATACCAATTGACAGAGAAAGACCCGTCAGGATATAAAAGATTACAGATATTTGGTCACGGTCAGCCTGTGTCCCATTTACATAAAAATAGAGTGCCATTGTGACATAGGGAAGGGAGAGTGTATCGGAATATGCTTTGTACGCATGCAGATAGTAGGGTACGAATAGGCATGAGAGAATCAAAAAGAGAAAAGCAGTCGTATTGTCTTTGGCCTTTTTGGCGGTAAGAAATCCAAAGACAGTCGCGCAGACAATGGAAAAGGAATTTAACACAACAGCGGCGCCGTATCCGGAGGCTCCGTAAAGGTTGATGGGGACAAAAAGCAGTAACAATTTGAAATAGCAGAGATAATAAAACACGAGAAAGGTGTTATTGGGATAAATCAGAAAATAGTCATGATTGGAAGTCTCGGTAGCCCAATAGCAGGAGGTATATTCGTTGATTTCTCTTGAGATGGATCCGCTTTGAATGATTTCCGCGGCGGCATAATAGACGGAACCGGTGTCGTTAAACGGAGGTACCAGCATCTTCAGACCAGCCCACAGAGAAAGTAGGAGCATGATGAGGGAGAAGGATATTAGCAGAAGATAAACCGTGCGATTGGAAAGGGAGTTGAGAAAGTGCCGAAAGACGATGACCAGTCCAAAGAGCACTGCCCAAAGCGCGACGGACAGAGATATTATCAGAATTTTATGGTGATAATATTTGTATACGGCGGCAAAAAATAGAATTCCAAACAGAGCAGTCCAGAACAGATAAAACAGTTTGTATAGAATGTTTAACTGGAGGATCGGGGGGATAAATTTATGTTGGTTGCGCAGGAAAAATAATTTCATGTCATATTCTCCTTTGAAAAATAGTGTATTGATTGCTCACTCTCGCTTTCAGTTCAGCCTATTATAGCATAGCTCTATCCATAAAACAAATTTTGTTAATAGAAACCTGTTGACAAACCTCCGAAGATAGCATATACTAAAATAAGTTATAAAATACTAACAAGAATTTTAACAAAAAAATAATAATTAGAAAAAACTTACTGCGATGGGAGGTGGGTGTATGACTTTAAACGATGCGGATATTGGGATGGAATACAAGGTGCGGAATATTAATGCGGAAGATGAGGAGATGGTTTCTTTTCTGTTTTCTCTCGGGTGCTACAGCGGGGAACCCATCACGGTAGTATCCAAGAAGAGAAGCGGCGTGGTGGTATCCATCAAGGACGGGAGATACAATATGGACAAGGAGTTGTCTTCCGCGATAGAGATAGCGTGAACATATAGGCGGCATATGTAACAAATGGTACGAAAATGCCGCCCTTGATTTGGTACATTGGTTAGTTTAAACTAATGAAAATAAGAAGAATAAAACATAAAGAAAGGAAGTCTAACAATGAGAATTGCAATGACAGGCAATCCCAATTCTGGGAAAACCACCATGTACAATGCCCTCACGGGACGCAGTGAACATGTAGGTAACTGGGCGGGCGTGACTGTGGATAAGAAAGAGTATCCCGTAAAGAAAACTTATTACGAGGGAGAGGGGGAGCTGATCGCGGTGGATCTGCCCGGCGCGTACTCCATGTCCCCTTTTACATCTGAGGAGAGCATCACCAGCTCCTATGTGAAAAATGAGCATCCGGATGTCATCATCAATATTGTGGATGCCACGAATTTAAGCAGAAGTCTGTTCTTCACGACACAGCTTCTGGAATTGGGGATTCCGGTAGTGGTTGCCCTGAACAAAAGTGATGTGAACGAGAAGAAGGAAAATCGGATCGACGAAAAGACATTGTCCGAGAAGCTGGGCTGTCCGGTGATCAAGACGGTATCCACCCAGACGACGGGTTTGAGGGAAGTGATAAATGAGGCTGTGTCTCTGGCGGGGAAAGGGCAGGGAGCCCTACAAAAGGCGCCCTACCATCAGCCGGATATTGACCTGACAAACAAAAAGGAAGTGGAGGAAGCGGACAGGAAGCGATTTGACTTTGTGAACGGGGTGGTGGCCAAGGTAGAAACCAGAAAGACCCTAACCAAAGAGAAGTCAAAAGACGATACAATAGATAAGATCATCACGCATCCTGTTTTGGGTATTATCATTTTTGCGGCTGTGATGTGGCTGGTGTTCTTTATCTCCCAGTCCACAGTGGGAACATGGCTGTCAGAACTGTTGGCGGGCTGGATTGAAGTTTTCCAAGAGTGGGTGGCTGGAAAGGTCGAGAATGCGTCCCCGATTCTGCAGTCCATTTTGGTGGATGGCATCATCGGCGGTGTAGGCGCTGTGGTGGGATTCCTGCCTTTGGTTATGGTGATGTATTTCCTCATTGCACTTTTGGAGGATTGCGGTTATATGGCTCGTGCGACAATTGTGCTTGATCCCATCTTTAAGAGGGTTGGACTGTCGGGTAAGTCAGTGATTCCTATGGTCATCGGCACCGGATGCGGCGTGCCAGCGATCATGGCATGTCGTACCATCAAGAACGAGAGAGAACGTCGTGCGACCGCGCTTTTGTGTACCTTTATGCCCTGCGGCGCGAAGCTTCCCGTGATTGCGCTTTTTGCGGGGGCGTTTTTCCCGGAGGCAAAATGGGTGGGTCCTGTGATGTATTTTGTCGGCATCGGGCTGATTCTTCTGGGCGCGTTACTGATCAAGCAGATTACAGGTATGAAGTATCGGAAGAGCTTTTTCATTATGGAGCTGCCGGAGTATAAGGCTCCCTCCTTCGTGTTTGCGTTAAAGTCCATGTTGGAGAGAGGCAAGGCATATATCGTGAAGGCGGGAACGATCATCTTGGTCTGCAACACGGTTGTCCAAGTGATGGCGAGCTTTACACCCGGCTTTGCGGAAGCGGCGGAGGACAGTTCGGATTCCATCCTTGCCATGATCTCCGCGCCTGTTGCGACCTTGTTGATCCCGATTGTCGGATTTGCGTGCTGGCAGTGTGCCGCCGCTGCGGTTACCGGCTTTATCGCTAAGGAGAATGTGGTCGGCACTCTGGCAACGGTATTTGCTATCACGAACTTCATTGATACAGAGGAATTGGAGTTGGTTGGCAGCGGCAGCGAGGTGGCGGCGATCATGGGACTTACCAAAGTAGCTGCCCTTGCGTATCTGATGTTCAACCTTTATACACCGCCCTGCTTTGCGGCATTGGGGGCTATGAATTCAGAGATGAAATCCGGAAAATGGCTGGCGGGAGCGATCTGTTTCCAGCTTGCCACAGGTTATGTGATCGGTTTCCTGGTATACCAGATTGGCACACTGATCACCACCGGTTCCCTGGGCGCCGGTTTTGTAGGCGGATTGATTGCAACATTGGTAATCGCCGCGGCCATTGTGTACTTGTGCGTCAATGCAAATAGGAAAGTGAAGGCGGAATATGCGTTGAAAGCTGCCGCATAATAACAGTATAGATCAAAGATTTTGGAGGAATTGGAATGGGAATGGCTGATTTCATTGTCATATTGATTATCCTTGCGGTTGTGATATTGGCGGTTTGGTATATAGCGAAAGAAAAGAAAAAAGGAAACGGGTGCATTGGTTGTCCTAATGCTTCTGCATGCGGCGGCAGCTGCCACTGTGACCATAAGGAACTGACCAAAGAATAATAGGATATAGGCGATTCCTGAAAATGTTTTCCAGGCAGACGGATGTGACATAGACAATTCGTCTGCCTGATTCATATGTGCGCGTCCGCATATGAAATTTTATAAGAATACTGGAATAGGAGGTTGTAATTGTATGGAAAATGCAATCATCATTTTAACGCTGATTGTTATAGCGGTGCTTGCGATAAAACCCACCATCAAGCATTTTAAGGGAAGTGGAGGGTGCTGCGGCGGAGGGGATTATCAACCCAAAAAGAAAAAATTGGGCAAAATTATACAAAAGAAAACCTTTCAAGTAAAAGGAATGCACTGCGAGCATTGCTGCAGGCGCGTGGAGGAGGCGGTGAACGAGATCGCTGGAGTGTCAGCCCAAGTGAAATTAAAAAAAGGAATTGTCATTGTTTCTTATGAAAAACCTGTGGATGATGGAATAATTGTGCATAAAATAGAGAAGGCAGGGTATCAGGCTGAATTGTTTTTGTTGTAATGCAACAGAAACTGTGGTAGAATGGTACTTGTGTAGTGTGCGTCCGTCAGGTATCTGGCGGATTGCCAATATGATAAAGGCAGGTGTTACAAGAGTATGTTGATAAGACAATTGACAAACAATGACAGCGACGCGTTCTATGAGCTGATTGATATCACGGTGAATTCATTGGAAAATCAGGAATTTTGGCTGCCGATTAAGGATGAAGTGAGAACGCACTTTTTTGATAAATCATGGACTGTTTTATTCGGAGCATTTGAAGGATCTACTTTGGTGGGAGCGGTGGGACTGTTCCTCAATGAGAGCGAGTACAGTGAATCCTTGAGTTATCTGTCCAGAACCTACGAAGGTCCTGCAAAGGTGGATAGACTTATGGTTCATCCCAATTACAGGGGGCGGGGAGTCACAGATGAACTGATGAAGGAACTGATCGCCGAGGCCAAAAGGTTAAAGGTGAAAAATCTCCTTGCAACGATTCATCCGCAGAATACCGTGGCAAGGAGTGCTATGCAGAGGATAGGCATGGAGCTCATGTGTTCTTATATGAACAAGGATGGGTATTTCAGAAATGTATTTGTGATGCCTGTCAAGGAGAAAAAGAAAGGATTTTTTGGCTTGATATAGAGGACGGAAATGGAGGAGAATTCTAAATGAAGAGGGCAAGGGTTCTATGTATGGGTATCGCCATGGCGGCTGTGCTGCTTGGAGGCTGCGCCGCGGGTGAGGGCAAGGCAGAGCGGCTTGAAAGCGAGGAAGCCGTTCAGGGACAGCAGACCGAAGTGTCGCTGCGTGACGAAGGGGAGGAATTGATTGCGCTGATGGTTGAGAAGGCAGGGAGCGATGGATATCGTTCCCTGATGACTACTTCAGAGGAGATTGGCGCAGTTTTGGATCAGATTGTAGGAGAGGATTATGAGGAGCCGCAGGCGGTTGGCCAGATCGAGGTTACGGAGAGTATGCGGACAATGATTTACCAATATGCGGGCGCGGAGAAAGATTTGACACTTTCGGACCGATTAAAGGAAGATGTGGATAAGAAGCTTGTGTCCAGCATGGCGAATATAATCAATGTGCGATACGGAGCCATGACGACGCTGGCGGCGGTTTCCGTGATCAATTCCGGCAGCAGTTTCCGGTTTGACGGGTTGGATCAGGGGACCATATATTTCTATTTTTATGAAGATGGTTATCCCGCCATGGTTTCCTTCTATCCGGAGGACAACGGGGTGGTTTCGGCAAACGCAAGTTTTCTATTAAATCCTGAATGGAAGGGAATGTCAGATACAGAATTTCAAGATACACTTTCGGAGGCGTTTTTTGGGTTCAGTCTTCCCATAAATCTATTAGAAAAGGTTGAGGAGTAAATTTTCCTCAACCTTTTTTGCAGCGCGGCTCGCGTGTTATTTCTCGCCCATTTGATCCAAAAGCTCCAGTTTCACATCATACAGCTTTTTGGACAAATCCACATACACCTTGTGGGGATTGACCAGACGTCTGGTCTCGTCCCAGAGGGTGTCCAGCTCCTTCTGGCAGTATGCACGGATATCCATGACTTTAGGGGAAGTATACACACATTCGCCGCTCTTGAAGATTTGCTCCATGATGGGGCGCATTGTGTAGGTGCCTCCCTTTAATTTCGTTTTTTTCCAAGGCTCAAGGGGGTCGAAGAGCAATAAATCATCCGCTTCATTGTATACTTCATCAGCCAGACAGATCAAATCGGCTTTGATCTTGCCGGACTCCTTTTCATAGATGCGGTAAATCACTTTGTTGCCGGGGTTTGTGACTTTCTCGCTGTTCTCGGAGAGCTTGATCTTGGGGATAAAGTTCCCGTTTTTATCCTGAATGGCGGCAAGCTTATACACACCGCCAAAGGAAGGGTTATCCTTGGAGGTGATCAGATTGGTGCCCACACCCCATGAGGTGATGGTTGCGCCCTGCACTTTCAGACTGTCGATCAGGTTCTCGTCCAGATCGTTGGATGCGGAAATCACTGCGTCGGTGAAACCGGCTGCGTCCAACATTTTCCGCGCTTTTTTGGACAGATATGCCAAATCCCCGCTGTCCAGGCGGATGCCATAGAAGGTCAGAGGAATCCCCGCCTCCCTCATCTCTGTAAATACTTTGATCGCGTTGGGAACGCCGGATTTTAATGTGTCATAAGTGTCCACCAGCAGGATGCAGGCGGAAGGGTACATATCCGCATATGACTTGAATGCAGTGTATTCATCCGGAAAACTCATAATCCAGCTGTGGGCGTGAGTACCTTTTACCGGAACGTCAAAAAGCTGACCCGCCAAAACATTGCTGGTGGCGATACAGCCGCCGATCATGGCAGCTCTTGCACCGTAGGTTCCTGCGTCAGGTCCTTGGGCGCGCCGCAGACCGAATTCCATAATGCCGTCGCCTCTGGCCGCGAAGCAAACCCTGGCGGCTTTGGTGGCAATCAGACTTTGGTGGTTAATGATGTTCAAAATAGCGGTCTCCACCAGCTGAGCCTCCATAATGGGAGCAATAACCTTGACCATGGGTTCTCTGGGGAACATCACCGTGCCTTCCGGGATGGCGTAAATATCACCGGAGAAGTGAAAATCACGCAGGTAATCCAGAAAATCCTGCTCAAAAATACCCAGGGAGGCGAGGTATGCGATATCCTCCTCCTCAAAGCGAAGCTCCTTGATGTATTGAATCACCTGCTCCAACCCGGCACAGATGGCAAATCCGCCATCACAAGGGTTATTGCGGTAAAAAGCATCAAAGATCACGGTCTCGTTGCGATCCTTATTTTTAAAATATCCCTGCATCATGGTCAGTTCATAAAGATCGGTTAAAAGCGTCAGATTTTGTCTGTCCATTTCATTCATTCTCCTTATTATTGTTTTCCTGTTCGGAAGCTGTGTCAGATTCTGTGTCGGATTTCTCGTCTGATTGCTTCCAGACAATACAATTTCTGCCGCCCGCTTTGCCGTTGTATAGATTCTCGTCCGCCGAGAGCAGGAGCTTCGAGGTATCGTCCGTATCGCCTGCGATGAGACCGAAAGTCATGGTCACTTTTATCACCTTATCGTTATACTGGGTTTCCATCGCCCGGATTTCGTTTAACAATCCTTCCAGCAGCCTGTGTGCTTCGGGAAGCTGCACATGGTCATACACCAACAGAAATTCTTCGCCGCCCCAGCGGGCCGCAAAGCCGTGATTGTGCATATGTTCTTTGAGCTTGGCGGAGATATTCTTGAGAACCAGATCACCACACTCATGACCATATGTATCATTGACTTTCTTAAAAAAGTCGATATCTCCGATTGACAGACAAAAAGGCGTCTGTTGTGTCTGATGCTTGGCGACAACCTGTCTTAGCTTCTGCTCGGCGCACCTGCGGTTAAAAAGCTCGGTCAGCGCGTCCTGCTCCACCATGGTGCGCAGGGAACGCTGCATGGACAGGGCGGATCTGCCGATGTCTCCGAACTCGTCATTGCGTTTTGACACAGTCGAATCCAGTTTGGCGGTTAGATTACCCGTTGCAACCTCCACAAGAAAGCCGCGGATGTGCTGCAGTGCGGTGATCAGCTTCTGTGTATAGAAAAATAGGAATAAACAAATGACAATGATCGTGGCGATCGTGGTAAATATTAAGGGGTAGAGCGATTCCTGGACGGCGGTGTTCACCTTCTGTGAGGGTTTTCCCACGAAAATCATGCCCGCGATATTTCCGTTGGAATCCGATATCGGCATATAGTAGGAAAAATATCTGGCGCCATTGATCAGGGTATTGGTATAAAACCTGGGCTCGCCCCCATTTAAGACTTCTTCAATGACGATATCCGGCGCTTTGGTTCCGACATAACGGCCACCGGCCGAATCAGAGATCGTGGTTAAAACACGCATGTCCTGATAAAATATAGTAATTTCCAACTCCGTGTCGGCTTTCACACGGTCAATCAGTTCATAGGCATCGGTGGTGATGGCAGCATCGCCCTTATACAAGTGTGGTTCCGTGTCGCCTTCCAGCCTATAGTCTCCAGGGTATGCCACATCTATAATGGTATTCGTGTTCAGGGCCACATAGACAAGTCCCCGTTCCACCTCCTCGTACATGGCGTCGGTAAACCATTGATAGCTTAACAACAGCGTGATCGTGCCAAAAAGCAAGAGTGGCACTATATTGATTGCCTGCAGAACATGACCGATTTTCCCTTTGTTCCCTGTTTGCATAATATCGCCTCCATTACATTCACTTATCATTATACTTGTCATTTCAGACAATTGCAAGAACGAACAGAATGTTGTTCTGAAAGAATATTCTGACCGCAAGGTGTAAAATTGTTAAGTATTTACGAAAAGTCAGACGTTTTATATGAAAATCCATAATTGACCCAAATTATGTTGCGTAGTAGTATGTACTTGTATAAAAGATAAAGATATTATGATCCAGAAGTCAGAAGATATTAGGAGAAAAGGGGTAAAGATGAAAAAAGTCTTTTATTATTTATAGTTATTATCTGCATTCTTGGCGGAGCAGCCTTGGTCATGTTTTTGAATAGTGACTATTATTATGCCAAAAGTCTGGTGTATGCCATTGAAAGGGAGGATATTGCATCCATTGAACATATTTTAGGGAAGCGCCCGAATTGTGCAAGCACATATCCGCAAATTTTACCCGAAAGGATATTTAATACTATTTGTGAAAACCGGGGAACAACATATCCTTTGATTGTAGCTTGCGGAATGGATAATGTTGAAATTGTGAAAATGCTGGTCGAAGCTGGGGCAGATGTAAATTGTAATGATGGGCGCACTCCGCTTTCATTGACTTATTGCGCCAAGAAAGAACACTGGTATCAGATATCTTTGTATTTGATTGAAAATGGTGTGTCATTAGACTATGTGACGGAGTATTCGGGAGGAACGCCGTCTGTTCTAAGAGATATTGTACATTCGGGACCTGAGAGTATGGATGTGGATGAAGCAGACATACTTGCTGCATTTCACTACGCTATAGACCAATGCGATCACAATCAAATAGATTGGTATCAAACATTACAAAGGAGTATCCTTTTTAATAGATTTGAAGTTGTTCAATTTTTATTAAGAGAAAATTATTGTAACATAAACGATACCGATTCCCTGGGGTGGAGTGCTTTGATGCAGGCAGCTAATTATTCCTCGCCAGAAATGGTACAGCTTCTTTTGGACAGCGGCGCTGATAAAACTCTTATGGATTCACAAGGAAAAACTGCATATGATTATGCAGTTGAGAAAGATAATGATGAAATTATTATATTGCTTACAAACTAAGGGGAGGCTACAAGAATGTATTTTGAATATGACGCATATAAAACTTTTTGCTTTGGAGCTCCCGCATTTGGTGTAGTAGCTTTTTCTATCGGTATTTTTTATTGTGGTGCATGGCTTGTATATGTGCTATTGCGTAAACAGTGGGACTGGAGAAAATATGGTTTTCAAGTATTGTGGATCATGGGAGCGGGGGTATTGGTGTGCATGTTGATCGGGGTGCTATTAAATGGTGGAATTTATCTGCGCGATGAAAAAGAGACAGATGCGGTTGAGATACAGGGAGAGATTTCTAATATTCGAGGTCTGGGTTCCTTCTCATTTCCAGTGGTCAAAGGGGATTATGAACATGACAAAGTAAATGGTTATGAGTTTATCATCGATGGGGTTCACTGCAAGGCAGTCCGCAAAGGATCGCTGGAAGTAGGGGACTATGTAACAGTAAAGTATCTGCCAAAGAGCGGTTATGTTCTCTATATTGCTAAAACAGACAAAGCGTCTGCCAATATAGAATAAAAAGATAAAAGTATATTTATCAACACAGCTTCATAACAGGAGACAACAGTGGATGATAAATCAAGACTGTAAACGGCAAGGCTGCAACTACAGAAAATATTAGGAGCATTGAAATGCATATTTGGACAATTGACAATTGGAAACATTTTTTGGATTGTTCTGATAATAGAAGAACAGGATTACGATTTCGGTATGAACCAACTGTTGATCCAGAGGTTAAAAATGCATGTAAATGTTTTGCCCAATGGTTGCGCTCAGAATATTATTTTCCCATAAGAGTACCGGTATATATT
This sequence comes from uncultured Lachnospiraceae bacterium, assembly GCA_947175035.1. Classification (GTDB taxonomy): domain Bacteria; phylum Bacillota; class Clostridia; order Lachnospirales; family Lachnospiraceae; genus Acetatifactor. Next base: position 22,405 of record CAMWLG010000022.1, on the reverse strand, counting down.
AAAGATAAAAAATACATAAAAGCCAGAGATGGGGAGCATGTGGTTGGTACTTTTCTGGGACCATATGACTATACGGTTGAACCATATATTAAAATAGCTGCCGGTGATTATATGGAATTGAAAGATAAATATGGAAGAGATGATGCACTGGCAACGATATTAACATCTATCGCTCACGAGCTTACACATTATTATCAATGGATTAATAATTTGCAGCTTACAGATATAGGTCGCGAACGACAAGCAACACGATATGCACATTTTATTATGACAGAATATGCCATGACACGCGAACATCCTTAACTTTAAATCAAGGCAATAGTGAACAAGAATAGACTTTTTTAATTATGATTATAATGCTATAATAAATAGGAGTTTAGAGTGTATCAGCATAGAAAGGGTTTATTATAGAAAGCAGGTGCCATCATGGTTAAAAAAGGATATTTTGGTGAAGGCAAGAACATTGAATTTAAAAGAGAAATTCCAGATAATCATGAGAAATTTCTTAAAGATATTATTGCATTTTCCAATAGTACAGGTGGACAAGTAATTTTAGGTGTCGAAGACGAGACTGGTATTGTATATGGAATTGGTGAGCAGAGTCCGTTCAAATTGTCGGATTCTATTTCTAAATATGATTTCCGATGCATGTACACCGCAGGTAGAGTCAGATATTTCCATTCAAACGCTAGAGGGTAAAACGATACTTGTGATTGATGTTGTGCCGGGTAAATTCAGGCCTTATTATCTTGCAAGCAAGGGAAAGGAAATCAGTGCTTATATCAGGATCAATGGCACCAGCAGACCAGCTGATGTAAGAAAATTGCAGGAACTGGAGCTGGAAGGGCAAAATATATCCTATGATACACTTCAAGAGATTGGATGTGAGTATGATGAGGAAAAGGCCCTGAATTTATGTAAAAAGATGAAACAGGTTGCAATTGATTCATGTGATACGGAGGAAGAAAGACTTGCGGTAAAAAATATGACAGTGGAAAAACTTCACGATTTTGGAATTCTTTGCAGAGTAGGCAGAAATTCATATCCCACACATGCTTTTGATTTATTGACCGATAACAGGAATAAAGTATCATAGGTTCAATGTGCTTTATTTAAAGGAAAAACGAGAGATATATTTATTGACAAAAAAGAATTTAACGGCCCCATTTATGAGCAGGTAGATGATGCTTATCATTTTGTCTTAAGACATATAGATATGGGTGCTGAAATTGAAGGAGAATACAGAAAAGATGTGTATGAATTGCCGATATCTGCTATCAGAGAAATGATTGCAAATGCAGTTCTTCATAGGAGCTATCTTGATAAATCTTGTGTGCAGGTGAGCCTTTATGATGACAGACTGGAGGTTTCTTCACCAGGTATGCTTTATGGCGGATTGGATATGGAAACTGCCAAATTAGGAAAGTCCACATGTAGAAATGAAGCGATAGCAGAGGCGTTTCATTATATGCACATTGTAGAGGCATGGGGAACTGGACTGCCAAGAATTATCAATAGATGTAAAGAGTATGGATTGCCGGATCCTGTATTTGAAGAATTTGGCAACGGTTTTAAGGTTACCATTTTCAGAAAAGTAAGCAATGCCCAGGAAAAAGTAAGCAATGACTTTGAAAAATATCTTCCACTATTTAAGGAGGCAGATGTGACAGATACATTCATATACAATATACAAAAAGTATTTGAAATGTGTGGCGTCGGCGTTCCATTTGGACAAGCGAATGTTATGGAATGGTTAAATTGTTCTAAATCTAAGGCAACCAATATTATGACTGTAATGAAAGCGGCAAAGGTCATTAAGAAGGTTACCGGATTGGGACCGGGAAAGTATGAGTTTTTGGATGTGAATTAACCCTTGACATCCCGCCCGCGCAGGATATATAATCTGATAAGTATAAATGCAGTGACGAAGAGAGTAGCCATTTTAGGAAAGGCAAAGCGAGCCGGGGAGGGTGTAAGCCCGGTGCGAGTAGGAGAATGGTGAAGATCACTTCCGAGCAGGCAGGACGAAATATCATGTAGTCTTGTCCGGTATTCCACCGTTATCGGATCACATATCACTCCTCCGCAGGCGCAGGCAGATGCTGCGGCACACGGACTTGGAAGTATGATGTAAGAGGTGGTTTGCGAGCTTTCAAGCTTCGTCCTGTTACAGGATGAAGCTTTTTTGCGCGAGCAATGAGGAACATCCGCGCCGTGCTCGCATGAGCAAGGATGTGACGAATGCCGCGACACCGAGCGCGGAGCGTGAGGCGGGGGAGCCGCATATGGAATTTAGCTGCTTCGCAGCATGCGGCTCGCGCGGCGAGTAGGGAAAAGCTTCCCTACTCGATGGAGCAATGAGTGCGAGGAGCATACAAGTATAGAAAGGAGACAGACATGTACAAACAGGTTGACAAAAATCTTAACTTTGTCGAGCGGGAGAAGGCTGTGGAGCAATTCTGGTCCGACAATAACATCTTTTTAAAAAGTATAGAGAGCCGGAAGGAGGGGCCTACTTACACCTTCTATGACGGGCCGCCTACGGCGAACGGTAAGCCCCATATCGGTCACGTGGAGACTCGTACCATCAAGGATATGATTCCCCGGTATCGCACCATGAAGGGATGTATGGTGCCCAGAAAGGCGGGATGGGACACCCATGGCCTTCCGGTGGAGCTTGAGGTGGAGAAGCTCCTGGGTCTGGACGGCAAGGAGCAGATCGAGGAGTACGGTCTTGCACCCTTTATTGACAAATGTAAGGAAAGTGTCTGGAAATACAAGGGCATGTGGGAGGATTTCTCCAAGACCGTGGGATTTTGGGCGGATATGGATGACCCTTATGTCACTTATGAGGATGATTATATCGAGTCTGAATGGTGGGCGCTTAAGACCATCTGGGACAAAAAGCTGTTGTATAAAGGATTTAAGATCGTGCCTTACTGTCCCCGTTGCGGAACGCCTCTGTCCAGCCATGAGGTGGCACAGGGCTACAAAGCAGTGAAGGAACGTTCGGCGGTTGTACGCTTCAAGGTTGTGGGGGAGGATGCTTATTTCCTGGCATGGACGACCACCCCTTGGACGCTTCCCTCCAACACAGCGCTGTGTGTCAATCCCGAGGAAACTTATGCGAAGGTAAAAGCTGGGGATGATAAAGTTTATTATATGGCACAGGCACTGCTTGACACCGTTCTGGGGAAGCTGGCAGACGCGGAGAACGGGAAGCCTGCTTATGAGGTTCTGGAGACTTATATCGGTAAGGATTTGGTGGGCAAGGAATATGAACCTTTGTTTGCCTGTGCGGGAGAGGCTGCGGCAAAACAGAAGAAGAAAGCCCATTTTGTAACTTGTGACAACTATGTCACAATGTCGGATGGTACGGGAATCGTACACATTGCGCCTGCTTTCGGTGAGGATGATGCCCGCGTGGGGCGGGATTATGATCTGCCTTTTATCCAGTTTGTGGACGGCAAGGGAAATATGACAGAGGAGACACCTTATGCCGGCAAGTTTGTGAAGGACGCGGATAAGGACATCCTGGTGGATTTGGATAAGGAGGGCAAACTCTTTGATGCCCCGAAGTTTGAGCATGACTATCCGTTCTGTTGGAGATGTGACACGCCCCTGATTTACTATGCGAGAGAGTCATGGTTCATCAAGATGACTGCGGTGAAGGATGATTTGGTGCGCAATAACAACACCATCAACTGGATTCCCCAGTCCATCGGTGAGGGACGTTTTGGCAACTGGCTGGAAAATATTCAGGACTGGGGACTGTCCAGAAACCGTTACTGGGGAACCCCGCTGAATATCTGGGAATGCGAGTGCGGCTGTCAGCATGCCATTGGGAGCCGCGAGGAATTGTATAATATGAGCGGCAATGAGGATGCTAAGACGGTGGAGTTCCACAGACCTTATATCGACGCGATCACCATCAAATGCCCCGAGTGCGGCAAACAGATGAAGCGTGTGCCGGAGGTAATCGACTGTTGGTTTGATTCCGGGGCGATGCCTTTTGCACAGCACCATTATCCTTTTGAAAATAAGGAGCTGTTCGAGAAGCAGTTCCCCGCCCAGTTTATCTCCGAGGCGGTGGATCAGACCCGCGGATGGTTCTACTCGCTGCTTGCAGAGTCCACCCTGCTCTTTAACAAGGCGCCCTATGAAAATGTAATTGTCATGGGACATGTGCAGGATGAGAATGGTCAGAAGATGAGCAAGAGTAAGGGCAACGCGGTAGACCCCTTTGAGGCATTGGAGACCTACGGTGCGGACGCCATCAGATGGTATTTTTACACAAGCTCTGCCCCTTGGCTTCCCAAGCGTTTCTCAGGGAAAGCGGTGCAGGAGGGACAACGCAAGTTCATGGGAACCCTTTGGAGTACCTACGCATTCTTTGTGCTGTATGCAAATATTGACAGTTTTGACGCTACTGGGTATTCCTTGGAATACGATAAGCTGGCGGTAATGGATAAGTGGATTTTGTCTAAATTAAATACCGTGGTGGGCGAGGTTGACGAGAATCTTGACGCATACCGTATTCCCGAGGCTGCCAAGGCAATGTATGATTTCGTGGATGATTTGAGCAACTGGTATGTGCGCTGTAACAGGGAGCGGTTCTGGGCAAAGGGCATGGAGCAGGATAAGATCAATGCCTATATGACGCTGTACACTTCTCTGGTGACTATTTGTAAGGCGGCGGCTCCCATGATTCCCTTCATGACAGAGGATATTTATCAGAATCTGGTGCGCAGCAATGACGCGAACGCGCCGGAGAGCATCCATCTGTGTGATTTCCCCACGGTGGAGCAGAGCTTCATTGACAAGAAGCTTGAGAAAAATATGGAGGATGTGTTTGATGCGGTGGCTTTGGGACGCGCCTGCCGCAACGAGATGAAGGTGAAGAACCGCCAGCCTCTCCGGAAAATGTATATCAAGACGGATATTGTGTCGGGAGAAGGGACAACCTCTATCAGGGATGCCTTCTTCACAGATATTATTGCGGATGAGTTAAATGTGAAGGAAGTGCTTTTTGCGGATGACGTGAGAGAATTTACCTCTTACAGCTTTAAGCCTCAGCTTCGCACCGTGGGTCCCAAGTACGGCAAGCAGCTGGGTGGCATCCAGAAGGCACTCGCTTCCCTGGACGGCAATGCGGCTATGGATGAGTTGAACGCAAACGGCGCGCTGAAATTTGACGTGGACGGAGTGACGGTGGAATTGACCAAGGAGGATCTGCTCATCGAGATGACCCAGAAGGAGGGTTATGTGTCCCAGGAGGACAATCACATGACGGTGGTACTGGATATGAATCTCACAGAGGAACTGATCGAGGAGGGCTTTGTCTATGAGATCATCAGTAAGATTCAAAACATGCGCAAGGATGCGGACTTTGAAGTGATGGATCATATCAGAGTGTCTCTCAACGGCAACGACAAGCTCTTTGCCATCGCTCAGAAGAATTCTGATACGATTGTCGGAAAAGTTTTGGCAGATGAGCTCACAAGCGGTAAGACATTTGCCATTGCGAATGAATGGGATGTAAACGGAGAAAAGGTGACCGTGGCTGTGGAACGTGTGTAAGACAATCAACATGAGTGGTTGATTGGACAGAAATTTGGAAAACGGAGGATAGGAAGGATGACATTTCAGGAATATTTTGATGGATTTAAAGCAAAATTTGATGGTGTTGACGTGAGCGATATCAAGGATCACTTGGCGTTCCAGTTCAACATTGACGATCCGGAGGCAGGCGGCGCTTTCTATGTGGAAGTAAAGGAGGGGCAGCTCTATATCGAGCCTTACCAGTATTTTGACAGGGATGCGGCGTTCACCTGTACGCCGGAGACCTTGGACAAAATCGTCACCGGCAAGACAGATCCGATTGCCGCCTTCACCATACAGAAGCTCAAAGTGGATGGCAGTATTGAGAAGGCGCTGCGTTTGAAGGATATCGTTGACCAGAAGAGCAAGAAGGCGAGCGGGAAAAAGAAGAAATAAGAAATTGAGGAGGGGTGAATGTTACCCCTCCTCATCCAATCTTCTGATACCCACGGCTTCCGATACCGGCAGGGAAAAGCAGATGGCGCCTGCCTGTGTGTCTGTGCCACATTGTTGGTTGATTGCTTTCATGATCTCAGACTTTTTGCCCGAGGGGGCGAGAATGTAAATCATATCCTTTTCCTGCGCGAGAGAAACGCCGAAAAATTTCTCGGCCCTTTGCCCGCCGGTTCCCTTGGCATGAAGTATGGTGCCGCCGGCTGCGCCCACGCCTCTCGCTGCGTCCATCACCAGATCCGCATGACCTTCATTCAGTATCACAACAATCAGTTCATTCTTAAAATTCATATCCGGTATCCCACCTCCTAAATCCTGACCATCTGTAAAATATGCAAGATTTTTTCCGCCGTTTACGCTTTTTATCGGTATTGCCATCATGATTCCGTTGCCGGGGATGTCAATGAACATTTTCAGTTTTGCCGCCCGCATCAATTGCTTCATGGAAGATGCCGTGACGATGGTTCCAACTACCGCTTTCTCCGTTGGCTGCAAGTCGTAAAGCCGTAAGTGCTCTGATGTGGCGGTGCCTCTCCCAAAATTGGTGAGAACCACGGAAAGCTGCAGCTCAAGGCATAGTTTCTGTAATTCTTCCGCCCTGCTTCTGTCTACAATGCCAAGCACATAATATAGTTCCATTCAGGACACCTCCCACAATTCGATTGTCTCATCGTCTTTAAACTCACTGACAATATCCCGCACAACAACTTCTTTGCGGGATTTCACTGTTGAAATCGCTCCCATGATCTGCACGGTGATCAAAGGCATCATGGCAACCAGCGCCACAAGTCCAAATGCGTCAGTCATAATATTTCCGCCGGTAGCGGTGCTGATACCCATGGCAAAGGGCAGCATGAAAGCGGCTGTCATAGGACCGGATGCCACACCGCCCGCATCAAACGCGATTGCCGTGAATGTGGGCGGCACCACAAATGCCAAAAGAAGGGCGATGACATAGCCGATCAGCATGAACCACAGAATTGACACTCCTGTCAGCACGCGGATCATGGCAAAACCCATGGCCATGGAGATGGCAATGGAGAGTGTGCGTCCCATGAGCTTTTCCGAGATGGCGCCGGCGCTCAGCTCCGATACCTGCTTGTTTAACACATGGACAGCCGGCTCCGCATTAATGATAAACCAGCCCATCACCATGGCCAGGGGAATGATCAGGTATTTCATATCATGTTCCACCAACGCGCCGCCAAGCACGTACCCCAGCGAGGAGAATCCCACATTGGCGCCTGTCAGGAACAACACCAAACCTATATATGTGAACAATATGCCGATTATGATCTTGTAGAATGCGCGCTTATTCAATTTCAATGAAAATAACTGGAACAGCAGGAAAAATACAAAGATAGGCAGCAATGCTACGACCACCTCCATCATATAATCCGGCAGCGAAAGCAGATATTCTATCCCGATATCAACGGAGCTTGTGAATTCGTTGATGAGCATCGCGGAGGTCTCTGCGGCGTTATTTTGATAAATAAATCCCAGCAGCAGCACGGCAAGAATCGGGCCGATGGAGCACAGAGCCACCAGACCGAAGCTGTCGGATTTGGCCTTTTCATCACTTCGGATGGAGGCGACACCGACACCCATGGCCATGATAAAGGGCACAGTCATAGGACCTGTGGTCACTCCGCCGGAATCGAAGGCAACTGACAGGAAATTAGGGTCTGACAATGCCGCCAAAACAAAGACAACCGTATAGAGGCAGAGCAGGAGCCATTTCATTGGAATGCCAAACAGGATACGCAGCATACTGACCATCAGAAACAGCCCCACACCGACAGATACCGTTGCTATCAGAACGGAAGTGTCTATCTCAGGGACATACGTGGCGAGCACCTGTAAATCCGGTTCAGCCACCGTGATCATCACGCCAAGGACAAAGCTGAGGACTAAAATGAGCCACAGTTTCCGTGTGGAGGTCATCTTGGCGCCAATATGATTGCCGATCTGTGTCATGGAGGTATCCGCTCCCAGAGTGAACAAAGCCATACCGACAATGATCATCACCGTCCCGACGATAAAGGAAAGCACCAGCCCGCTGTTGACCGGAACAAAAAAGAGGCACAGCACAAAGACGATCAGAGCAATCGGCAGCACTGACGAGATGGATTCCCACATTTTTTCCTTGATGATATTATGGTGTTTCAAAGACGTCTCCTTTCGGGTGAACAAAGCATTCGTATAATTAATACTATAAGGTAAGGGGGTGTATTGTGTCAAGAAAAGCTTGCGTGTGCAGTTTACATAGTCTGGCACACTGATTTCTGCGTTGAAAAAGCAAACCTGTTCAGATTTTATACGAAATGGTGATAATTATGTGTCAGATAGGAAAGAAATAATGGTAGTAGCGAAGATGATCGAAAAGCAACAGAAAATGTGGAGAAAAACAAGCATTTGATTGACGGTATAGCATAAAAATAGTATGATATAAATTGAAAGAGTATAATTATGGGGGTGGATGGAATGGCTACTGCGGAGCAGATTAAAAGTCTGGTAAAAGCTTATGCTGACTGTAATGATGAAAAGTTCAAAACAGTCGTTTTGCAGATTGCGGCACATGAAGCTAGACTTGGACACGATAATTTAGCGCGTGACCTGAAAAAACAAATTGACAGGGTTGGAAACAAAAGAGCAAATATCGTTCAACTTACTTCGACCAATCCTATGCTTTTATTATCAATGCCCTCTCATGATTTGTCAGAATTAATTGTTTCAGAAGATATCAGTGAAAAGATTCAGAGAATTCTGAATGAGTACAGGAATAGAAATAGACTTATATCTTATGGATTGACAAATAGAAGAAAAATACTGATAGAGGGAAATCCAGGAACAGGGAAAACCTTAACAGCCTCAATTATTGCATCTGAGCTATCCTTGCCTTTATATACAGTACAAATGGATAAACTTGTCACAAAGTTTATGGGGGAAACAAGCGCAAAACTAAGGCAGGTATTTGACTGCATAGAGTCAACGGTAGGTGTATACCTTTTTGATGAATTTGACGCTATAGGTGCAGATCGCAGTTTTGATAATGAAGTAGGAGAAATGCGGAGGATTCTTAATTCATTTCTACAGTTTATAGAACAAGATAGTTCTGAAAGTATTATTGTGGCAGCGACAAACAATCAAAAACTTTTGGATCAAGCTTTGTTCAGAAGATTTGATGACGTATTGCACTATATGTTGCCTACATCTGCAGAAATTAAGCGTTTATTTGAATACAAAATAGAATCATATGATAATCATTTTTTTATTTCAAAGAATATGGTGAATGCAGCAGAGGGGCTAAGCCACGCAGAAATTGTAAGAGTATGTGATGATGCGATAAAGAATTCCATATTAGATGATGAGCCTATTACAAGTAAAACAGTGATCGAATTACTGAGTGAGAGGCATAACGTATATTCGTGTAAGGAGGCATAAAGATAGATGGCAGTAGAAAAAAGAAATATTTTTCTGACACATACAGTTGAAGCTATGCCTTATACATCAACATCAAAGCCTGTAGGAACAAATTATCCGAAACGTAAAGTTGCAGAACATGCGGCGTTTATAGAGAAAAAACTGCAAAAATGTTATGCAGATTCCTTATCACAGAAACAGGCAGCAGCAATTCGTTACAAAGAAGGTACTTATCTTGAGTTTTCAAGTGCCAAGGGACATGATTTGGCTATAAAGAGTTTAGAAAACCGTCAGACGGGTATACGGTTACTGAATGTTCATGAGGATAAAAAGAAATCTGTAATTAAAGCGACAGTATATATTCCTGCTGGAAAGGAAAGTTTTTTCCTCAAGAAAGTCGAAGCATATGCAAATGAGCAAACGACAAATGGAAATCCCAAAAATAACGATTTGGTCAGAAGTATTGATGATATTAAAGTAGCAATATTAGATTCTTTTTGGATGGGCAGTTATGAAAGCATGCCAAAAGACATCCCAGTCTGGTGTGAAATTTGGCTTAGATATGATTTTCAGTTTAACAAGTCTGAATCTTGGATAGATATCGAGGAAAGCATTACTTCATTATGTTCAGAAAATCAAATACATATTGATGAGAAACATATTATCTTTCCAGAGCGTATCGTAAAAATGGTACATGCAAATGCCAAACAGTTAAAACTCCTAATAGCTGGATGTCCATATATTACAGAAATAAGGCGTGCGCAAGAGGCAACCACTTTTTTTGAAGATCTGTCTAATAGCGAGCAGAAAGAATGGATAGATGAATTGCTTCAGCGCACTGTTTATTCGAATGGTAATGTGGCAATTTGCCTGTTGGACACGGGGGTTACGACATCCCATCCCTTGTTGGCGCAAGCAATCGATTTGGATCATGTTCAAACTGTAAAATCTGCATGGGGAATTGGAGACCATCAAGGCCATGGAACAGAAATGGCTGGCATAGCTTTATTTAAAAATCTAAAAGATGCACTGACTGGAAAAAACAAAATAGAAGTGCCGCAAAAAATTGAATCAGTAAAAATTTTACCGCCAACGGGTGGAAATGACCCTGATTTATATGGCGCAATTACAGAGCAAGCCGTTTCATTGGCGGAAATAGCTAATCCATTCGTACATAGGGTTATTTGTATGGCAGTAACTTCACCAGAATATAATACGTTTGACGGGAGCCCGACGTCATGGTCAGCAGCATTAGACAGTATTACATCTGGGGCAGATGAAGAAAATGTAAAAAGGCTTTTTGTTGTCAGCGCAGGGAATGTATATCCGGAAGAAGTGAGTAAAACATCATTTCCGGATGCCAATACTTTACATTGTGTTGAAAGTCCTGGACAGGCATGGAATGCTATTACTGTTGGTGCATATTCAAATGATGTAGACATAACTGATGCGGTTTTTAAGGGATATAGTGCAGTGACAGAAGCAGGAAATATGTCGCCATACAATTCTACTTCCGAAACATGGAATAACAAATGGCCAGTGAAGCCGGATGTATTATTTGATGGTGGAAATATGGCCTCTAATGGTGCTGATTATTCAGAGTGCCCTGATTTATCACTACTGACAACAAATTATAGACCATTGATTAAAAATTTTTCGACAATATGGGGGACAAGTTCTGCTGCTGCACAGGCAGCATGGTTTTGCTCACAGTTGTTAGCTGAATATCCTGATATGTGGCCCGAAACAGTCAGAGCTTTGATGATTCATTCTGCCACTTGGACCGAACAGATGAAAAGACAGTTTTGTCTTGAGGATACAAAAACAAAGGGACGTCGCCGGCTTTTAAGAACTTGTGGTTATGGCATTCCTGATTTGAAAAAAGCTATTCAATGTATGAATAATAGCGTAAACATGGTTATCCAAGGGGAATTGCAGCCATATAGCAAAAACAGTATGAATGAAATGCATATTCACACTTTACCCTGGCCTACGGAGGTTTTGAAAGCACTTGAAAGTGTAAGTGTTACTTTGAAGGTGACTTTGTCATATTTTATAGAGCCTGGTCCTGGAGCGATTGGGTGGAAAGATAAGTATCGCTATCCGTCATGCGGGTTAAGGTTTGATGTGATTAATTCAAATGAAGATATTGAGGATTTCAAGAAGCGCATTAATGTAAAGATGCGTGGAGATGATAAGAAAGATAAAGGCGAAGGCACCAGTGGAAGTGAGCGCTGGTATTTGGGCTCAGATAATCGCGATGTAGGATCAATACATTCTGATTATTGTGAGTTATCAGCTGCGGAATTATGCGATTGTAAAAATATTGCCGTATTTCCGGTTATTGGATGGTGGAGAGAACGAAGCTATTTGGGCAAGTATGATAGCAAAATCAGGTATTCATTGGTTGTTTCCCTATCTACACCAAAAGTGGACGTGGACTTTTACACATCGATTATAACAGAAATCAGAAATGTTGTTGAAACTGATATTGCGACAAAAATGAAAAATGATAATAAAAGAACTTTCGAATCCGAATAAAAGTTTTAATTTGTTGATGCGACAACCCATGTACTAACAAAGGAGGTGTTTCTCATGGCAACTTCAAGTATCACAAGGAATTTTGTCATTTCCGGCAGGGAACAGGTGGAAATGTTCATCAATGCGATTGAAGAATCTGCCCAAAACCGTCCTGAACGCACTCCTGTAGCCGCAAGGCAGATCAAAGGAGAGGAGGAATTGAGAAAATTCATGAAGGAATGGGAGGAAGCGAATACCGACAAATGACAATTTTATCATTACACAGACCTTTGTCATCTAAAACAATTTCTCAGATTGTTCTTGCTGCCCTGTCTTAAGGTGTTTGACTCCCTTTTGAAAGAAAAATAGAAAAAGCTACTGTAAAACTGTGGAAAATGCTCCGATTTGTGCTAAAATATTACTAAATGATTGATTATCGTGGGGATTATTGCAAGGAAGGGGATATCAATGAGGAAAACAAAGAATTTTAGCAACAGGTTGATGGCAATGCTTTTAAGTGTGGCGATGATATTTGCGCCGATATTTGAAAGTGTGCCGGTGTACGCGGCGGAAGCCGGTACAGAGATGGAAGAGATCGGTACGATGCTGGAGGAGGCTGTCGGACAGACGGGTACCGGGGATGCAGATGACACACAATTATTCTCAGTTATGAGTGCTGCATTGTTCGCTACCACGTCTGATTTTTCTAATGTCGGAGGCTGGAATGAGAGCATCTATGCAGAGATTGCCGGAGTAAGTGACACTGATGTCACGGCGGTCAGCTGGTCTGGTACCATGACAGGAAGTCTCATGGGGGATGATCTGACATATCTTGTGAGAGACAATGGAAGCGGCGGTGTCCGTATCGACATCCCGGGACTGAAGGCAGGTACATATACGCTCAGTGTCACTGTGGGGGGGCAAACCCTGACAAAGAGTGGTATTGAAGTCTATGCATATGACCGCTCCGGGTATGCTCACTTTAAGTATACAGACGGTGTGGGTGCATATAAGGACGACGGAACCTTAAAGGATAACGCCATTGTTCTCTATGTCACGGATGAGAATAAAAATGATGTGACGGTTACCTGTGGCGGCATTACCGTAAAGGGTATCGGCAATATCCTCAATTCCGCGGGACAGGAATCAAGTGGCGGAAAGACAAGTAATGGCGGCAAGGCCAACACCAATCAGGGGATCATCAAGAAACTTGCCGAAGCGGGCACGCCGCTGGTAGTTAGATTTGTCGGCACTGTGTCGGAGAGCGGTCTTCGTACAAAGGGGACTTATAATATGAAGACGGGGGAGAGTCTGATTGAAGGACTTACGACTTACAATTCGCTGGATAATGGCGGTTCAGTAGGTGACAACGGACACATGGCCCGGATTCAGTCCGGCAAGGATATTACCCTTGAAGGTATCGGATATGATGCGGTGATCGATGGCTGGGGATTTCAATATATAGCGCAGAGTGCGGCTCAAACTTTCGGAAAGAGCTTTGAGGTGCGCAATCTCACATTTATCAATACGCCCGAGGATGCTGTCGGTATGGAAGGCGTGCAGGCGAACGGGCAACTTACTGCCAGTGTCGAGAGATGCTGGATCCATAACAATGAATTTTATCGCCCTGATATTACAAATCCCGCAGAAGATGATAAAGCCCAAGGTGACGGTTCTGTGGATTTCAAGAAAGGTCAGTATTACACATGCAGCTATAACTATTTTGAGAGATGCCATAAGACGCATTTAGTGGGAGGAGGAGATGAGCATCTTCAGTACAATATCACATTTCATCATAACCACTACTATCTGGTAGAGTCCAGAGGCCCTCTTGCGCGACAGGCCAATATTCATATGTATAACAATCTGTACGAGAGACAGACTTTTTATGCGATGAATCCGAGAGCAAATGCTTATATTTTCTCTGAATATAATATGTTTTATGCCAGCCAAAACCCGCAAATGATTCAGTCGGGTGGTGTAATTAAAAGCTATCATGACTGCTATGCGTCAGTCATTGGGGCTAGGGAGGCAACTGCAGTTACAGATAAGGCAACTTATGTGCAAAATAACTGTAAGTATGATAAGTTTGATACAGATTCTAAGCTGTCTTATATTCCGACCGATGACTACAAGTTAGATACGGACTTTACCGAGTTGAGAAAAGTTCTTGTATCCCAGACAGGCGTACAGGCGCAGAACCCTAAGCAGCCTGCAGAGGTTACTGCGAGCGATTATTCTGTGATACCTAAAAATGCAACAAACAATGAATTGTCGTCGCTGCCACAGACGCTTACGCTAAATACGTCCCAAGACCCATATGTATTTACGGTCAATGAAGCGTTTCATCTTGAGATTGCCTATGAAGGGACAGCCTTGGGTGTTCTGGTAAATGAAGCGGGTGAAAATCTGCTTACCGGAAACGGAAGCCGTATCAGACTTCCGGCAGGCACTTATATGATACAGTCTGAAGAGACTGCTGCAATAGCAGATCCAATCAAGTGGAAGGAGTTTACTGTCAGCATGCTCAAAATTGAGGCGGCTGGTGATCCCTCTGAAGTTAAAAACCTTACCTTCCACTACAATTATGAGGGTGCTCCCGCGGCGGTGACAGTACAGGCGAAATTGAACAAATCTTATGCATCAGTAGAGACTTTGGTTCCGGAGGACTTCCGGAGAGATGGCTATAGGCTGGCGGGCTTGTATCAGGATGCCAATCTCACCCAGCCGGTTTCCTATCCGTATGTCGTAAGCGAAGATGCCGTGTTCTATGCGGATTGGAATCTTTCGGAGATTGTCAAAGTCCTTGACTGTACAAAGCTTACACAAGAAAATATCACAAAGGAAACGACAATCAATGGATTTACGATTCATGCCCTGTCAGGCGGAGTAGGTGAAGCTGGAAAGGAAAACCCGAAGTATTATATGACCGTGAGACCCGATGGATTGTGCACAAATGGTGTGCTTCTAACAGATCCGAGTATTCCGGGCAACGGAGACGGACTTTTGAAGTCCATAGAGTTTACCACGGGAGGCCCGGCTGTTCTGACGGTGGAAATGGCATTGTCAGGAAAGGCGGTAGAGGGTCAATCATATAATCTTGTTCTTGCGAAGAAATCGCAGAATGGTTCTCTGGTAAAGGTAGACAGTTCGGCTATTACAACCAGCACTACCCCGACCACAAAAACATTTAACATTGATGGAGCAGACACGTATTATTTATATTCCGAAAAAAACAAGGGGGTAGTCTACTATAACCTGAAGCTCACAGAGCAGGTGTACACGGTTCGTTATCAGGTGGGAACCGGAACCGTGCCCGAAGGGCAGGGAAGCATTACAGCCAGAGAAGGAGAAGAGATAGAACTTCCTGTATGTACTGCGAATCCGGGGTATGATTTTAGAGGCTGGTCGATGGACGGCGGCAAGACGATGCTTACTTCCTACACCGTTAAGGCAGATGATGCGGTGGACGGTCTTATCACGATTACCGCATATTATGAGCTGATCAGTTATACGGTGAAATTTGATGCGAACGGCGGGACATTGCCCGAGGGCATGGAGGCAACCCGTCAGGCTACCGTGGAGGACACCATATTTTTGGGAGACTGCATCCCGGGAAAAGCGGGGCAGCAATTCCTTGGTTGGACAGTCAATAATTCAGGTGACAGGATTACAAAGTCTTACAAGGTAGATCCTGCAGATGCAATTGAAGGTAAGGACGGTAAGGAGTTGAAGCTGATCATTACCTTGAAAGCCGTGTATACAGAAGTAGGAAAAGTATATTACATGGTGAAGTTTGACGCCAGCGACGGAAAGCTTCCCGGGACAATGGAAAGCTCCTGCCTGAAAGAAACGGATGATATCCTGGAGCTTGGCGAATGTACGCCGCCCACGGCAGCACAGCAATTTATCGGTTGGTCAGTGGATGGAACAGACAAGAAAGTGACATCTTCCTACAAAGTGAACGATGCGGATGCCAAGGACGTGGACGGACAGAAGGTCATCACCCTGAAAGCCATATACACCGAGGCAGGAAAGACATACTATACCGTTAAATTCAGTGCGGAGGGCGGTAAGCTTCCTGCGGGAATGAGCGCGACCGTCACGGCGGAAGCGGGCGATTTGCTGATATTGGGCGAGTGCACGCCCCCCGAGGCCGACAAGAGATTTAAGGGTTGGTCGGTGAACAGTTCAGCGGAACCCATCACCTCCGAGTACAAGGTAAAGGCGGAGGATGCTGACGGGAAGGGCATCATTGCAATCAAGGCGGTCTATGGTGAAAAGGACACAGGTATCGCAATCATTGGGTTGGAGGAAAAATACGAGTATACGGGTGCCAAGATTATCCCCAATATCGGCGTGGTGGACTATGATATCGGCGATGGCAGAATCCTTGCGCCTGGTGTGGATTATTCCGTCCAGTACAAGGATAATTCCAAAGTAGGCAAGGCAAAGGTTACCGTGACCGGGAAGGGCAACTACGCGGGAAAGGATATCACCCAAACCTTTATGATCGAGGAAGTGGTAAATCCAGACGTGGAACTCAAAGGCCTCAAGGGGGCAAAGCTTGGAAAGATAGACGCGGTGACTTATAATGGAAAGGCCCATTATCCGAAGCTGACCTTGACCTTAAGTGGGGAGGGCGCCGTGGAGTATACCTATGACGAAACCGCACGGGTTTATAAAGCTGCGGACGGCAAGACAATTCCGGCGAATGTGGCGTTTTCCAACAATATCAACAAGGGTACGGCGACTGTCCTGCTCACGGGTGCTAATGACAGCAAGAGCAAGCCGACAAAACTCAAGAAGACATTCAAGATTAATGCCATAGACATCAGCAAGGCTGCAATGGATGTCAAGACACAGCCCGGGACATATGGCGCGAAGGCTGCGTCTCCTGCGTCGATCACAGTCACCTGTGACGGCGTGAAGCTTAAGAATGGCACGGATTACACGGTGAAGTATTCTGCCAATAAGACTGCGACGCAGAGTGCAAAGATCACGATTACCGGCAAAGGCAATTACACCAAGAAGTATACGGGTGCTACCTATGTCATCAACAAGCTGGATCTGTCCGATCCCGAAGTGGGAATCAAGGCGGTGACGGCATATAAAGGAATGACCGCCGGCAAGGTGAAGGCGACAGTGACGGATAAGAACGGCAATGTGCTCAAGGCATCACAGTATATTTTGAAATTATACAGAGATGAGAGTGAGGATGAGGAGAGCGAATATAGAGCAGGACAGAAGCTCGACGAGGGCGAGGTTTATGTGAAGGTGGTTGTCAAGGATGGCACAAATCTTACGGGGGAGACTGACATCATGGAGTTTGACGTTGCCACGAACATCGCCAGGGCGAAAACTGAACTTCGCAAGGTGGATGGGAGGGTCATGACCAAGGAATACACGGGTCAGGCGATTACGCTTGACAAGGATGACTTGACAGTGAAAATAAACGGTGTCCCAGATCCCCTTGAAAGAGGTAGGGATTACGAGATTGTATCTTACTCAAACAATATCAACAAGGGAACCGCCACAGCAGTGATTCAAGGAAAAGGTTCCTACAGTGGCACCAAGACGGTCAAGTTCAAAATTGTTGGAAAGACGATGAGGATTAAGAGCAACACCACATGGGACGATACTTCCAGTCTGATCCAGGGACTTTTTGGCAGTCGATAAAATCGGTCAAACAGGATTATGCAAATGAGCGGGGAGGCGTAAAGACGTCTCCCTTCTTTTATTACAGTAAAACTGTGGAAACTGCCCAAATTTGGTATCAAAAATTTGGCGCATATTTTTGAGTATATTTTGATGTGCAAGCACCTGATTTGTGCTAAAATATTAATTAATGATTGATTACCGTGGGAGATTAGCGCACAGTACATAATCTACAAGTTTTTACTAGTAAAGGAAGGGATAGCAATGAGGAAGGCAAAGAACTTTAGCAACAGGTTGATGGCAATGCTTTTAAGTATGGCGATGATATTTTCGCCGATATTTGAAAGCGTGCCGGTGTACGCGGCAGGAGCCGGTGCTGAGTTGGAAGGGATTGGCACGCTGCCGGAGGAGACATTCAATGAGAATGTCGGACAGACGGGAACCGAGGATGCAAATGATGCACAACTATTCTCGGCTATGGACGCAGCATTATATGCTACTGCGTCTGATTTTTCCAGTGTCGGAGGCTGGAACGAGAGCATCTACGCTGAGATTGCGGGGGTGAAGGACGCTGATGTCACAGCGGTCAGCTATTCGGGCACGATGAATGGGAGTCTCACAGGAGACGATTTGACATATCTTGTGAGAGACAATGGAAGTAGCGGTGTCCGTATCGACATCCCGGGACTGAAGAAAGGTACATATGAGCTCAAAGTAACGGTGGGCGGCAATACCTTGACGAAGAGTGGTATTGAAGTCTATGAATATGACCGTTCGGGATATGCGCATTTTAATTACACAAGAGGTGTGGGAGCATATAATGACGACGGTACATTAAAGGACAAGGCGGTTGTATTGTATGTAACCGATGCCAATAAAAATGACGTAACGCTGACAGCGGGCGGAGTTACAGTTAAGGGTATAGGAAATATCCTTAATTCCGTGGGAAAGGACACCGGAGGAGGAAAGACAAGCAATGGCGGTAAGCCCAATACCAATCAGGGAGTCATCCAAAAGCTTGCCGCTGAAGGGAAACCGCTTGTAGTCAGATTCGTAGGTACTGTATCGGAGTCGGGGGTTCGTAAGAAGGGATCATATACCGCTTCTGACGCGGGTCTGATAGACGGCCTTACGGACTATGATTCCACCGGTAACGGAGGTTCGGTAGGCGATAACGGACATATGGCACGTATACAGTCCGGCAAGGATATAACGCTTGAAGGTATAGGATACGATGCGACGATTGACGGATGGGGCTTCCATTTTATATCGGAAGGCGCATATCCCAACCTTGGAGAGAGTTTTGAAGTAAGGAATCTTATTTTCATAAATACTCCTGAGGACGCTGTGGGAATGGAAGGACAGCAGGAAAGCGCGAATGCAAACTCAAAACTTACATCAAAGGTGGAGAGATGCTGGATTCATAATAATGAGTTTTACAGCCCTGATATATCGGGTCCCGCGGAGTCTGATAAATCCGAAGGAGACGGCTCTGTTGATTTTAAGAGAGGACAGTATTTTACATGTAGTTATAATTATTTTGAGGGGTGTCATAAGACAAACCTAGTGGGTTCGGCGGATACCAGTCTTCAGTTTAATCTGAGCTATCATCACAATTATTGGTATTTGTGTAAAGCGAGAGGACCGCTTACGCGTAGAGCGAACGTACACATGTATAATAATATCTTCGAAATGCAGACCGACTATGCACAGAATACAAGAGCAGACGCTTATATTTTCTCAGAGTATAATCTGTTCTATGCATGTAAGTCTCCTCAGGCCGTTGAGGGTGGTGCGATTAAGAGCTACCATGACAGCATTTCCAGTGTGATTCAGAATAAAGGCACTCTCGGAACGGTTGTAACTGACAAAGCGACAATTGTACCGAATAACTGTAAATTTGCGGCAGAAGGTATTAACTATGATAAATTTGATACTGATTCTAAGCTATCTTATATTCCGTCTAAGAATTATAAGCTCACAGAGGACTTTACAGAGCTCAGAAAGCTTATTACGGTACAAACGGGTGTAATGGATGAGAATCCCAGAAAGCCCGAAGTTGTTAATGAGAGCGAATACAGTGTAATCTCTCGTTTGGGAGATGCGGTTACAGAGGTTGATTTGAATGGAGTCCAAACGGTTAACCTTGATCCGAGTGAAAAGGGGTATAAGGGCGGTAAGCTTAATAAAACGGGATATGCATTTTCAGTAAATGGAGAATTTAATATTAAGATTACATATTCATCTGCGTCAAAACTTCCGGGTGTACTTGTAAATGCTGCAGGTGAGAATCTTCTTTATGGCAGCGGCGAGGCTGTAAAGCTGCCGGCAGGAACATATATGATTCAGTCTGAGGGATTGCAGCCCGGTGACCCTAAGAAATTAACGCCTGCAACTTTTAAAGAGACGACAATCGAAAGTATAGAGATTACGCCATTCGATTCGAGCAAGCACTATCATAAGTGGGAAAAGAATGCATCCAAGTCCGAGGCACCCACATGTACGAAGGCCGGTAAGAATGTCTATGATTGTGTGGCGGATGGATGTACGCAGGGCGAGAATACCAAGGAAGAAGTTGTTCCGGCACTCGGACATAATTATGTGTGGAAGACAGATAAGGCTGCTACTGCTGACGAGACAGGATTAAAACATGAGGAATGCACAAGATGCGGAGATAAGAAGAGCGAAGGAACTGTAATACCGGTAGGCGGAGGTAGCGGTGGAACAGGCACCGGCGGAGATACGGGAATCGTAACTGATGCGGGTGATTATGTTATCACATTCCCGAAAAAGAAACCTTCGCAGGACGGTAATTTCTTTACGTTGACTAATCCGGCTTATAAGAACTCAGGTACGGCTACGGTCAACGGCGAGGAATATAATGGCAGTTTGGCTTTTTCATCAAAGCCACAGGTATCATTTAGTTGTAATGATGGGGCAACACTGTTCATGGTATTTGACTCTGGTAGCGCAAGTAAAAAGGTTGAGATTGACGGTGAAGACCATACTATAGGTTCCGACGGAATTATCAGAATAGAGGGATTGGCAGCGGGTAAACATGTGATTGCCAGGGGCGCTAAAAACTCAGAGACATTGCTGGTATACATGTCGGTGACGAATGCGGCTCCGAAGTATATTTATTATAATATTTCGTTTGTATATAATGATGATGACGGACGTGATGATGTAACCGTTCAGCTTGTAGAGGGTGCGTCTTATGCGACTATGGAGGCCTTGGTGCCCGCATCATTCCAAAAGAACGGATACATTCTCAAAGGATTATATAAGGATGCAGATTGCTCACCGGAACAGGCTGTTGAATATCCTTATGTTGTAACCGGCAATGCAAATTTATATGCCGATTGGGAGAAGGATGACAGACCCGTTGTTAAGATGTATTCCATAGTATTCAATTCAAACGGCGGTTCGGCTGTTCCTGATGTCAGAATAGCGGAAAATCAGATTTATACGATTACGCAGAGACCTACGAGAGACGGTTATGCATTTGCCGGATGGTATGATTCGGCAGAGGGCGGTAATCTTGTAGAGATGGTTGACGGCTCGAAACTGAGTGGAACCTATACCGTATATGCACATTGGAATGCGATTGAGACGGTAAAACATGAACTTAACGCTTCATCGCTTGATGCAGGAGATATAACGGAAAAGAAAACAATTAACGGATTTACCATTCATGCGCTTGCGGGTGGAGTAGGAACTGCCGGAAATGAAAGTCCTAAGTATTATATGACTGTCAAGAGCAGTAAGTTGTATACGAACGGTCTGCGGCTTGAGAATACAACTATTCCGGGCAATGAGGACGGAATGCTTAAGTCAATCGAATTCACGGCGGAAGGTTCGGGATATTTAACCGTGGAAGTTGAATTGTCTGGAAAGTCGGAAACTGGCAAGACATATGAACTTGTCCTTGCACACAAAGACAAGGATGGTAAGTTGATTGAAGACAGCAGAGAGGTTATATGCAGCGGAGATATAAAAGACTCCAGCAAAACAAAGACTACCAAAGAGTTTGATGTCAACGGAGCAGGAACATATTATCTGTATCCGGAAGGCGATAAGGGTGTCGCATACACCAGCCTGAAGCTCACAGAGCAGGTATATACGGTTCTTTATCAGGTAGGAACCGGAACCGTGCCCGCAGGGCAGGGAAGTGTTACAGCTGGAAAAGGACAGGAGATACAGCTTCCTGTATGCACTGCGAATCCGGGATATACCTTTAAAGGTTGGTCGATGGACGGCGGCAAGACCATGCTTAACAGTTCTTATACTGTTAAGGAAGATGATGCGACGGAGGGCCTTATAACAATTACTGCAATTTATGACGCTGAGACCTATACGGTGAAATTTGACGCGGCTGGAGGCAAGCTGCCTGAAGGAATGGCAGCGAGCGTTACCGCGAAAGCGGGCGATAGACTGACTCTGGGTGAGTGTACACCGGTAACCGGCAAAAAGTTCGCCGGCTGGTCTGTGGGCAGTTCGGATAAAGTAGTTAATGGTGCTTATTATGTAAATGCGGTTGATGCAAATAAAGATAATGTGATTACTTTGAAAGCTGTGTATAAGGATGGTTCAGGGTCGGATCCTGGTCCTGGCGGAGAGGATCCGATCGATCCGGATGAGGTGGGTCTCCATGTGAGACTGAAAAATCCTAATGCAACCTATGTTTACACCGGTAGTGCCATCAAACCCGCCATCATCGTGACCAACAATGGAGAACTGTTGACAGAGG